>NZ_CAIKKU010000484.1 GCF_903828115.1 uncultured Thiodictyon sp. | reverse complement strand
TCGCTGTAGCTGTAGGGTACGCATCGCGTACCCGGCTCCGGCGGTCGTGGCAGCTTGGCGGGTATGCTACGACATGTGCGTTAACACATCAGTTCTGATCGCACCCCTGGACGTCACCCGGGGCGCGCTTGGGCTTAGAATCGCGGCAACCCCCGGAGCACCCTTACCATGCCCTTGCACCCCATCCCTGTCATCGGCTTCGTCGCCCCCAGCAGCGGCGGCAAGACCACCCTGCTGCGCCGACTGGTCCCCATCCTCAAGGACCGGGGACTGCGGGTCGGCTATCTCAAACACGCCCACCATCGCTTCGACCTGGATCGACCGGGGAAGGACAGCTTTGAACTGCGCGCGGCCGGGGCCGACCAGGTCCTGCTGGCGTCGTCCGAGCGCTGGGCCCTGCAGGTGGAGAACCGGGTGCGGGGCACGGACCCGGACCTGGAGGAACTGCTCACGCGCTTCGCCCCCGGGGACCTGGATCTGGTGCTCGCGGAGGGCTTCAAGTATGCCGATTATCCGAAGATCGAGGTCTACCGCGCCGTGCTGGGTGAGCCGCCCCTCTATCCGCGCGACCCGCGGATCATCGCCGTGGCCACCGACGACGCCCTGCCCGCGGGCGAGCACCCACCGCGCCTGCCGCTGCACGACGGGGAGACGATCGTCGACTTCATCATCGCCCGTTGCGGCCTTCACGGCTCCGCCGACAGATAGGCGATCCAGCCGGCGTCCGGTTCCCCGGTCGCCACCGGCTGGAAACGGCCGTCCGGGCGACCGTCCGGGTCCCAGCCCTGCCAGTAGACCAGCACCCGGGAGAATCCCGCCTCGGTCAGTAGTTCCCGAATCTCCGGCAGGGACCACAACCGCCAGTCGTAGGTGAAGGCACGCTCCAGACGGGAGCCGTCCGCGAAGTTGAAATGGATATGGCAGACCAGACGGCCGGTGATCGGGTCATACAGGGCCTGCTCCCATTGGACACGGGCGCGCTGACTGGCTGGCAGCGCCGCCAGGTTGTGGCACCGCCCCCAGTCCAGGACCACCGGGTCCAGGTCCACGCCGAGGGCACGGTTGGTCTTGCGCCGACGGACCCACTCGCAGCAGACCGCGGCAGTGCCGCAAAAATCCTCGCGCAACCAGCGGGCACTGCGGCCGCGCAGTTGCCGGTAGGTGTGGTCGATAAAATCCACCTCCGAGCGCGGATTCTGCACCGCGCATTCGTAAAGCCGGTGACGATCGGCCGACTCGGCGAGCGTCGACCGGGCGGCGGGGACAGGGTGTAGCATGGTCATCAGGGGATCGTGTGGGGGCATCAGATCGCTGGCCAGCGGGGGCGGCCGGCAGCGAAAAAATCGGCGATTTGAAAGTGGCGCCGGGTTGCTGTATTGTGCCCGGCTCGCGAGCGACGTGAAAAGAGTGATCCATGGAAAAATCCTTGGGAGTCCGATCCGCGCCCGCAAACACCCCGGAGAGGTGTCCGAGTGGCTTAAGGAGCACGCCTGGAAAGTGTGTATAGGTTAACAGCCTATCGAGGGTTCGAATCCCTCCCTCTCCGCCAATAGACCGGTCGCAATTGCCTGCGCCGACCAACACTGACCCGCTGCCCGGAACCCGGGGCGCGACCCGCCCGGAGTGGCGCCGGGCCGACCGGCTAAGCCGTGCCGGGAGCTGCCAGGTAGGCGTGGGACTGCATCTCGATCAAACGGCTACGCACCCGCTCGAAGGGGAAGTCCACAAACCCCCCAGGGTATAATTGTGCGATCGGCGCGGCAGCGGCGATGACGAGCTTGACGCGCCGGTCGTAGAATTCGTCGATCAGATGCACGAAACGCCGCGCTGCCGCCTCCTGTCGGTGAGTAAATACCGGCACGCCGGACAACAGCACGGTATGGAACAGACGGGCAATCTCGATGTAGTCCGCGACGCAGCGCGGGGTGGCGCACAGGTCCTGGAAGTCGAACCATGCGACATCGGGGCCGACACGACGGGCGGGGAAGGTCCGTCCGTTGACGCTGAAGCGCTCCTCGACCGCCCCGTGCCCGCCCGTCAAGTGGTCAAAGTGCTCGGCCAGCCTGACCACCCCCTCGGCGCCGACGAAGTAGACCCCGGCCTGGGACAGGTTACGCAGTCGATAGTCGAGCGTGCCGGCCAACTCAAACACACGCGTATGGGTCTTCAGCAGGTCGATCGCCGGCAGAAACGATTGGCGTTGCAGGCCGTTGCGATAGAGTTGCTCGGGGTGGGTGTTGGAGGTGATCACCAGCGTCATGCCGCGCCGCAGCAGCGCGCCCAGCAACCGATGCAGGATCATGGCGTCCGCGATATCGGTCACCACGAACTCGTCCAGGCACAGCACCCGCACACCGTCGCGCCAGCGGCCGCCAATCACCTCCAGCGGGTCCGGCTGGCGCGGCAACTTGGACATGGCGTCATGAACTTCACGCATGAAATGGTGAAAATGGACCCGACGCTTCTGCGCAACCGGCAGAGCATCGCAGAACCAATCCATCAGATAGGTCTTGCCGCGGCCAACGCCGCCCCATAAGTAGAGCCCAGCAACGGGCTGCGCAGGCACCCCGCGGCGCGTCCGCAGCCGTTTCAGGAGCCCCCGCGGGGGCTCCTGAGCGGCAGGCTCCACCAGACGGGCATGGAGGTCCAGAAGGAGCCGGCGGGCTTGCTCCTGGACGCCGTCCAGGGCCTCGAAGTTCGTCACCGCGGCCGGCGCGCACGGGGGATGGGGACTGAAAGACACGTTACGACTTACTCCGATGTGGATGGTCCAAGGCTATATCGGGGAACACAACATGGTCATAAACATCACCGCGCTGCACCAGGGTCGATGGCTCTTGAACGAAAAGACCGCCCGGTGCCGCGACCGCAACGACACCAGGCAGTCCCCGGGCAACCACCCTTACCCGCATCCATCACCGGGTTTAGGCCGCGCCCCACCCAGTGACAAGAGCAGCCCTTTCTAATACTGTACGCGTATACATGTCCTGCCCCATTGCGGTCATGAGCCCTCAGGAGCCCCCTCCGGATGCTAAATAAACTCAAGCGCTTAACTACTTCTCTCCTACCGATCGACGCCACTCGCCAGGGTGAGTGCAACCGTTGCGGCGCCTGCTGCAAGCTCCCCTATCCGTGCCCCTTCCTGCGTTTCGACGACCAGGGGCTGAGCAGTTGCGCGGTCTACCATGTGCGGCCGCCAAGTTGCCGCAAATACCCGCGGACGGCCGCCGAGAATTTGACACCGGAGCAGTGTGGTTTTTACTTCGTCAGCACGGAAGAGGTCCGGACCGACCCCGCCGGACTCGAACCGGCGACCAGTCCGCAATCCTAAAAGCATCACAGCTTCGCGAACCATCCCGCCACGTCGACTCCCAGGAGCCGCCGCCTCGGCGGAACGAAGCGATTGAAACCAGCGCCGACTGCCGGGACCGCAACGGCGCTCGGGGGACGCGCGGCCACCTCCGCAATCTTCGGCACAGCCTGCGCGGCGTAGCCCCGCGCAACCGCTGTCAGTCCGATCGTGATCGCCACCAGCGTATAATAATAGTCGAACATCGACAGCCCCAGGAAGGCCCCACTGGTCGCGTAGCCGATAATACTCACGAACACCATCGATGACAGGTCTCCGATCCACTGCAATTGTTCATGCGACCGCGCGAACTTGCTCAGCCGGTTCAAGCTGATCAGCGAACCGAACATGATCCCGAGAAAGGTGAAGAGACCGACGAATCCCTGCTGACCCAGCGCCTGGAAATAAATGCTGTGGACGTCGCGCACATTCCGCGGATCCGGAGCATATTGGATAAAGGTCGGCCGCTGGAACATATTGAAGCCGCCTCCCACAAAAGGGTGATCGAGGGCGACGTACCAAGCCGTCCACCAGGCATTGATACGGCCCAGCGCGGAGGCGTCCTGACTATACTCCTGTATCGTATCCATCCGGTTGTACCAGCTCTCCGGCATGATCATGAGCGCCACCGGCAGGGACAGCGCCAGCAATAGCAGCAGACCCGCCCGGTTGCGACTCTTCAATGCCAGATACAGGATCATTACCAGCAATCCCAGCAGGGCGCCCCGCGATTGGGTACCGAGGACGGCAACGACGCACAGGCCCATGGCTGCCATCAGCGCGTACTTGACCCATCGGTTCGTGCTCGTGAGCTGGAGATAGCGTATCAGCGGGATGGTCATGACCAGCGCGAGTCCGACCTCGTTATTGCCTCCGATAAAGGTACCGGCCGGTCCGTTGACATGATTGGCACCGCCACCCAACAGGGTAAAGATGCCGCCCTTGACACCATAGAATCCGAGCGAAATGACACAGATCCAGACCAGGGCGTCGATGCGCTCCCGCGACGTCAACAGCGCGATGGTCAGAAACGTCAGGAGCATGATCCGCCAGGCCCGATCCCAATACGTCCAGGCAGCCTCAGGGTAAAAGGCGGTCAGGGTCGTCACGAACAGCCAGAACCACCAGAACGCCAACAGCCCAACGAGTCCCGACGCGGGCAACCGCTTCGGCTCCTTGGAAATCAGGAAGGACATGATCAGCGTCACCGCGACGATAAACGCAAAGGGCCTTCCAGCCGCGAAGCTCCAACACAGAATATGCGGGTTCATCAGCCCGAGCCAGGTCCCGACCAGCACACCAAAAAATGGCTTGCGAAGGATCAGCGGGAGGCTGCCGAAGACCACCAGTGTGACGAATAAGTCGCGCATGAGGCGATTACCACTTTGCTGACCAAGAAAAAACGACCGCGTGATGCCGCGCCAAGTCGGCCCGGGACCCGACCGCCATTACCCCGCCCGCACCGCGTGTCTGGGCGCCCGCGACAATAGCAACCCGTCATAAACGCAGCGGTAGCGCTCCACGCTTAGTGGCCAACCGCGCTCACGCTCGACCGCGGCACGCGCCCGTCGCCGCAGCCTAGCCCATGCGTCCCGTCGACTCAGCAAATCGAGCACGGCGGACGCCAAGGACTGTGCATTACCGGCGGGAAACAAGGTTCCGGTCTCGCCATGCCGGATCAGTTCCCGATGCCCCCCGACGTCCGAGGCCATGACCAAGATGCCTTGGGCCATCGCCTCCAAAGGCTTGAGGGGAGTGACGAGATCCGTCAGTCGCATGGGCAGACGCGGGTACAGGAGGACGTCGACCAAGCGGTAGTAGCGCTCGACCTGTTCGTGCGGCACCCGCCCGGAAAAAATGACATAAGAATCGAGGCCGAGTTCGCTGGTCAGGCGCTTCAGTTCGGACTCTTGGGGACCGCCACCCACCAGCAGTAAGCGGATCCGCGGTGCCTCGCGGATAATCAGCGGCAAGGCCCGCAGCGCAAGCGACAGCCCCTCATAGGCATAGAAAGAGCCGAGAAACCCGAAGACGACGTGATCAGTCAATCCCAACTCAGTGGCCAGGGCCGGGTCCCGCGACAGACCATACTCAAAGCGGGCAAGGTCGACGCCATTGGGAATGACGGTCACCTTGGAGGCGGGGATCCCCCGCGCGCAGATATCCGCGCGCAACCCCTCGCAAATGCAGGTGACCGCGTCGCAATGGCGAAAGGCCCAGGTCTCCAGGCGCCGGGACAGGCGATAGCGCGGACCCCACGACGAGTTAGTCCCATGGTCGGTGGCGGCATCCTCCCAGAAGGCGCGGCACTCATAGACCACCGGCAACGCGCAGCGCCGACCGGCCCGGATCGCCGCCACCGCGTTCAGACTCGGTGAGTGCGCGTGCAAGAGGTCCGGACGCTCCCGCTCGATCACCTGGATCAGCCGCCGCTCCAAACCGCGGATCACATCCCACTGATTGACTATGGGCAACCCTGAGAATAACCCCGGTCCGGCCGCGGTCCGATAAAACTCAAGTCCATCGACGACTTCCACCGCGGCGTCGGCGCCGTGGTGCTTTGCCGAGGTTACCTGAACGGTCTCCCAGCCCAGCGCCCGTTGATGCTCCAGGATCGCGCGCGTACGAAAGGTATAGCCGCTATGCAGAGGGATCGAATGATCCAGAACATGCAGAATTTTCACGCCGCGACCCCGCCCGGCCCCAGTCCGACCCGCCGCAGAAAGGCTTCAAACATCAGTAGACTCCACAGCGACGCACTGTAATCCCTGGCCCCGCACTGGTGCTGCGCCAGCAACTGGATCAGATAGTCCCGCTCGAAGATGCCCGATTCGGCGAGCACCGGACCCAGGACCGCAGCGCGTAGGCGCTCCCGCAGGGGCCCGCGAAACCAACTGGCAAGCGGCACCGCAAATCCCATCTTGGCACGGTACAGGAGGTCTCCCGGCAAATAGGGGGCCAGCGCCCTCTTGAACAGATATTTGCCCTCAGCGCCATGGAGCTTGAGCGGCGGCGGCAGGCCGGACAGCCACTCCACCAGCGTATGATCCAAGAGCGGAACCCGCACCTCCAGGCCATGCGCCATGCTGGCGCGGTCCACCTTCGTCAGGATGTCGCCCACCAGGTAGGTCTTTATGTCCAGATACTGCACCAACGATAAAGCGTGATCGGTGGGGGCCCGTTGCGCATGGCGGCGCATGACCTCCACCGCACGGTAGCCTTGGAGTTCCCGCTGGAAGACCGCGCTGAAAAGCCGCGACCGCATCTCATCTGGTATGACGGCGACCGTATGAAAGTAACCCTCCACCGTGTCCCGGGCCAGGGCCTGAAAGGTCGACTTCGCGCGCAACGGCCGCGGCGCCCACGCAAGCCCCGGATAGACACGGCCGAGCGTGCCGAAAAGCGTACGTCGCAAACGCAGCGGCAGAGCCGAACGCAGCCGCTCCTCAAACCGGTGCCAACGATAGCGGCGATAGCCAGCCAGATTCTCGTCACCGCCGTCGCCCGAAAGGGCGACCGTCACCTGCCGTCGCGCCAGTTCACAGACCCGGTAGGTCGGCATGGCGGAACTGTCGGCAAAGGGTTCGTCATAGAGGTCAGCAAGCTTATCGAGTAACGCAAAGTCATCCGGCTCCACCTGCTCGACGCGATGGTTGGTGTGGTAGCGGCGAGCCACCGCGGACGCAAACGCAGACTCGTTGAACCGGGGATCACCGAAAGAGATAGAGCAGGTGTTGACCGGTTCCGCCGACAGACCGGCCATCATGGCCACCACGGCGCTGGAATCGACACCGCCGGACAGGAAGGCCCCCACCGGCACCTCGGCAAGCAACCGGATACGGACCGCCTCGCGCAACCGCTCGATCAGTTCTGCCTGTAGATCCTGTTCCCGTGCGGGGGCCGCGGGGACAAAGGGCACATCCCAATATTCGTAGGGCGCAACCGGGGTCGCCGCGCCGCGCCGCAAGGTCAGATGATGGCCGGGCGGAAGTTTCAAGGCGTGCGTCAGAATGGTCCGCGGCTCCGGCACATAGCCGTAAGCGAAATAGTCCTCCACGGCCCCGGGAGCAAGTTGCCGCGGCAATCCCGGATGCAGATAGAGCGCCTTCAACTCAGAGGAGAAAATCAGGTGCCCGTCCGGCAGAAAGGCGTAGTAAAGCGGCTTGACCCCAAGTCGGTCACGGGCGAGGAATAGCGTCTCCCGGTTACGGTCCCAAATGGCGAAGGCGAACATTCCACGAAAACGCTGTACACAACGCGCACCCCACTCCTCCCAGGCATGCACGATTACCTCGGTATCGGAGTGGGTCCGAAAGAAATGACCAGCCGCCTTCAACTCCTCGGACAGAGCCGCGAAATTGTAGATCTCCCCGTTATAGACGACCACCACGCTGCGGTCTTCGTTGAACAGTGGCTGCACACCCCCGGAGAGGTCGATAATCGCAAGACGCCGGTGTCCGAACCCCACGCCGGGTTCAATGTGCAGCCCGCCCTGGTCCGGTCCGCGATGAAATTGGCTATCGTTCATGCGCGCAAGCAAGTCGCGTGACGGCTCGCGTCGCCCGTGGCAATCAAAAATCCCGGTTAAACCACACATAGCGTCTGCACCATCAAGGTCGCACAATCCGGAATGCCGTCGGCCCGACCTTCATCCCGGCCACGACAACACGAATAATTTCAGCCGCCATCCACGCTCCCGCGCAGCGTCTCGGCATCCCACGAAACGCAATCACCCACCGGGTCCCGCGGCACGCTGGATCTCCGCCTCCAACGACGGCCACATGGCGTCGATGAACGCCGTAAGGACCGCCGCCGCCTCGTCCGGACTCTCCCGGTAGGGCGCCGCCACCGCGATCACGGCGCCGCTTGGCGGGCGGCCAACAAGACGGTAGGCCGCCTCCGCGAACTTTGCAACAAAGGGGTTGCTGGTATTGACGGCACCGACCCGGTACCAGTTCCAAACCAGCAGACGCTGGCCGGTCGACCGGCCCGCGAGACGGTCCTGCTTCACCTTGAACTCACCGATTGGGGAGACAATCCTGCGCGTTGTAATCTCCTTATCACTCCATTCCAGGTCGCTCGTCGGCACCATCTGATTTTGCACGTTCACCACCTCGGCGCCCTCCCGCTGCCGCCGATAGATCCCCAGGTACAGACCGACCGGCGCTGCATCCGCGCGATAAAAGCCATACCCCTCGCCATCCGCACCAACGATATGCGGGCGCCAGCTCCAGAGATTCCCCCCCTCGCTCTGCCACCCTCCCACCGGCGCCGGCAAACGCAACTCGACCCGCTCATCCCCGCCCGCCGGAGCCCGCTCCAGTGCCAGCAGCAAACCCGGGCCGATGGCGCTCGCCAGCAGCACCGACAGTGCTGCAACGATGGTCGAGCGACCGGCACCCGAGTCGGCTTGGCGCGGAACCTCGTCACGCTCCGGATCGCGCCAGATGGCGCCTACCGCGAACATGATGGCGATCACGATGCCGAAAAAGACCCACCCGTAGACCAGGTGGTCGACCCCGGTCGCCAGTTTCATGCCGCTCAGGTGGCCGATCATCACAATCATGTAGGCCCTCAGTCCGTTGGCGAGGATCGGAACCAAGGCCGACAGCGCGATGAACAGGGCGCGTTTCCAAATCTTGCTGTAGGTGAGGTAGGAAAAGAGCACGCCGAGGGTAACCGAGGCCAGGAGATAGCGAATCCCGCTGCACTCCTCAATGACCGACCAATCCCCGGTCGGCAAGGAAAAGAAAGTGCCGTCGCGATAGACGGGGATACCCGTGAGCCGCAACATGTTAACGCTGAAATCCGCCGTAAAATTCATCAAGGGGTAGGTGAGCCCGTCTCCCACCGGCACGGCGAGCACCAGAAAACCGAGCGGGAAGGCCAGGAAGCGGGCCAGCGCCGTGCCAATCATCGCCCAGATCGCGAGGATCAGAAGACAGACAAAGGCATACTCCTGCACGACCCGTACGTCCACGAGTTGCGCCAGCAGCCACACCAGCCCCACCGGCAACATCAACAGGGCGGGCAGCAGCGTCGGCTGCGGTACCGCGACCCTGAGGGCCGCCCGCTTTTCCCACACCAGCCACAAACTGATCGGGAGGATAAGGAACCCGTGGGCATAGGTTTCAGACCCCATCCAGGTCGACACCAGCGCCCGGAGCGTGTCGGCGAACAAGGCTGACACCAGCGCCAAGACGAACGCGAGACCGACCAGTACCGGGCCCCACGCCGATTTTCCCGGGGCGACACGAGCGATGGAAGCAACCATACTGTTCTATTACACCTGATATAACGCGGCGAGCACGCGCCGCGTGTTTGACTTCGGTACACGTGTTTGACTGTCAGGCCGGCGCGACTCGATCGCTCCCCAGCAGCAACGCCATCAGCTGTTGGGTCGATACCGCCCAATCATATTCCCTTTCCACGAGCCGCCGCGCCCGCGATCCCAGGCCCTCGTCACCCGCGCCGAGTACCGCCAGGATCGCGTCCGCAAAGGCCCCGGGCGCATCCGCCAACAGCAGGTCACGCTGCGCCACCGCGGCGATGCCCTCGAGTGCCTTGGACGTAACGACCACGGGCTTGGCCATCGCCATGCCTTCCAATACCTTGTTTTGGATGCCGCGCGCCACGCGCATCGGCGCCACCACTGCAGCGGCAGCCTGGAGATAGGGACGCACATCCGGTACCCGGCCGGTGACCACAATGTCACCGCAACCCAGTGCCTTAAGCGCGGGGGACGGCCGCGAACCGACGATTGCAAAGAGTGCCCGCGGCCGCTGCGCCCGGACCCTGGGCCAGACCTCACGGATGAACCAAAGGACCGCGTCCACATTGGCCCAGTAGTCCATCGCGCCGGTAAAGACCACCGGTTCACAATCAACCGGGAACGGCGATGCGCACCCGGCCGTCGGCCGAAAATACGCGATGTCCACGCCATTGCGAATGGCGTGGACGCGCTGCCCGAGCGCCGCGACACGCTTACGAAACAGTGCCGCCTCCGGTTCGCTGACAAACAGGCTGGCGGCGAAGGTCCGCGCCAGTCCCTCCTCTGCCCATGCCAGCCGCAGGGCCTCGCGCCGGTAGACCCAGTTGGTCGGCCAGGGTCGCGTCTGCGCGTACTGGCCCCACTTATCCGAGTCCACGTCCACGAAGTCTACGACGCGGCGTGCCCGCGACCAGCAACCACCTTCGACGTACTGACCCATCGCCGATGAAAACACCAGAACATAACCGATGTCATTGGTCCTCCGCTGCACCTCCACCCACCGCGTCATTCTCACGTCGCGGTAATAGGGGAGGGTCAAGGCCGTGCCGCGCCAGAGGCCGCTCAGGCTTCGCAGTAAAGCCGTGCCCCGGGGCAGGGGCACAAAGAGCGAGGACGCACACTGTGCCCGCAGCTTGTCGACGTGCACCCAATCCGCCGGATCATCAATGAAGGCCCCAAGATGAACATGAAAACGCTCTACCAAGGCCGCCCACCAATGATACGAACGAATCTTGTCCCCCTTATCCGGCGGGTAAGGAATCCGATGGCAGAGAAACAACAGATGGGGTCGCGTATCTACCATGGGTTCGGGTGGCCAGCCGGGATCAACCGAGGTTGCGGGAAAAAAAAGGGCCGCAGGCGTTCGCCAACGGTAACGGCAAGTGTTTCCAGGCCGCGATGAACCAGCGATAACGGGGATTGTTGGGATTGACTTGCGGCATGACCCGGGCGCGCACCAGGTGATACTCATAGTGGAGCGGCTCCGGGGCAAAACCCCAATTCCGCTTGAAGTCGTAGGACCCGGTGCCGACCTTACTGCGACCGAAGTCGAAGGTCCGCGCACCCCGCGCCGCCGCGCGCCGCATCAGGTCCCAGTACATGAAATCATTCCCCTTGACTGCCCGGGCGGTCGGCCGACTGCCGCCGTAATAAGGCAGGACCTCGTCGCGGAAGTAGAAGCTCAACACGGCGGCGATATCACAATCCCCGGCAACGATGATCGACATTTCCGTCTCGGCGCTGAACTCTTCCAGCAGACTCCTGAAAAAGTGGCGCGCAAACACCGGTGTGCCGAGATTGCGTACGGACTCGGCATAAATCCGAAAGAACCGGTCGGCATCGGCACTCTGACATGACTTCAAGCCCGCAGCGAGGCCCTTGCGGACCATGGCCCGCTGTTTGCGGGGAATCGCCCGGAGATTAGCGTCCTCGTCCGCGACGATGCGGCGACGGAATGTGGCATAGAGGTCCTTCGTCGGCCACTCGGGACACACCGCCGCGCGATTGCGAATCTCCAATGCATCGACCCGCAACCGCTGCGCCAGCCGGACGGATTCATCCGTCAACGCCCGCCGTGCATCCTCGCTCATGGTCGCCGCGCCCCCATAGACGCAACATGGCGTCGAGATCAGTCCATGGCCGAAGAGGCGGCTTCGGACCTCGGCGAGCGGCAGCACGCCCTCGATCTCACCGTCACGCTCGGCGAGCAGATACCGACATTGATGCCCCAGGCCCCGCGTAATCACACGCTCCCAACCCGCGCGATGAAAAAAGGTGGCCTCCGGACAGCGCGCAACGAACGCGTCCCAGCGGTTACGATCGGCCGCCACATAGGGCCGCACCCGCAAATCCGACCGACCGTCGCCCGCCACCGGGCGGTCAGCCATCACCGGCCACCCCGTTCAATTCCAAAAACATCATCCATTCGCCCCCATTGAAAGTCACCCAGCAAGGATACCAGCCGATCCTCCATACGATGGAGATTCAAGTAGTGACGCAGCCGGGTCTTGGCGGCCAGGCCTGGTTGCCGTGGCTGCTGCGGATCGATCTCCCAGGGATGAAAATAAAAAATGCAGCTCTGCCGCTCCCGGCGATTCACCCGCCGTATCGCCCAGCGCGAGAAGACATAAGGAAACAGTCGAAAGTAGCCGCCCCCTCCACAGGGCATCTTGCGCCCCGCAATTTCCAACGTGGTCACTGGAATCTCCAGGAACGGTGAATCGCCACAGGGCCTGAAGCGGAAGCGACGCGCCTCCGGCATCCCGTACAGATCATGACGAATCGGATAGATGCTCGAAGAATAACGGTAACCTGACTCGTCCAATACCTGCAAGGCCCAAAGGTTACGGCGGCCGATGGAGAAGCTGGGCGCCCGGTAGCCGATTACCGGACAGCCGCCGAGCTGCTCCAACGCCGACTTCGTGCGACTGACGTCGGCACGGAACTGCTGCTGACTCTGCTGGGTGGCGCGGATATGCTCCCATCCGTGGCTCGCGAGTTCATGTCCCTGACCAACGATGCGTCTAACCATCGTGGGATAGCGCGCCGCCACCCACCCGAGCGTAAAGAAGGTGGCCTTCACCCCATGATCCGAAAACCGCTCAAGAATACGATCTACGCATCCTTCCACGCGCTGCGGCAGTCGCTCCCAATCGTTGCGGCTGACATGCCGCTCAAATGCACTGACCTGGAAATAATCTTCCACATCGACGGTCATCGCATTGACCAGCGTCGCCGGGTCCGCGCGCCCGTCGTCAAGGCCGCAAGTGTCTGAGTAAGCTAGCGTACCCTCATTCATGATCCGCGACCAGATGGCAACGAGGAGCAGCGCGGGGACGGTGGACTAGGACCGACCACGGATGGCCCGCGCTTGGTTGGTCAGCACTGCCAGGGGGCGGCGCCCGGCGGCCCAGAGCACCACCTCATCGCGAATTCGCTCCGCCGCTCGTCCGTCCCACAACTCAGGCACCCGCCCCCGTTTGCCCCCGCCGGCCAGGACCGTGCGAACGGCGCCGCGGATCAGTGCCGGGTTGGTTCCGACCACCGTGTTGGTGCCTTCCTCGACTGTGATCGGACGCTCGGTATTCTCACGCAGCGTCAGGCAGGGCACCCCCAAAGCGGTGGTCTCCTCCTGCAATCCACCGGAATCCGTCAGTACCACGCGGGCCGCGCCAACCAACCCAAGCAGTTCCAGATATGGCAGCGGCGGCATCAACAACAACCCCCGAGCCGCCGTTTCCAGCAGTCCGAATTCACTCAGCCGAGCCCGTGTTCGCGGGTGAACCGCAAAGACCAGGGGCAAGTCCGCCGCAACCTCGCAGAGCACGTCCACGATCCTGGTCAGGCTGTCCGCGGTATCGACATTGGCGGGCCGGTGCAACGTGACGACGCCGAAACCGGCCGCGCCGAAGCACCGGGCCGAGCCCTCAACCACCGACAATACGTCGACCGCTCGCGGGCACCGCGCCCGATTCCGCAACAGGGTGTCGATCATCACATTGCCGACGAATCGCACGCGCTCGCGGCTGATCCCTTCACGCTCAAGATTGACCGCGGCGCTACGCTCAGTGGTGAACAGTAACGCAGACAGTTGATCGGTAAGGATACGATTGATCTCTTCCGGCATCGACCGATCAAAACTGCGCAGTCCCGCCTCGACGTGGATGACCGGAACACCTTTCTTGGCCGCCACCAAGGCACAGGCGATGGTCGAATTGACATCGCCGACCACCAACACCGCGTCGCACGCCCGGGCATCGAGCACGGGCTCGAAGCGCTTCATAACATCGGCCGTCTGCACCGCGTGACTGCCGGAACCTACCTCAAGGTCGACCGCCGGCGCCGGAATACCAAGCTGCGCGAAGAACGACGCCATCATCGCGGCGTCGTAATGCTGTCCGGTATGGACCAAGACCGCGTCGATCGCGTCACTGTCCGCAAACGCGCGCATAATCGGCGCAATCTTCATAAAATTGGGTCGGGCCCCCACCACGCACAGCAGGTGCAGCCGGTCAATCGAGGTCATCATAAGCATCAAGCTCCAGTTGCAGCAGCACCGCCTTGCGAAGCAGTTTTCGCTCCTGCATGACGATCAGTCGCAGCCGCGAGACCTCCGCCTCAAGTGACGACAGGCGCTCCCCAAGGTCGCCCGGCGTCAGACCGCTGCCCGGGTCAGTCACCGCGGCGGCCCCGGACTCCGCAACCGTGGAACCGATTTCGCCCCCCGCAGGGCGACCGGATTCGTGCTCCAACTCCGCCGCCACGACGCGCACATCCTCGCGCGTGAGTTGATGCCGCTCCTCAATGCAGCCGAACAGCATCAGCCGATCGCAGAGGGTATTGATACGACGGGGCACACCGCCGGTGCGGGCGTGAACCAGTTCAAATACCTCGGGCGCGAACTGCGGATCCCCTGACCAGCCGACCCGGTTCAAGCGAAATGCGATATAGGCGCTCGTTTCCTCCAGCGACAGCGGGTCCAAGTGGTAGGCGGCGATGATGCGCTGCCGCAGTTGCTCCATATTCGGTAATTGCAGAGTCCGGCGCAGTTCTTCCTGACCCAGCAGGAAACTCTGAAACAGCGAGCGGCCGTCGACCTGAAAATTGGCCAACATCCGCAGTTCCTCGAGGGATCGCGGCGGGAGATTCTGTGCCTCGTCGACCACCAGGAGGATGCGCCGCCCCTCCGCGAACCGGGTTCTGGCAATGACTTCCAAGTTGTGCAGCAGCGTGGCCTTATTCATACCCTCGTGCGCCAGCCCGAATGACGCGCAGACCATTCGCAACATGTCCTCGGGTTCGACCTGCGTCGTCACCAATTGGGCGGCCATGACATTTCGTCCTTCGAGCTCACTGAACAGCGCGCGCACCAGGATGGTCTTCCCGGTTCCTATGCCCCCGGTGATCACAATGAAGCCTTCTCCTTGTTCCAAGCCGTAGCGCAGATACGCCAGGGCTCGGTGATGGCCCTGACTATCGAAAAAGAACCGATGATCGGGGGTCAACTGGAAGGGTTTGCCGGAGAGGCCATAGAATTCGTCGTACATGCCGCCTTACATGCTCCAGTTGAGGGTCAGCCAGAGCTGGTTCTCACCAAAATTCTGGCTCGACGTGGCCGAGTCCTGCTGACTGTAAGTATAGGTGGCGCTTCCCTGCGTCCGGCGGCTGACCTGATAGGTGTACCCGGTCGCGACGCTGACCTGGGAGAAGTCCGCACCGCCACCCGCCGACTGATTATAGGTCCAATATTGGAGGCTCAGGTTCGCGCTGCTGCGCGGCGATAAAGTACGGCTGAACGTCAGCGTTCCTTGGTTCTGATCGACCTGATTGCCGGTATCCTGATAATCCCAGTGCCAGTTATTGACATTCAGGGACACGGTGGTCCGCCCGAATTGGGAGGTAATGCCGAGGAGCAACTGATTCTGAATAAAAAAGCCGGAGGTCAGCGCTGGATTGGCGATCGAGCCCGAGAGGGTCTGACCGGCAAGCGGGTTCGTGATCGGTTCTCCGTACGGGTCTTGGAAATTGACCGCGCTACTGTTGAGAATGGCGGTGCGCGCATTCGTCACGGTGATCTCATAGCTGGCCGTGACGACCGTCTTGCGGTGTCGATGCTGGATATTCGCATAATAGTCCGCACCAAAAAAGCGATAACCGTAGCCGAGGCCGATGGTGGTGTTGCGCGACGGCGACCAGTAGGGTGTGACCCGCCAGCGCAGGCCGTCGGGCTGCGACAGCGAATCATAATTCCCCCAATCGTAGCCGACCAGCCCCTGGATCTGCCACTGATCGCTGATTGGGTAAGTGACGGTACCGCTGACGGTGCTCGTCCCCGCTCCGGAGCCATTGCCGTAATTCGACCCGGAACTGTTGCCGACGTTGAAGATGTTGCTCGATGCGGCGATCTGCCAGGGCATGCGGGAAAAATAGTCACCGCTGGTAATGGTGAGTGAACTCTGGGACCCCGTGGTGCCGCTATTGTCGGCGCCGCCCGCGGTTTTCGCCGCGAAGACATAGTTGATGCCGGGCGAAAACTGGACCGTTGCGAAATTGCCGCGCAGCACCGGAAACGAAAACACGGGAGTGATCTGGAGCGAGGCGGTCTGACCGAAGGCGTCGGGATTTCCCAGCGCCGTGAAACCGGCGTTTCCGGCGTTGGGATCGACCAGGTTCTGATTGGCATTCGCACTCAATTGCAGCGAAAAATAGCCGTCAATCACCGTCAGCGAGGCATTGGCCTGAAGGACGTGGAAGATACGATCGAGATCGGAATGCCCCTCACCGTAGATCACGGCGCTCGGGCCGTAAAAGTAACGATAGGACGAGCGGCTGCCGCCGCCGCCGCCGGCAATGTTGGGCAGCAACTGCAAGATCGTCCCGAATTCTCTTCCCTGATTCGCGGCGCGGCGTTGTCCGCCTGCACTCAACGCGGGTGACAGCGCGGCCGTCCCGGATACTGCGCCGGCGTTCGTCAGAAAGAGATTATCGGTGAAAACCAGTCTGCTCAACAGGCCGACGGATGTGACCAGCGGCGCGGCCACAGTGCCCTGCGCCAAGATACCAAGTGTGAGAAATGTCCAACGCAGCAGCCGGGGGCGAGGCCCGACGCGCCGCCAACGCGTCCCGCCGGGTAATGAGACGGGCGCCCCCCGAAGCCGGGGCGGGGGCGCTGCGCGGGGCGGCGCCGACCACAACTGCAAGCGTAAGAGACTCAAGCTAACGCCCACCCATACTTAATTTTCTTTGGCATCGATTTCCCCGTAGGAACCGTAGCCATAACCATACCCGTAACCATAGCCGTACCCATAGCCATAGCCGTACTTGCCGGTAAACAGGCCGCCTTTGCACTTATTGAGAATCAAGAACACATTATCCTTTGACTCCAAATGGGCCAGCGTCTCGCGGACGATGCCCTGGGCAGTGCTGTCCTGTTCCACCACAATCACCACTTGTCCCATCAAGGACGCCAAAACCCCCGCCTCCGTCGTTTCCAGGACCGGCGGTGAATCGAACAAGACAATACGATCGGGATAGCGCGAGGCGACCTCCGCCAATAGCCGGCGCATACTTCCGCTTGCCAGCAACTCGGTCGATCGCTTGTGGGAAGTACCCGCGGGAAGGACCGTCAACTTGGGAATATCGGTCTTGAGCAGCACCTGTGACAGATCAATCGATTCATCGACGAGTCGGTCGATCAGTCCAGGGCGGTCACGGATACCCAGCCGCCGGGACAATCCGGGCTTGGCAACGTCCGCATCGATCAACAGAACGGTGCTGTCCATCTCCATCGTCATAGAAATGGCCAGGTTCAGGGAGGTAAAGCTCTTGCCCTCACCCTGCACCGAACTGGTCACCATGATCAGGTTTGGGTACTTCACCCCCGGCAGTGATCGCTCAAAGGCGTTGACCAACAGCGGCCGCTTGATCACTCGGAACTCTTCCGCGGTGCGCGAGCGGCCACCCTCGGGGGACAGCAGAAAGTCGTTTTCATGACTGGTGAGCAGAATCGCCGGATTCACCACACTGGTCGGCGGCACCGGAACCTGACCGGCAGCCCTAGGTTGGGAGCGAGGTTGGGGCGGCTCGATCGCCTCCGGCGAAGGGTTGCGGGGGGAATCCGCAACCTGCAACTCGCCAGCCGCCGCCTGACGTGACGCCGACAACCGCTCGGCTGCCTTTTCAATGATACTCATCTGGACCTCGCACTGCGATCCCAAGGGAAACGGGGATCGAAATTTTCGTCACCCGTGCGGCGGCATCCCCGACCGGGTCGGCGAGCACGCCCGATCGGTGCAACCACGAGCGGCCCGAGCGGCGCGAACACAGCGCTACGGGGCTGGCCGACCGGTACTGCGGGGGCGCACCTTATAAAGTCCCGCAAATTGTTTCCGGGGCGCGTCCGCGGCGATCTCACAGGGGCAGTTTCGACATGATGTCGATGTGAAGAGAGAAGACTGTCAACACCCCGGCGAACAGGCCGATCAAGCCGATCAGCACCGTGCCGAAGGCGATATCCCCCCACAGTTTCTTGCGCCGCTCGACGACAGTCCACACCATGTTTACGCTGCCGAGTACCGGCAGACCGATCGCCTCCGTCAACTGCCGCCGGTCGCCGAATACGGGGCGCAGCAGCGACAGCAGAAAGGCAAGTCCAAGGCCCGCCGCCCAAGCGCCGCCGAACATGGAAGAGGCGAGCAGCAGGCGATTGGGCGCGCTCGGTTGGCCTGGTACCTTGGGCGGATCCAGGGTTCGAAACTTGACGGTATCCACACTCGTGTCCGCTTCCCGGGTCATCCGGGCCTTCTCGATACGCTCCATCAACTGCGAGTGGTTCGCGCGCAGAATCGAGTAGTCGCGGTTAAGCTGCTGTTGTTCCGATTCCACCTGAAGCACCTGGTCGACGGAGGCTTGGTATTTTTCAATGTCGCCCTTGAGATTTTCGACCATCGACTGCTGATTTGCGATTTCGGATTCCGCCTCGGAGAGACGTATGCGTAACTGCTGGTAAATCGGGTTACCCGAGAGTGATTTGACGACGGCTTGGCGATCCTGCTTCGCGAGAAACTCAGTCTTGGCCTCCTCGCGCTGCGCCTTCAGCCGCTCCAGGGCGGCCTTGGCAGCGACGATATCCGGATGGATATCGGTGTAACGCAAAAGGAAATCATCGAGTTGCTTCTGCATGTCGCGGGTGCGTAGGTCGTATTCGGCGAGATGGGCTTTCAGCGCATCGCTGAGATAGTCGGAATAGTCGACACTCTCGGCGCCCTGGTCCTCGGTGATGGCAATCTGGTCGGCAAGTTGATCGCGGCGCCGGGTCGCCGACCGCACGCCGTCTTCAGCGCGTTTGAGCGAGGCCCGCGCCGCCTGCAGTCGTGTATAGTAAGACCCACGATCGGAGAGGATATCCATATTACGCATCTTGAAATCCTTCACCTTGCGCTCGCCGTCGATCAGACGGCGCTCGTAGTCCTTGACTTCCCGCTGCAGAAAGCGTTCGGCAGAGTCCTGATCCTGCCGGGAGGAACCGAGATTGGACTCGACAAAGATCGTCAGCATCGATTGCACAACACGCTTGGCGAGATCGGGCGAACGATCCTCGAAGGCGATGGTGTAGATGTTGTCGCCTTGACGCACCAGCGACACCCGATCCTTCAGTTCTTTGACCAGGTCGTCCATTTGCTGCGGCGTCTTGGCGCTCAGGTCCATGTCGGTCATGCGCGCCAACTTCTCCATATTCTCGCGGCTGAACAACACATTAGTCATCATGGTCACGCGGCGACTGTCGCTGGTCTGGATGGCCAGCCCGCTCAGCAGCGGCGTCAACACCGAGTCGGTATCGACGAATACCCGCGCCTGCGCGATATACTCGTCGGGCAGGCTGGCGGTGTAGAACCAACCAATCGGGCTGGCGATCAGTGCCACCGCCAATGCATACCAACGGTGACGCCAGATGCCATCCAGGTACTGAAAGGCGAGGCGGAGAATTTCTTGCATAGGATCAACGTGATAATGACGGCACGAACTAAAACCAGGATTCGGGAATGATGAGGATATCGCCCGGACGCATATCGACATTGGCAGCCATGTCGGCGCGCTTGATCAAGTCGTCGAGCCTCACCGTGTAGCGCTTGCGCTCCCCTTTTTCAAAGCGCATCAAGACGGCGCGGTTGCCGGCCGCGAACTGGGTCGTGCCGCCGACCGCAATCATCAGGTCAAGCAACGTCATACCGTCGATATACCTTAACGACTGGGCACGGGCCGCCTCACCCAGGACGCGTATCTGTTCCGGGTAAATCCCCTGGAACCCCTGCACGATGACCGTTACCAGGGGATCGCGCAGGTACACCGACAAGGCCTGCTCAAGGTCGCGGGCAAGCTCGGTCGGAGTCTTCCCGGAGGCGGGAATATCCTCAAGCAGTGGCGCCGTGATATAGCCGTCGGGACGCACCGGCACGGTGGTGCTGACCTCGGGATAGCGCCAAACGAAAATCTGGACCGAATCCCCGGGGCCGATTTTGTACTTGCTGGCCGAACGCAACTCATATGTCGCCTCCGGTAAAGAAGAAAACTTCGGCGTGGAGCAACCGGTCAAGGCGACTGACAGAATCGCAACCCCAAGGATACCTAACTGACGCACGAGTCTTTATACCCCCAAGAAGCGATGAATTGACGCAACGAAGATCGCGACGGTCCGATCCCGCAGGCGCCGCCGCGCCGCGTCTGGATTCCGGGTGAATCCGGTCCTACCGACGGCGTACCGTCGCACGGACTCCAACCCCCACGGTCCCCGAGTTTAGCGGCGTAACGCGAGGATTATCGCACAACCGGAAAAGACGCGGACCGCCGACTCGCGGAATCGCCATCAATACCGACAGACGGGTAATCACCACCCGCAGTCGGTGCCGATCGCCTGAAGACCATGCCGTTCCAATGGATTGGCCGACCAGTTGCCGTTCGGCCGGCTTCCGCATCGACACATCGCGTGCCGGCCCGGCACACCAGACTCCGCACCGAACGATTGGGGCGGCCGCTGTCGCGCACGACGGCCCGGCCCGACGGGCGGTGACCGCGCCTCCGAACGCGGTCTGGTAACAGGATCGCACAGCCGTTCGCATCGAAGCAATTGCCGCGATCCCATGACGGTCACCGCCGGGGCCGACGACGACTCGCCGCCAGGATGGTGGCCGGGGCCGGTGGGGGCGGCCCGCGGGCGCAGCCCATCCGACGGTCTCGACCACGCGCCTGGGGCCTGAGCAAACACGCAGCCCGCCGCCTGCCAGGAAGATCGCGCCGGTTTCAGCCCGACGCGAAGGCAGGAGGATCGCGGTCGAGTAGCGATTTTTCAAGCTCTCTCAAGGAGGAACTCTGGAGTGGTGGGCCGGGCTTGCGCCCGCACGCGGTGCCGCTCGCTGCCCTGCGGGTTGCCCATAGCGCCTGAATCTGGTACTAAAGGGCGCTTTTCGCGGCCCAGCCCCACGACGGGGCTGGGGATCGGGTCGCGACTCATCCCACTGCGAGCCTGCGGGAGCACGTTCATGGCCGAGACAACATCCAACCCAGCCAACAACCAGGAGCCCAAGGCCTTCGGCTTTGAGCCCTACAAGGCGGCGAGCGACGAAGAATATATGAGCCCAGGACAGGAGGAACACTTCCGCCTGATCCTGCTGGCCTGGAAGCAAACGCTGATGGAAGAGGTGGACCGGACCGTCCACCACATGCAGGACGAGGCGACCAACTTCCCGGACCCGAACGACCGCGCCACCCAGGAGTCTGAGTTCAGCCTGGAACTGCGCACCCGGGACCGCGAGCGCAAGCTGATCAAGAAGATCGAGGAGGCCATGACCCGTATCACAGAACACGAGTACGGTTATTGCGAGGCCTGCGGGGTGGAAATCGGCATCCGTCGGCTGGAGGCACGCCCGACCGCCACGCTGTGTATCGACTGTAAGACCCTGGACGAGATTCGCGAAAAACAGCGCGGCTGACCCCCCTGCGCGCCCGCGACCAGGCCACGCGCGCCGCCCATGGCCTACCGGGGACGCTTTGCCCCCTCGCCCACGGGTGCGCTCCACTTTGGCTCACTCATCACGGCCGTTGCGAGCTGCGCCGACGCCCGCGCCCAAGGCGGCGAGTGGTTGGTGCGGATCGAGGACCTGGATCGCCCCCGGGAGGTCCCTGGGGCGGCTGACGACATCCTGCGCACCCTGCTCGCCTTGGGGCTGCGGTGGGATGGCGCACCCTTGTTTCAGAGCCGTCGCGCCGCCGCCTATGAGGAGGCGCTGGCGCGGCTCACCGCACTTGGCCTGACCTACCCCTGCGCCTGCTCGCGGACCGAGATCGCCCGCGACGGCCGCCGCGGCAGCGCCGGCCCCATCTACCCCGGTACCTGCCGCCGCGGACTCCCGCCCGGGCGGCAACCCCGCTCCATCCGCCTGCGCACCAGTCCCGCGCCGGTGCAGTTCCGCGACCGGATTCAAGGCGAACAGCAGCAGGACGTCGCGGCCGTCGTCGGTGACTTCGTGCTGCGGCGGGCCGACAGCATCCACGCCTACCAACTGGCAGTCGTCGTCGATGATGCCTGGCAGGGCATCAGCCAGGTGGTCCGCGGCGCGGATCTGCTCGCCAGCACGCCCGCCCAGTGCCTGCTGCAACAGGCCCTGGGACTCCCTACCCCGACCTATGCCCATGTACCGCTGGCAGTCGATGCCGCGGGCCGCAAGCTCAGTAAATCCCTCGCGTCGGCCCCGGTGGACCCCGCCGACCCCATGCCCGCCCTGCGGCGCGCCTGGGCCTGGCTGGGGCAGACCCCGGGGCCGACCGCCGCCTCGCCGGCGGACTTCTGGCGGCACGCCAGCCGGATGTGGCGAATCGAGCGGGTCCCCGCGCTCACCCGCGCTTGCATCGATCCCAACCCTTAGGCGAGTATCGCCCGGCGAAGCCGCTGCGGCGGCCCGCCCGCGGCCCCAAAGTCACGGCGCGGTAAGGTTTCGACGTTACACTACACGCAAAAAGTCACCCTTGGAGGACCCGTCCATGACCGCCCAACAGCCCGACTCGACGACCCCAGACCCCTTGTCTGCCGACCTTCTGCGCAAGATGAACGCCTACTGGCACGCCTGCAATTACCTGGCCGCCGGCATGATCTATCTGCGGGACAACCCCCTGTTGCGCGAGCCCCTGCAGGAGGCGCACATCAAAGAGCGGCTGCTGGGGCATTGGGGCGCGAGTCCCGGTCTGTCCTTCATCTGGGTCCACATGAACCGGATCATCCGCGAGCAGAACCAGGAGGCGATCTTCCTGGCCGGCCCTGGGCACGGCGCCCCGGGCGTGCTGGCCCCGATTTATCTGGAGGGGACCTACTCCGAGGTCTACCCCAACAAGAGCGAGGACGAGGAGGGCCTGCAGGCCTTTTTCAAGCAGTTCTCCTTCCCCGGCGGCATCGGCTCGCACTGCACCCCGGAGACCCCCGGCTCCATCCACGAGGGCGGGGAACTGGGTTACTCCATCTCCCACGCCTTCGGCGCCGCCTTCGACAACCCCAACCTCCTGGTGGTCGTGGCGGTGGGCGACGGCGAGTCCGAGACCGGGCCGCTAGCCACCTCCTGGCACTCCAGCAAGTTCTTGAATCCGATCCGCGATGGGGCCGTGCTGCCGGTCCTGCATCTCAACGGCTACAAGATCAACAACCCCACCCTGCTCGCGCGCATCCCCAACGAGGAACTGGCGAGCCTGATGCGCGGCTACGGCTGGACCCCCCACTTCGTGGAGGGCGATGACCCGCTCCTGATGCACCAACGCATGGCCGCCACGCTCGATACCTGCCTCGCCGAAATCCACGGCATCCAGCAGGCCGCGCGCACCAGCGGTGAGGCGACCCGCGGCCACTGGCCCATGATCGTGTTGCGCTCGCCCAAGGGCTGGACCGGCCCCAAGGAGGTGGACGGTCACCGGGTAGAAGGCTTCTGGCGCGCCCACCAGGTGCCGCTCGCGGGCCTGCACAACAATCCGGCACATCTGAAGCAGCTCGAGGACTGGCTTAAGAGCTACAAGCCTGAGGAACTGTTCGACGACGCCGGCCGACTGATCCCCGAACTCAGGGAACTCGCCCCCACCGGCAACCTGCGCATGAGCGCCAGCCCCCACGCCAACGGCGGCATCCTGCGCCGGGCACTGCGCATGCCGGATTTTCGCACCTATGCGGCGGACGTCGGCACCCCTGGGACCACCCGCGCCATGAACACCAAGCCCTTGGGCGCCATGCTGCGCGACATCATGGCGGATAACATGCGCAATTTCCGGGTCTTCGGCCCGGACGAGAACAGTTCCAACAAGCTCGACGCGATCTATGCGGTCAGCAAGAAGCTGTGGCTGTGCGATTACAGACCGGAGGACGCCGACGGCGGCGAGCTCGCCCCCGACGGGCGCGTCCTGGAGATGCTCTCCGAGCACACGCTCGAGGGCTGGTACGAGGGCTATCTACTCACCGGCCGCCACGGTTTTTTTGCCACCTACGAGGCCTTCGTCCACGTCATCGACAGCATGTACAACCAGCACGCCAAGTGGCTGGCCATCTGTAACGAGATCCCGTGGCGGGCGCCCGTCTCCTCGCTCAACCTGCTGATCACCTCCACCGTCTGGCGCCAGGACCACAACGGCTTCACCCATCAGGACCCCGGATTCCTGGACGTGGTGGTCAACAAGAACCCGCACGTCACCCGCATCTACCTGCCACCGGACGTGAATTGCCTGCTGTCCACGGCCGACCACTGCCTGCGCAGCATGAACAACATCAATGTCATCGTCTGCGACAAGCAGGACCACCTGCAATATCTCAGCATGGACGAGGCGGTCAAGCACTGCACCAAGGGCCTGGGGATCTGGGAGTGGGCGAGCAACGACCAGGGCGCCGAGCCCGATGTGGTCATGGTGGGCTGCGGCGACATCCCCACCAAGGAGGCCCTGGCCGCCACGGCGATGCTGCGCGAGGCCTTCGCGGACATCAAGATCCGCTTCGTCAACGTCGTGGACCTCTTCCGGATGCAGCCGGCCGGCGAGCACCCCCACGGCCTGTCCGACGCCGACTTCGACTCCATCTTCACCAAGAACAGGCCGATCATCTTCAATTTCCACGGCTACCCCTGGTTGATCCACCGCCTGGCCTACCGCCGCACCAACCACGCCAACCTGCATGTGCGCGGCTACAAGGAGAAGGGCAACATCAACACCCCCTTGGAGCTGGCGATCAGCAACGAGATCGACCGCTTCAGCCTGGCCATCGACGTGATCAACCGGGTTCCGCGCCTCCAGGCCACCGGCGCCCATGCCAAGCAGCGCCTGCGCGACCTCCAGATCGAGGCGCGCGCCTACGCCTTCGAGAACGGGATCGACAAGCCGGAGTTCGATCAGTGGACCTGGCCCTTGTAATGGCGCGGCGGCGCTGAACCCCAGACCCTGCAAGTGCCTGGAGCGTCGTTGTCGTTGTCGTTGTCGTTGTCGTTGTCGTAATCGTAATCGAGGTTATCGTAACGTCCCGGATTCGCTC
>NZ_CAIKKU010000483.1 GCF_903828115.1 uncultured Thiodictyon sp. | reverse complement strand
TCGTCGTCGTAATCGTAATCGGAGAAGCGATGCAATTTGGCGTGCGAGAGAATCCGGGGCGCTACGATAATCTCGATTACGACAACGACAACGACAACGGCCCGAAAAGTGCCGACTAGCCAAGGGCCAGGTGGCCGGTCTATTGACCCCGTAGCGCCTTCCCGGTCCGCTCGATGAATTCACGTCCCTGTTTCTGCATCGCCCGCTTCACCAGTTGGGCCAGTTCCGGGTTGGTGATGGTGCGGCCGTTGAGGATCAGTTGCGACGGCGAGGTGGAATAGGCCTCGATCGGATTGGCCAGCGTCAGCGCCGTATCATCGACGGCGTCGTACCGATAGTCACAGCGCGCCTGCCCGGCGCCGTCCGCAGCCGCAAAGTGCACCGTCACCGTCGCGCCTTGACGGCCCCGGGTCCGGACCTCGCTGCCCTGCCAGGACGGCACCGAGCCGAGTTCCAGCGTGACCATGTCCTTGCACAGGGTCAGCCGCACGTCCTCCCGCGGGTTGTCGGAGCAGCCCAGGACGGCGGCCGCGGCCATCAGGACGGCGCAGACTGGCGACAGACGGGGGGGCTTGAGCATGGGAATCACCTCTGCGATCACTAAAACGGGCACTCGGTCGCGTTGACGCATCCGCGGATCGGCCCCTGCCGCGGGCGTCCGCCCGCGGGGTTGCGGGCGCAGGTCGACCGCGACTATAGCCGAATTTTCCGTTCCGGACCCGCCGGCCAGGCGCTGCGAGGACGATCGCCCGTGCCGACAACGGCAATCGGTCACAACGCTGACCAAGGCCTGAGGGTACCGGCCGGCGGCTACCCCGCCGCCTGGCCGGTTCGGGGAGGGATTCATTACCGACTTGCGGCCCGTCGGTATCTGTAGAATAGAGCGGGCGGCGCGAGCGCCATCCGCAACCTTGGGTATGGCCGGCGTGTTGGGGCTGCGGTCGGTGTGCCGGCCGGTGGCGATCGGTCCGCACCGCGGACCAGCAACCGCACGGCCAGCCGGGCGGCCGGGATTCTGATCAAGGTCGCATCGGCATCCGTGTCGCGGCGCCCTACCCATCCAGCCTTCAGCCCTGACGGGGGTTCCGATGACGACAGGCGGCACCGGTTTTTACGGCAAGGTCCCGAGCCTGGGCGACTTCGTCAGTCGCCGCCTGCCGAGCGAACTGATCGCGCCCTGGGACCAATGGCTGCAAGAGTGTCTGGCCGCCAGCCGCGAGCAACTGGGCGACGGCTGGCTTGAGCGCTATCTCACGAGCCCGCTGTGGCGCTTCGTCCTGAGCCCCGGCCTGGCCGGTCAGGGCGCCTGGGCCGGGGTCCTGATGCCAAGCGTGGATCGGGTCGGCCGCTATTTCCCCCTCACCCTGGCCTGTGCCCTGCCGGCCGGCACCAACCCGATCGCGGTCCTGGGCGCCGCGCACTGGTTTGCGCAGGCCGAAGACCTGGCCCTGGCGGCGCTCGCGGAGCCCTTCTCACTGGAGCGTTTCGACGGCCAGGTCCTGGCCCTGGGTGCCCCCGACGCCGCCGCGCCGACACCAAACCCGCCGCCACCGGCGGCCTTGGGCCGGCCCAATGCCTGGCACCTGAGTGCCGCCACCCCGGCGGACCTGCCGGGTGCCTGCAACCGGCTCCTGGCGCAGGCGCTGGAGGTCGTCTTCCTCGGCTACAGCCTGTGGTGGACCCAGGGCTCCGAGCGCGTGGCCCCGTCGCTCCTGGCGTGCCAGGGATTGCCGCCGGCCGCCGGGTTCAGCGCCCTGTTGAGCGGCGACTGGGGGGGCCGCGACTGGCGCCTGCTCGACGCCCCGCCCGCGGACCCCGCGGGGAGCGCCTGAGATGGCTGGCACGACCACCGATTACCGCTGGACCTCGGGCGGCGCCACCGATCAGGGCCGCCGCCGCACCATCAATCAGGACGCCTATCTCGACCGCCCCGACCTGGGTCTCTGGGCCGTCGCCGACGGCATGGGCGGCCACCGCGACGGGGAGCGCGCGAGCCGGATGCTGATGGAGGCGCTGGCGCTCCTGCCGCGCCCGCGCCTCCTGGGCGCCGCGGCCGACGCGGTACGCGGCGCACTCACCGAGGTCAACCGCAAACTCGCCGCCGAGTCCGCCGCCCAGGGCAGTGACGTGATCGGCAGCACCATCGTGACCCTGATCGCGCTGGGCGATCACTGCGGCATCCTGTGGGTCGGCGACAGCCGCGCCTATCGGCTGCGCGCGGGCGCCATCGCGCGTCTCACCCGCGACCACACCCAGGTCCAGGCCCTGGTCGAGGCGGGGCTCCTGACCCCCGAGCAGGCCGATCACCACCCCTATTCCAACGTCCTGGCGCGGGCGATCGGCGCCGAGACCCGGGTGGAGATCGACATCCGCGTCGAACCCCTGCGCGCCGGTGACCGTTACCTCCTGTGCAGCGACGGCCTGGACAAGGAACTGAGCGACCCGCAGATCGCCGCCCTGCTCGGCGGCGCGGACCCCGCGCAGATCGCGCGCACGCTGGTCGAGCACGCCTGCACGGCCGGCGGACGCGACAACGTCACCGCGGTCGTCGTCCGCTTCGATGCACCTGCTGCCTGATACCGGCAGGCGTGATGGTGCGGACCATCAGGCGTCCGGGGCGCTGGGCGCACCTTGAACCCAGAAAGAGCAGTTCTCTCACAGAGACACAAAGATCACAAAGATCTTCAGAGCGATATGTCGGTCGGCGAGGTCACCTGCGCGGTGATCGGCGCAACGCCTTCAATGATCTTCTTTGTGCTCTTTGTGTCTTTGTGAGAGCAATTGCCGGATTTGGGCCGAGCGGCTGCGCGCCGGTCAGGGGGTCGCGGACGGTGCCATGGTGCGCACGGCGCACCCTACGGCCGCGGCGCGGTCGCTGGTCCGGGCACTTGCATCACGCACTCCCGGCCCTGGTCTTGCCAGGCGCCGAAGACCGCGCCCAGCACGGCCTGCGCCTGGGCCTGAATGCCCGGGCACTGGGACTCACGCGGACCGGCGCAGTTGAGCACCCGCACCTGATTGATGCGCAGCCAGGCGGCCAGTTCGGCGACCGCGACCGGGTGGTCCAGGTCGCGCAGCAGCAGCGGGCGGCCCAGGCGGCGGGCGATCTGGGCGGCGAACCGGGTGCCGCCGGCCAGTTCGCCCCGGTACAGAATCAGGGTGGCGTCGCTGTCGCGGACGTTCCACTCGGTGCGCGACTCATCGTCCGCCCCCGGGGTCGGCGTCAGTGGATACGCGGCCGGGATGGGTCCGTCCTCCGCGCGGCGGCCGGCGGGACACCAACCGCCGACCGGCAGACCCAGGGCCAGGGCCGCGTCCAGGGCGGCCCGGTCGACCCCGGTCTGACCGCCCGCGATCACCCGCCGGACGGCGCTGTCCGCGCCGTCGCGGTGGTGCAGCGCGGCGAGCAGGGCGCGGTCCTGGCGGGCGAAATACTGATCCTCCTCGGCCCGCTCCTTGAGTTTGAGTTTATTCACGAAGCCGCTCATGGGTGCCTCCGCTAACCAGTGGACCGAAACGCCGCGCCGGGCCGGTTCCGGCAAGGGCCGATCCCGGGGGCGCTCCCTCAGTGTAGATGGCCGGTCGATGGTGCGCACGCGAGGGTCGCGATGCGGGGGGGCCGTCGACTTCGCCTGTCCATGGCATTCTTGCCGTGAAAGTCGCGCAGCGACGCTGTGGGAGCGGCCTGCGGTCG
>NZ_CAIKKU010000482.1 GCF_903828115.1 uncultured Thiodictyon sp. | reverse complement strand
CCGTAGAGGATGCGCGCCGGCAGGTCGCGGTGATTGAGCAGTTGGACCTCGACCTGGAACATCTGGCCGGTCGCATCGCGGGCCTTGACATCGACGACGGTCAGCTTGTCATCGAGGAATTCCTTCTCGTTGTAGGGATTCTGGATCTCCACGGCGACGATCGGCCGCGGCAGGTCCGCGCCCAAGACGGCGTTGAGGAAATGGATCAGCAGGTCGCGATTGGACTCTGCCCCCAGCAGGGCCTTGAAGACGCAGTCGACCTTGGGATCGATGGGATGGCGCATGTCCGCAGTTTAGACAGGCGCAGCCGCGGCGACAAGAATTCAACATGTCGGCGGCCTTGGTCATGGTTCCGGTCAGCCGCGCCGCCGGCCCGCTGGAGTCCAAGGCTTCAGCCTTGGAGCGGCAGGCCAAGGCTGAAGCCTTGGACTCCGAATGCGCATCGCTGGCAGGAACCATTAAGGCCCGCCCGCCGGCCCGAGGCGCCTGCTCGACCCCCAGCCCCGGCACCAGAGCCGAAAGCGATCCAGATACAGGTAGACCACGGGCGTGGTATAGAGGGTCAGCAGTTGGCTGAGCATCAGGCCGCCAACGATGGCGACACCTAGGGGGACGCGCAGCTCGGCCCCCTCGCTGCCGCCCAGCGCCAGCGGCAGCGCGCCCAGCATGGCCGCCAGGGTCGTCATCATGATCGGGCGAAAGCGCAGCAGGCAGGCCGCAAAGATCGCCTCATCCGGCGGCAGGCCCTGGGTGCGCTCGGCCTCGAGGGCGACATCGACCATCATGATGGCATTCTTCTTCACGATGCCGATCAACAGGATGACCCCGATCAGGGCCATGATCGTGAAGTCCAGGCCGAAGGCGAGCAGGGCCAACAGGGCGCCGACGCCGGCCGAGGGCAGGGTCGAGAGGATGGTGAGCGGATGCACATAGCTCTCGTAGAGGATGCCGAGCACCAGATAGACGCTCACCAGCGCGGCCAGGATCAGCCAGGGCTGGGTGTTCAGTGACTCCTGGAAGGCGCGCGCCGTGCTTTGGAAGCTGCCGCGCACGGACGCCGGCAGACCGATCTCGCGACTGGTCTCCTCGATCGCCTTGACCGCGTCGCTCAGGGCCTTTCCCGGGGGCAGATTAAACGAGATGGTGCCGGCGACGAAGGCCCCCTGGTGATTGACCGCCAGCGCGGTCGGGGTCTGTTCATGACGGCTGACCGCGGCCAGCGGCACCTGCTCCCCGGACGGGCTGCGGATCTCGATCGCGTCCAGTGCGCTGGGGCGCTGCGCATACTCGGGGGCGACCTCCATGACCACGCGATACTGATTGAGCGGGGCATAGATGGTGGAGACCTGGCGCTGACCGAAGGCGTCGTAGAGGGTCGCGTCGATCAGCCTGGGGGTCAGCCCCAGGCGGCTCGCGGTATCCCGATCGATGGTCAGGGTCGTCTGCTCGCCCTTGTCCTGCTGGTCGGTATTCACATCGGACAGTTCGGGGCGTTCGCCCAAGGCCCGCTCCAGCCGCGGGATCCAGGTCTTGAGCTCAGCCGCATCGTCGCCCTGGAGGCTGTACTGATATTGGGCCGCACCGCGTCGCCCGCCCATGCGGATATCCTGGACCGATTGCAGATAGAGGCGCGCGCCGGGTTCGTTCCCGAGCTTGCCGCGCAGCCGCTCGATGACCTGATCGGCCCCGACCTTGCGCTCCGCGAGCGGCTTCAAGGTGACGAACATGTTGCCCGAGTTGCCCTGCCCGCTCCCGGTAAAGCCCACCACCTTGGCCACTGCCGGGTCGGCGCGCACGATCGCCATGAAGTCCGCAAGCTTGCCGCTCATGGCCTGGAATGAGATCCCCTGGTCGGCCTGGATGGAGCCGTTCAGCCGACCACTGTCCTGCTGGGGGAAGAACCCCTTGGGGACTATCACGTACAGATAGACGTTCAGGGCCACGGTGGCGCCCAGCACCAGCATGGTCAGGCGCGGGTGCCGCAGGGCCACGCGCAGACTGCGTGCATAATGTCCATGCAGCCAGTCGAAGGCGCCCTCGACACCATTCATGAACCGGCCTTGGCGCCGCTCCGATTGCGGCCGCAACAGGCGGGCGCACATGGCGGGCGTGGTCGTCAGCGAGACGACGAGTGAGATCAGGACCGCGACCGACAGGACCACCGCGAACTCGCGGAACAGCCGGCCGACGATCCCCCCCATCAGCAGGACCGGCAGGAACACCGCGATCAGTGACAGGCTCATCGCGAGCACCGTGAAGCCGACCTCGCGCGCCCCCTGGATCGCCGCCGCGAAGGCCGACCGGCCGCGCTCGATATGGCGCGAGCAGTTCTCCAGGACCACGATGGCGTCATCGACCACGAAACCGGTGGCGATGGTGAGCGCCGTCAGCGACAGGTTGTCGAGGCTGTAGCCCGCCAGATACATGACGCTGAAGGTACCGACCAGTGACACCGGCACCGCCACCGCCGGGATCAGGGTGGTGCGCACGTCGCGCAGGAACAGGAAGACCACCAGGATCACCAGGACGACCGAGACCCCCAGGGCCAACTCCACGTCGTGCAGCGAGGCGCGGATGGTGGGCGTGCGGTCCATGACGACTTCGAGGTCGATCGCCGGCGGGATGGCGGCGCGCAGGCCCGGCAGTGCCGCCCGCACGCGCTCGACCGTCGCGATGATGTTCGACCCCGGCTGCCGGGTCAGGATCAGCAGTACCGCCGGCCGCCCGTCCGCCAGTCCGGTATTGCGCAGGTCCTGCACCGAGTCCAGGACCCTGGCGACATCACGCAACTGCACGGCCGCCCCGTTGCGATAGGCGATGACCAGGGGCTCGAACTCGGCGGCCGTCGTGGCCTGATCATTCGCTTCGATCTGCCAGCGGCGCTCGCCTGACTCGAGCACGCCCTTGGGCCGGTTGGCGTTGGCGCTCGCCAGTGCCGCGCGCACGTCCTCCAGCCCGATGCCGTAGGCGTTCAGCGCCTTGGGGTTCAGTTCCACCCGCACCGCGGGCAGTGAGCTGCCGCCCACGCGCACCTCACCGATGCCCTTGATCTGAGACAGCTTCTGCGCCAGGATCGTAGACGCCGCGTCGTACATCTGACCGCGGTCAAGGGTGTCCGAGGTCAGGGACAGGATCATGATCGACCCATCGGCCGGGTTGGACTTGTGGTAGGTCGGATTGCCGGGCAGATTGCTCGGCAGGTCCGCCCGCGCCGCGTTGATCGCCGCCTGCACGTCGCGGGCCGCGCCGTCGATGTCCCGGTCCAGATCGAATTGCAGCGTGATCCCGGTGCTGCCCTGCGAACTCGAGGAGGTCATCTCGGTCACCCCGGCGATGCGCCCCAACCGCCGCTCCAGGGGCGTCGCCACGGTGGCGGCCATGGTCTCGGGGCTGGCACCGGGCAGCGACGCATGCACCGAGATGGTCGGAAAGTCCACCTGCGGCAGCGGCGCGACCGGCAGCAGCGGGAAGGCGAAGGCCCCGGCCAGAAAGAGCCCCAGGGTCAGCAGCGTGGTCGCGACCGGGCGGCGGATGAAGACCTCGGTGAAGTGCATTGCAACCCTGATGAGCGAGGCCGTGCGTCAGACCCTGGCGTGTAGCGGCGATTCTAAGCCGAAGCGCGGATCGATGCGTGCGCGGCGAGCGGTCGGGGGTGCCTGCGGTCCGCACGGAGCGACCGATGGCCACTGAGCCACCCGTAGGGTCCGCTGTGCGGACCAGGAGCCTCGCAGGACACTGGATGGCCGGAGCAACCCCCGCGACACGGTAACGCCTGAAGCCCGCAAAAAAATGGAAAAACGGAGGCGCAAGACATCGCCCAGGACCCGAGCGATGCCGCCTGGCGCACCGCAGAGGTCGCGACCGCCATCGACTGCGCCTGAGACTGCCCCTGAATATGAATCTGTCCCCGGCTTGGGTGCCGGTGCCGACAACGGCGGGATGGGGCCTTGATCATCGCTCAGGCCAGCGGCCATCTAATGGAGTCCGAGGCTTCAGCCTTGGTCCTGTCCATCCAAGGCTGAAGCCTTGTCGAACCTCGGCATCATGGGTTGGACGAAGGGGTACGGCTCCTGCGTCCTCACCAACCAACACCATTATGTTGGGGTTTCTTCGTCAGCCAAGTCTACGGCGTCCCGGTCCCGGACGGCCCGGATTTGTCCGCGAGCAATCGCTTCAGCCGCTCGTTCTCGGCCAGGGCCTCTTCCTTGGCCGCCCGCTCCCGGTCCTGCGCCGCAAGCGCCTGCTCCGCGTCCGCCCGCGCCTGCTCGACCTCCGCACGCAGGTCGGCGAATTCGAGCTGGATACTCTGCTGTTCACGCGCGCTCGCGGCCCCGCAGCCTGCGGTCCTGCTCGCCCACACGCCGGAAAATGGTCTACACTCTACCCTCCGTCGTGCGCGCCGGGCGTCGTGCCACGACCAGGGCTCAGTGCGCCGCGCACGACGGATAAGCGCTCCTTCGTTAGAGGGTATAGACAAAATCTACCTGGCCGATATTCTTGCGCGAGTTTACAAGAACGAGGCGCGCAACGATGTCGAAAGGTGGTCGGCCAAAGAAGATCAACGAGGGACAGTATGAGGTGTTGCGCCAGATCGTCGCGGAT
>NZ_CAIKKU010000481.1 GCF_903828115.1 uncultured Thiodictyon sp. | reverse complement strand
CGTAATCGTAATCGTAATCGGAGAAACGATGCAATTTGGGGTGCGAGAGAATGCAGGGCGCTACGATAATCTCGACAACGACAACGACAACGACAACGACAACGGCGCTGAAAGCACTCGCGAATAGACTCGCCTAAAGGACGTGTTTAACTTATCAGTGAACCGCTTCTTACGGGAGCAGCCGCCGGTAGTCGCCGAGCAGTACCTCGTAACAGGGACAGGAGGCGGCCTCGAGTCCCGGACGGTCGAGGATGTGGATGTCCCCGCGGGCATAGCGGATGAGCCCGCGTTGTTGCAGTGCGCCGGCGGCGATGGTGATGCCGCTGCGGCGCACCCCGAGCATGTTGGCGAGGAACTCGTGGGTGAGGTGAAAATGGTTGGCGTGGCTGCGATCATGCATCATCAGCAGCCGGCGCGCCAGCCGCAATTCGATCTCGTGGGACTGGGTGCAGGCCGCGGTATGAGGCCACTGGGTGATCAGTACATACAGATAGCGGTGGAGCGTGTCCAGCAGGGAGGGGCTGTCATTCAGTTCACACCGGATCTGCGCGGCAGTGAGGCGCAAGGCGGTGCCGGCGCCTTGTACCACGGCGCGCATGGGGGCGGCCGCCACGCCCAGGGCCAGGGTCACGCCGAGCATCCCCTCGTTGCCGATCAATCCCATCTCGATGGGCTGGCGGCTGTGCAGTGTCGCACCGCCCAGTGAGATGACACCGATGAGCGGGAAATAGGCGTGTTCGTAGGGCTCGTCAACCTCGCACAGGATGACGCCGGCCGTCAACTCCACCGGCTCGCAACGCTCAAGCATCCGGGTGCGGGCCGCGCGCGGCAGGGCCTCGATGAGTTGGTTGACCACATGGGCCGGCGTTGTGGCTGACACTGGATCGTCCTGCGGCACGGCGAAACCGGGGGTGGCACCGGTGCGGTGCCGACGGTTCCTATGATGACGAGCCTAACGGGCCGCGGTGCGGCGGTCTGTTCGGCGGGCCACTTAGTAACGAGTCGAGAAAAAGTCAAATACAGCACAATCGTTGTAGTTTTCGTTGTCGTTGTCGTAATCGTTGTCGTAACCGGAGAGGCGATGAAATTTGGCGTGCGAGAGAATCCGGAATGCTACGATAACTGCGACAACGACAACGACAACGACAACGACAACGACAACGACAACGACAACGACGCGACAAGCATTCGAAAGGCCTCGTTTAACTTATCAGTGAACCGTTCCTGAGCCGGCGCCGGAGCCCTCAACACGGTCGCCGCGGCGGCAAATAGGGCAGCAGGCGATCCGTCTCCTTCTTGACGACGGCGTAGCACTCGCAACTGAGCTGCTCCAGCCGGGGCCGGTCCAGGACCTTGATATGCCCGCGGCTGTAGGCGATGACGCCGAGCTGCTGCAGCCGGCCGGCGGCGTCGGTGACCCCCTCGCGGCGCACCCCGAGCATGTTGGCGATCAGTTCCTGGGTCATGTTCAGGTGATCGCCCGCGAGGCGGTCCAGCGACAGCAGGAGCCAGCGGCACAACTGCTGATCGATGGAGTGGTGGCGATTGCAGACGGCCGTCTGGGCCATCTGGGTGATCAGTGCCTGGGTGTAGTGCAGCATCAGGTGCAGCAGCTCGCTGTGGCGGTTGACCTCGTCCTTGAAGCGCTTGCCCAGCAGGCGGTAGGCGGTGCCGGCGCTCTGCACGATGGCGCGGCTGGTGGTGCTCTCCCCCCCCATGAACATGGCCACGCCGACGAGCCCCTCCTTGCCCACCACCGCGATCTCGGCCGAGCCCCCGTTGGCCATCACATAGAGCAGGGAGACGATCGCGTCGGTCGGAAAATAGACGTGGCGCAAGGTGTCGCCCGATTCATACAACACCTTGCCCAGGGGTAGGTGCGCCCGTTCCAGATAGGGGGCGATGCGCTCCCGCGCCTCGGCCGGCAGGGCCGCGAGCAGGTGGTTCTGTTGCGGGCAAGGGGCGTCGGTCATGGTAGCCACCGGTGGGGGCAGGGAGCCCGATACTCTTAAGTCTAGCCGCCGTTCGGCCCCTTGTCGGTACGCTAACGCACAGAGCGGGCCGGGCGTCGCGCGTACCCTGGTGCTGCATCGCTGCCATCAGGTTAAGCCTTACTTGCAGTCCGGCCCGGCCTGGGAGCGTCGCACCCCAGTGCGGCGCGATCTCGCCGACAACCCCGCCGGTGTGGGTTGAGCAGAGGCCGCGCCGCACTGGGGTGCGGCGCTCCCAGTCGCCGTTGCGGCTTAAACTTAGTGGCAGTGTGGCGCTGCATCCCTCGCACGGCGCGCAAGTACTTGACCTATAAAGTGCGGGCGCCTCGTCGTTGGGGTGGCTTGACCCGGCGTCGGTAACACACAGCGGCCCTGGAAAATATCCGAGAACTCGACTGCGACTTTTGTCAATGCCCCGGTCGCGGCGACACCGTAGACTCTCGGCAACCCAACGCCGCTTCCCCCGCGGCCCCAGATCGGCGTCCGGCCCGGCCGCGGCGGTCTGTCCCCACCGGAGATCATTTATGCACTGCCCCCCTGTGGCCCTACACCAGCCCCACCCCACCCCCCGCCATCGCAGACACCTTTGGCCCTGGCTGCCGGTGCTCGCCGCCGCCGTCGGGTTGAGCATTTTACTGCTCGCCGCACACGGCACGATGCCGTGAGCGGCGCACCCGGGAGCCCCCTAAGACCGACCCCATCGTCAGCAGTTCACGACTCAAGAACTTCCCCATCTCCTTTTTCGCCATGGTGATGGGGATGGCGGGCCTGACCATCGGCTATCTGGGATTCGGCCTGCTGACTATGCTGACCGGGATCATCGCGTTCCTACTCGTGCGGACCGCGCTCGCGGTGTGGCGGCAGGGCATCTGCGTGCCGGGTCATTAGCCCGCGGCACGACGAGCTGGCAGGTCGCTTTGCGCCATCACCGGGGCGCCGGGTAACAAGCTAAGGGACGGTTCACTGATAAGTTGAAAAACTCCATTAGGGACTGCACTATGGCACCGTTGTCGTTGTCGTTGTCGTTGTCGTGATCGAGGTTATCGAGGGCGCCGG
>NZ_CAIKKU010000480.1 GCF_903828115.1 uncultured Thiodictyon sp. | reverse complement strand
TCCTTCGCCCATTTCGTGGTGTGAACAAGGTATATCTACAGCAGTACGTCGCTATTCATGAATGGGCTCACAATATCAAGACATGCTCTGTGGAATTCCTCAGGGTACTGTGTGGCATCACACAATTCGCCTCATGAGCCGGATTTGTTTCACTCATTAATGAACCGTTCCATAGCACCGAAACCCGCGCCGCCGCCCACATTGCGCGCTCCGCCCGGGCATGGGAGCATTGCCGCAGTCACCTTCATCGTCGACGCGCGGGCGGCCCGCCCGAGGTCACCATGACCCGTCCCCTCAAGACCCTGGACCCCGCCGCCGCGGGCGCCGCGCTGCCGGCCGATCCCAACCGCCGCGCCGCCGTGCTGCTCGCCTGGCTGCGCCGCGGGGTGCCGCCGCTGCTGGTGGTCGTGACCGCCCTGGTCGCCTGGTACGAGGTCAAGGGGTTCGACTTTCACACGCTGCGTTCGGCCTTGCGCCGCATTCCCTGGGTCGCGCTCCTAGGGCTCCAGGCCCTGGCCCTGGCCGCGGTCTTCGAGATGGTCCTCTACGACTGGTGGGTGGCCCGCCGGCTCAAGGTCAACCTGACCTGGGACCGCCTGATCCGCTACAGTTGGGTCGCCAATACCACCAACAACCTGATCGGGCTCTCGGGGCTCGCGGGGTCGGGCATCCGCATCCTGCTGCTCACCCGCGACGGGGTGGCGACCCGGGTCGCCTCGCTCTATTCCGGGGTGATCATGTTGGCGGTGCCGGTCGGGCTCTCGGTGCTGGTGCTGGCGGCGCTGGCCATGGGCCGCACCAACCTGGTACCGGGGGTCCTGCCGCGCTGGGCGGTACTGAGCGTCCTGCTCGCTTATGCCGCCTATCTGCCGGTGTTTCTGACGCTGGCGGCGAACCGGGCGGTGCTGCACCGGGTGCTGAGCGGGACCGCCCGCCTCGGTCTCGGCGGGGGGCTCACACTGGTGGCGATCTCGGTGCTGGACTGGCTCCTGGCGATGCTGGTCGCCTGGTGTTGCCTGCTCGCCTGCGGTGCCCACCTGAACCCGGGCGCCTTCCTGGCCGCCTTCACCTTCGCTGCGACCCTGGGGGTGCTGAGCCTGGTCCCGGGGGGGATCGGGGTCTTCGATGCCGCGCTGCTGGTGATGCTTACCCGCCTGCGGGTGTCCCCGGCGACCGCGGCGGCCGGGCTCCTGGTGTTCCGCCTGGTCTATTATCTGGTGCCCTGGCTGATCGGGCTCACCCTCGGCACCGGGCTCTTGGCCCGCCCCGCGGCACCGGCCGTCAGCCGGCTCGCCCGCCTGTGGCAGAACAATCCGCTGCTCGGCCTGCTGCGCCTGGTCCTGAATTTCATCGCCTCCCTGGGGGTGCGCCTGCTGGGCCTGCTGATCTTCGCCACCGGGCTGATGCTGCTGGCCTCCGCCGCCCTGCCGTCCCTGGAGGATCGGGTCGAGCGGCTGCTCCTGGTGCTGCCGCTGCCGGCGCTGGAGCTGTCCCACTTCCTCTCGGTGGGGGTGGGGGTGCTGCTGATCGCCCTGTCCCGGGGGATCGACCAGCAGGTGCGCAGCGTCTATCTGGTGGCTATGCCGCTGCTGGTGGTCGGGGCCCTCCTGAGTCTGCTCAAGGGCGCGGCCCCGGGTCAGGGCCTGTTCCTGCTCGCGGTGGCGGGGCTCTTGTGGCTGCGCCGGGACGCCTTCTACCGCCTCTCCTACCCCTTCCTGAGTCGGCGCAATCTGCTCTGGCTCCTGGCCCTGGTGGTCAGCGTCACGACCTTTGTCCTGCTCGGTCCCTGGGTGGACGGGGAGGATTTCACCTGGCGCGAGCTCTGGTTCCAGTCGCAACCGCACCTGCAGGCCGCCCGTTACCTGCGCTCCCTGCCGCTCGCGATCGTGGCCCTGGCGGGCTGGCTCGCCTGGGGTCTCTTCCGGATGCCGCGGCCAGTGTTCCCCGTGACCGATGACGCCGCCCTGGCCCAGGCGCGGGTCTGGCTGGGTGAGCACGGCGGCGGCACCTTCGCCCATCTGCTGTTCATGGGCGACAAGCACCTGCTGTACGCGGCGCAGGGTCGCTGTCTGATCCAATACCAGCGCGTCCGCGGCCGTCTGGTCGCCCTGGGGGACCCGCTCGGGGACGCGGCGGCCTATGGGTCGGCGGTCCTGGAGTTTCGTGACCTGGCCGACCGCCATGACCTGGACCCGGTGTTCTATGAGGTCGCCCACGAGCACCTGCACCTCTACCACGACGCCGGCTTTGCCCTGTTCAAGGCCGGGGAGATGGGGCTGGTCGCGGCGGCCGACTTCACCCTCACCGGTCGCCGCAACCAGACCCTCAGGACCGGGGTCAACCGTGCCATCCGCGACGGCCTGAGCGCGGAGCGCCTTGAACCACCCTGGGACGATGCCACCTGGGCGGCGCTCAAGGCCGTCTCCGCCGCCTGGCTGCAGGAGCGGGGCGGGGGCGAAAAGGGCTTCTCACTCGGCGCCTTCGACCAGAGCTACCTGGCCCGGGCACCCCTCTATGTGGTCCGCCAGGGCCACCGCATCATCGCCTTCGCGAGCCTGACCCCATCCTATCGCGACCGGTTGGAACTGGGCGTGGACCTGATGCGGCACCTGCCCGACGCGCCCCCGGGGACCATGGACTTCCTGTTCACGCGCATGATCGAAGGCGCGCGGCAGGAGGGCTACACCTGGTTCAACCTGGGGATGGCCCCCTTAAGCGGCGTGGGCAAGAGCCGCTATGCCCGCCCGGACGAGCGCATTGCCCGGCTGGCCTATGACTCCGGCACCCGTCTCTACAACTACAAGGGCCTGCGCAGCTTCAAGGAGAAGTTCCATCCGGTATGGCAGAGCCGCTATATTGCCTATCCGCTGTATCGGCCGCTGCCGACGTTGCTGGTGGATATCGCCGCGCTGGTTGCGGGGGGGTATCGGCAGATCTTAATCAAGTCCTAGCCCGCATCGCTCGGCGTACCCACGGGAGATCGGCGCGTTGGTGGCGGGCGGGGCGACCCCGCGACATGGCCGTGCTGCGATGCGGGCTTTGAAAGGGGGGAAAGTTTCCAGCGACAGGCCATGGGCGGGATATCAGCCGTCCTGGAAAATGAAAGTGCCTGTGGGAGCGGCTTCAGCCGCGACGAGGCCTCGCAGGCTGCCGCAAGGTCGCCGGTTACCGCGGCCTCGCAGCGCGGCTGAAGCCGCTCCCACAGGCCGCGGCGCGACTCCTGTAGTAAACGCGGGCGGTGCAGACTCCCGCAGTCCCCATCACGACAAGACCCGTAAGAGGGCACAACTGCTATGTTATCCGTCAGCCGCCTGTTCGCCGTCCGCAACCTCATCGGCCTGCTGCTTGCCTTGCTGTTTGCCCCCGCGGGGCTGGCCGAGCTCGTGGAGGAGACCCTCGCCAGTCCCTACGGCAGCGTCCACCTGGTCCGCCCGCAGGGCGCGCCCAAGGGGCTGGTCCTGTATCTTCCCGGGGCGGGGGACTGGGGTGCGCAGGCCGCGGCCACCGCGCTGGAGGTCGCCGCGCAGGGGCACCTGGTCGCCGGACTCACGTGGTCCGAGCAGGCGCCGACGGCGGGACCACCGGCCCAGTGCCGGGACCTGGGGGCGGACCTGAACGGCCTGGCCCAGTGGGTAGGTGAACGCGAGACCCTGCCCAAGGACGCGCTGCCCACCCTGCTGGGGGAGTCCGAAGGCGCCGCCCTGGTCTATGTCGCCCTGCTGCAATCGCCCGCACACCGCTTTCACGCCGCGCTCACCCGGGGCTTCTGCCCGCGCTGGCCGCTGACGCTGCCGGCCTGTCGGCGCGAGGGGCTCACCGACGCCCTGGTCCAGGGGGACAAACTCCTGCCCGCGGCCGGGGTGCCCGCCGCCTGGTTCCTGTTCGACGGCGCGGCCGACGCCGCCTGTCCCGCCGCCGCCGGGTTCGCCGGTCAGGTCGCCAATGCCCGGGCGGCCGGCGGCGCGCCCCCCGGCGCCAATCCAGCCCCGCCGCCTGCCGGGACCGACGGCGGGGCATTGAGCCCGCTCGCCTCGCTCCTGCAGTGGCTGGCCCCGGGCATCCCCGACCAGATCGCCCCGGTCGCGGCCGACGAGGAGATCGCCGGCCTGCCCCTGATCGAGGTCCGCGCCGCCAAGGAGGACCCCAAGACCTTCGCCGTCATGCTCTCCGGCGACGGCGGCTGGGCCGCACTGGACCGCGGCGTGACCGCGCAACTGGCCGCCAAGGGGATCAGCACCGTCGGCTGGGACTCACTGAGCTATTTCTGGAAGGCCCGCACCCCGGCCGCGGCGGCCGAAGACCTGGGCCAGGTCATTCGCCACTATCTGGACGCCTGGCACAAGGAACGGGTGATCCTGATCGGCTACTCCTTCGGCGCCGATGCGCTGCCCTTCATGGCCGACGGCCTGCCCGCGGATCTCCGCCCGCGGGTGGCGCTACTCGCCTTCCTGGGCCTGGGCCGCACCGCCATGTTTGAGTTCCACCTGACCGACTGGCTCAACACCGGGCGCGGCCCGGAGGCCCTGCCGGTCCTGCCGCAGCTGCAGGCCCTAGCCTGGGCCCGCGGCCTCTGCGTCTACGGCGAGGACGAGGAGGAGAGCCTGTGCCCCGACCTGACCGCACTCGGCATCAGGGTCCACAAGGTGTCCGGCGACCACCACTTCGACGGCGACTACCCGGGCGTGGCGGACCTGGTGCTGGAGGCGGCGCGCCCTTAGCCGCTCGGGGCCGGCAAGGATCCGGGGGGCCAGAACGCCAGGGAGCCTCTCGCTGCCCAGGGCCCGGCAGACGCGCAGTCATTGCAGCGTACTGCACAGCGCTATACATTTAGCCCTCCCCACCCTCAGCACTGCGACATCTTACATGGCGAACGCGTCCACCAGCCTCATGGTTCGTCTCGACCCCGACAGCAAGACCTTCGTCGCGCGGGCGGCGCAACTGCGCCACGTCAGCGTAAGCGACTATGTACGCTCGGTCGTGGTCGCCCAGGCGCGCCGCGAGATCCAGGCCGCGGAACAGCAGATCATTGCGTTGACCCCGGCCGAACAGCAGGCGTTCCGGCAAGCGCTGCAAGAACCGATCGTCCTCACCGCGGCGCAGCGAGCACTCGGCGCACTGATGCGCGGCGAATGAGCGCCATCCGCTTCCCGCGCCGGAACTCTCTCGACGCCTGCCCCGGCGCAATCTACCGGTTGCCGTCCTGGCCTGGCTCGGCATTCGTGACACCGATCAGGGCCACGGCCATGGGCGTCGCCTGCTCGCCCAAACCCTCAAGGATAGCTACGACGCCGGTCAGACCTTCCCCTTCGTCGCCGTGATCCTTGACTGCATCGACGACAAGGCCTTGACGTTTTACCGGCGCTGGGATTTCCGCCCGCTACCTGGTCACAATCACAGACTCTTTCTGAGCTGGAACCAACTCCAGGCCATGGCAACGGGTCCCTGACCAACCCTCAGGACCCGGAGCGGACATCTGCGCGGTGTTTCCATCGGTTTGCGATCAGCCTGAAGGCGAACGGCCGATCAAGCCAAGGAGTGACGTATACTGTCCCCGAAATCCCCTGATTCCATCCATAGTCGTTCGACTGAACCTGTTTAGGCAACGAGGGCAACCAACATGTCGCTACAAAACCGGGTCAATCCAGAGGGTGAGCTTTGCCGTTCCTCCGCACGGGGGACGCTGATGGGCAACCGCGGCTGTCTCCACAACGAGGCGAGGGAGATTATTTCTCGCTCCAAGAGGGATGCCTGGGTTACCTGTCTGCTGAAATTCCAGAATCGCAGACGAAAAGTTATGGACGCCGGCAACTACACTGAGCTGTTCTTCCTGGACGAAGCAACAGCGCTCGCCGCTGGGCATCGCCCCTGTGCTACTTGTCGGCGGGACCGTTACGACGCCTTCCTTGCTGCTTGGAGTGCAGGTAACCGCAACGGCGCAAAGGTGCTCGCCAGCGAGGTCGATAAACAGATGAAACTGGATCGCTCCCCGGGTGCTCGCGCGGAGATATCCACGGTCCATGGGTTTCCAGATGGCGTATTCGTCAAGCAGACAAGTACCGGCACCTTCTACCTCGTCCGTGGATCGAGCTTGTATCCATGGTCTTTTGAAGGCTACGGTCGCGGGCAACCGATAGCAGCGATCACTGGGCCATTTCTCGTATTGACTCCCGCTTGCACGATTAAGGCCATCAAAAGCGGTTACAAGGCGCAGATTCATCAGAGCGCGGGTTGAGAATAGCAACCTCGCTCGATCTCTAAGAGCAGTGCCAAATGCTCATATCCATGGGGATATCGAGCAGTATATATTGAGCCCTATTGGTGGAGGCGCTCAGATGTCGTGTACTGCATCTTTGAACAGCTTCTGCGTAAGGGCGCCGAGTTTATATCGCTTGGCTGGTTCGGGATCGAAGCAGAAGACACCTTCTCGAATCCATTGTTGCTCCCCGCCTTGCCGGTTAGGACTCAAACTCCAGCTTGGGACTGGCCTTTTCCATAATATCAGGGCTTCGTTACCTTCGAGTCCCATAATCTTCCCGACGCCGCGCACGGTTCCAAATCCACTGCTTTGATTAAAGTTCGATAGCAACACAAAATCGCCCTTATCCATACGATCAATTATTTGTTCTTCAGTCTTGTTCTTTGCTAAAGGCCAGCGACTCAGATCCGGGAAAACCAATTTATTGGATGCCAATATCGCGTAGAGCATTTCGTCGGAATATGCAAAACGCCAGAATTTCTTGCTCATTTGGCTATGCTTCCATAATCTTTACCTTGGGAAAATGCCATCGGTGGTATTGATCGGGAATTCATGTCATTCTTCATCCTCCTCGATACCCGATTCATCCGCCCAAATTACCGCTCTTATATCCATGGCGTGAGTCTTTGTGAAATAGACGCTTGAGTTCGCGTCGGCGAGTATCAAAGCGAGCTCGTTACCTTTCATGCGGAGAAAATCGTCCATCATCATTTCGCGTGAGCCATTGGCGTGTTGAAACATCGCGGCATGATTCGGGCAAAGGGCAAGATAGTTCTGGTAGTGACGCCTTTTCAGCTCTGGCAGGAACTCGACGGCTTCAAGGTAATAAGTTCCGTCGGAAAGCCTGAACGGAAGGGTGGCTTTACACACTTGGCAGATCGTCTCGCCATCGCTGTTTGTATATTGTTGCCGGAGGTAAGGATCGGTGTCCTTCTTGACGCTTTCCCGCCCGACAGAGACGGATCTAGTGCGCTTCTCAGTGATGCGCTCCGGCGCCTCGGCCGCTTCATCTTGGACGCGATTGGCTCGCCGCCCGGGATTGGTCGGCTCATGTTCTGGCAGATCTGTACGGTGCTTGCTCTCGTACTGCGACTTGAATCTCTGCCGCTCATCCGGATCGAGCTCGGCAAACCACTTCGCGTCATTGAGTGAGTCATCATCGCTAAACCCAAGTTCTATGGCGACTTCACGCTTTCTGCGGCTCTCGGCAGATTGCTTGGCGATCGATTGGCCAAACTGGATCGCGTTGAGCCACGACCAGCCGGGGTCAAATGCGAAGCCATCCGGAAGCAGTTCGCGAGCGGCATCCGCCGGGCATACAAAAGCGCCGCCTCTTTGAGGAATCCACTTCTTACTCCGAAGCAGTACTGCTAGTTGCGAAGGTGCTTCATTGCACGGGTAGCTGTTGTTGTTTCGATACTGTGCCTTTGTCCAGTCAGGACTCATCACATTGGCACAGGTCCGCCAAACAAGTCGAGAAAGCACCTCATCCGCTCTCTCCAAGACCTGATCTAATCCTCTAACTCTGTAATCCTTATCAATCTTATAGGGTGACTTCCCGCCCTGTGCGCGATGAACAAGATTCGCCGCGTCAGGGTTATTCTGGCAAGTAGTTTCTTCAATTGACAGTTCAGTAATGACACCCACTCTCCTTGCGAAGTCCACTAACCGCTTCGTAGAAATCTCTGCCTCTTGATAATCTTTCGACAAGGCGACTTGATCCGCATCTTCTCCGAGCGCGCCGAAATATGCGGTCAATCCCGTATCGAGATACGGCGCGTCAAGATACACTTGGCCCGGCTGGCCCCACTTGTCGTCCTCTCGCTGGAAGATCCAGTAATCTCGAAAAATGACAGCGCGATCAGCGTCCTTTTCCACCAATGCAATAAAGCGATTAAGGTCGCCTTTCGATGGGCGAATGTCCGTATCGTAACGCTGGTTCAAGATTGCCTCGACCTGCTCGAATTCACCGACGTATCGGACGCCGAGTGCTTCAAGCAGCTTCCTGGCACGCTCCTTCTCTATCTTGTGCTTGCCAGATGTAAACACCCCCTTCGCGACTTGCGGAAATCGCTCATTTTGCTCCATTTCAGCCATTGGAAAAAAACACTTGCTGCCCTCACTGTATTCGCCCGAGTTGAGCCGGACGATATGCAGGGGCCTCAATTTTTCCAGCAACTGCCTCTTCGAATACTCGGGATCCAAGAAATACTCAGCGGCAAGCAATGCGTAAAATTTCTGGTGCCACTCCTCCGGCTTTGCAGCGAGCCATGCGATAAACGACCTATCCGGACCTCTATATCCTTTAGCGTCCGACGAATCGAATCGGTACTGGTCGGACGCCGCATTTTCCAATAACTTCACAAGCTGCTCAATGTCCCACTCGCGGATGTTCAAGCCGGAAAGGAAACGATCTACGACGCTATGCTTTATTGAGCCGGCGATAGCCCATCTGGGTGCCCTCTCCATGCCATCAACAAGTACTTTGATGTCGTCGAGCGAAAGGAGGCTCTTTAGCGACGCTTTTGCTTGCAGCAGGTGTTTGGCTGGTGCATGGCCTTTAGAATTTGTTGGTGTTAAAGGCTTTTCAACCATTTCGGTAACGATGGCTTGTCGTATGCAGTCATATCGGTCTGGGATAACATCCTGCGGGTTTGGCAGGACGCCGAGGAAATCCGCCGTCAGCAGCTTCAGATCCCGAATCGCGTATAGCGAGGATGCCGTCAGACTCGCTAATTGCCGGTAAAGCGGTGCGTTGGCGGGCGTTTCTTTGATGCTGGCCCGGCTTAGCTCAGGCACGAACGGTGCGTGCAAGTGAAAGCGCAGTCCCGACGTCTCTTTCTCGGCTGGGAAAAAGACAGCGACATGGGCTGGAACCGCGGGAACGATCCTGAACTGGTCGGCGAGGGGTTGCATACTGTTGAAGCCACCAGCATTTGGCAACAGTTCCAGCGCGAATGCGACAGCGATACGCTGTTTCTCCAATCCTTCAACCGCTTGCGTGAACCGCAGATAATGAGAACTGCCGCTCGCCGCTCCTCCTATCTGCTTGAGCACTTCAATATGGTGCTCGGAGTGTTGAACCCGTTGGACCGCCCCAGAGTTTTCGTCATCAATCCGCCATCGAATAGATTCAATGTGCGTGAGAAATAATAAAGTCGCGTCGGAAAGCCCCATTAGTCCGTCGTGAATCTCTTGGTAAGCCTGCTTCGGTGGTTTTTGCGGGTTATCAAAGGGAAACGCGAAAGTCGTCCCAGAACCTATTCCCGCTGGTTCAAGAATAGACTCAGGCATAACGAGCCTACGTATAGAGAAACAGAATCTGCGCGAATAAATGCTAGGGTTTAAGGTGTAGATAAAAACGGACTTGAAGCCAACGCCAAACTTCCCAATCTGGTCCGGAGCCTTCTTCTTGGTGCTGTTATGAATGCCGGTAATTGCTCTGACATCCGGTTCTTCAAACTCTCTCTTTCCATCGTGTTCAAACAAACAAATATCATTACGCAATGTGAATTCGCAGGCTGTGGCCAGTGCATCTTCGGCATTCTGCAAAAGCTCAAAGACGAAATGTGCTTTGTCTGGGTAGAAATCCTCAAAGATGTCGAGATTGATGTCTCCCTCATTCGCATCAAGACCGTCAAGGAATTTCTGTCGCTTTTCACGCAACACTTCGATGAAGCTCATATGCAGTCTCTTTCGCGTATAATCAGCACTCCGAGAATGACCGGAGTCGCATGAATGTCGCCGCTCGCCGCGGCCTGTTGCAGTTCTGCGAGTCGTCGCTCGAAGTCCGCATTCGCGCGCGCCAGTTCGCCCTGCCTCATGAGCCGGATCTTGTCATCGGTCGCCGCCGCAATCCGGTCTTCCAAAAGCTGGACGCGCGCGCGATGACTGATAGCCAAGCTCTGCACACGATACTCAACCAACTCCCGGTTATCGGCGATGTGATTCGCTTGGGCGGCCGACCATTTGTCGTGATGACAAACGTCCAGCGCATCGAACTGGGTAGCGTCGGGGAGCGGCGTCACCTGCGAATCCGTCGCGGTCGGCAGTAACCGCATCAAGGCGTCTTCAAGGACCGGCTCTAATGACACGGCAATCAGCAACTGGTCCGACTTCACGCCGCACTTCTGCCAGCGATACAGCGCGAATGGGTATTCGCCGGCTGGAACATCATTGCTTTGGACTGCGAGGTGCACATGAACCGGTCCCGGCTGCTCCAAATGCCGGGCCGCCTGCCATATCAGCGGGTGCAAAACGTTCAGATGCACCGCGTTCGGGTTTTCGGAGGCTGCCCCCTGATCGAAAGTGACTGACAGCGTGGGCTGTGCGCCTTTCAGCCATTTCTCCCACTGCCGGGCGACTGCGTCAGTGGCGCGAGGTCGGCGCTTGAAGTCATCGTGCAGTCTCCCCCGGGCCTCCTGGTTCAGGCGCAGGGTCTTGAGTGGTTTCTCGCCGAGCAGTAAGTCTGTGTCGCGCCCCAGGCGGTCCGCCAGATAGGCCGTAACGCACCGCTGCAAGGCCGTTGGTGAGAGCCAGAAGGTCTCGGCCGCCTCGATTTCCTGACGCCAAGTCTGGTTCGGCACGGTCAGTCCGAACAACTCGGCCTGCTTGGACTCCAATGTCTGCTCTTCCTGGATCTGTCGGATACCATTGTCTGCGAGCTGCTGGAGCCGTTGCGTGCGTTGCTCGGGGGTCAGGGTGAAGCTTTCGGCAATGTCGTGCAGTTCTTGGGTGATCTCGCCCAGGATCTCTTCGCTGCCGCCGACGGCGTGTTGGAATACGCCGATGCGCCAGAGACAGCGCTCATAAATATCCGCATCGACGGTGCCGGGAGTAATGAAGTTGACAACTGCAACGGTCTCGCTCTTCTGACCATAGCGGTCGATACGGCCGATGCGCTGTTCGATGCGCATCGGGTTCCAGGGCAGGTCGTAGTTGACGAGCAGGTCGCAAAACTGGAAGTCGAGCCCTTCGCAACCCACCTCGGACGACAGCAGTACGTCCAACGCGGTGGGGTCGTCCTGCGGTTGCGCGAATCGGCGGCGGAGATCGGCCCGCTCCTCATCCGGTACGTCTCCGTGGATGAGTCCGTAGCGCAGTCCGGCGCGCTGCGTGTGGGCGGCTAGATAGGCCAGGGTGTGACGGAAGGTGCTGAATACCAGCGCCTTGTTGTTGGGCATCTGGCCCTTGTCGCGCAGAACCTTGACGAAGGCGTCAACCTTCGGGTCTTGCGGGTCGAGGTCATCGGCATGTACCAGTAAGGCTTCAATGTCGGTGCGCACCTGGTCGACGAACCCAAGGTCCGGCTCGGTGTCGCTGTCGTCTGCCTCCATGGCTTCGAGCCGGTCGAGCTTGCCGGCAAGGATGTTCCTCAAGAGCGGGGCCAGGCCATAGAGACAGCTTGCCGCCTGTCGGCGGATCGTGGTCATCATGAACTTCACGTTCTGCTGGCCGTGACAGTACGCCAGGATGCGCGCCACCAGGTCCAGCAGGTCGTCGTGCAGCCGCTGCTGTCCGGCGGTGAATGCGATGGTCAGGGTCTCCGGCTTGCGGGTGGTGAACTCGCCGATATCGCGGCGGCGGGTGCGGTTGATCAACAGGCTGAACGTGTAGAGTTCCTCGACAGCGCGTGTGAGGCCCAAGCGTGCGCCATCATCCATTTGCCCTTCACCCAGGCGGTCGTAGATGCCCTGGAATGCCGGCGACTCGCGCAAGAACAGCCGACCCCATTCGGTCTGCGCGACCTCATCCAGACAGGTCCGGGCCTCTGCCTGCCAACCTTCCTTGGCCGCCCGGCAATGCGCAACGGCCATATTGATCGGCCGATTCGGCGCGGCCATTTGCTCGAAGCTGGCGTGGTCGATCACCAGGTCGGGGCGCAAGGCATTGAGTAGGGTGTAGAGGTCTTGGCTGCCCAACTGGACGGGTGTGGCGGTGAGAAAGATAGCGGCCTGGGCGTTGTCGCAGAAGTAGCGCACGGCCTGGTGCAGATAGGTTGCCGGATTGCGGATGTGGTGCGCCTCATCGACAATTACGAGATCAAATTTGGGCGGCGGGTCCAGCGCCAGCAAGCCTTGATTCTTTCGTTTGCCCTTGCCGCCACTGCCGAAGATCAGGTCCGAGTCGAACAGGGAGAACGGCAGGATGGCCTTGGCATACTGATCGGGCCACTCGCCTTCAAGATGCGTCTCCTGCAGGCAGTGCCGTAATTGGGTGCCATCCAGGGCCGTGAAGTGCTCATCGAAGCGGCGCATCTCGACAAACCATTTGCGCTCTGCGACCAGCGCCTTCGGACAGATGATGAGCACGGACGAGATGTCCATGCGTGCGCGCAGTTCCTTGATGATCAGCCCGGCCTCGATCGTCTTGCCCACCCCGACCTCGTCGGCGATCAGCAAGCGGGGGCGGTCGGCGCGGATGAGCTTCAGCACCGGCCGGTACTGGTAAGGGACAAACTGGACCCGGCCCGAGCGTAGCGAGAACAGGTTGGCCGTGGAGGGCGAGAGCAGTTGCAGGCTGGTCAAATAGGCGTGCAGCGCCTCCGCACTGAGCCGTGTTTGCTCCTCCTCGGCCACGGCGGGAAGCTGGATCTGGCTCTCGTAATAGGTCGCCTTCTTGTTGTCCTGAAACACCCGGTAACGGCACTCGGCACCACCCGTAACGACCTCGATGATCGGCATCAGGATGCTGGGGTTGGAGCGCAACGCGACCAGATCACCGATCTGGAACAAGGATGTAGGCGCCGCGGGCGCGTTGGCTTCGGGATGCGGCAATGGCGTATCTGCAGCGCGGGCCCCGGCCATCGCGGCGACTGCTGCCGCCTTGGCGACTTGAACCTGGGCCAGTGCTTGGGCCTCGGCCCCGATCATCGCCAGCAAGCGGCCCAGGGTGTCGGCGTCCCGATAGATCTCCGCGTCCGGCATCGCCTGCGTCGACAGGTGGGCCCATTTGTTGCGCACCGTCTGCATTTCCTTGATCCAGGTGCGACCTTGCCGCGGCAGGCGCAGTGCGTTGGACAGGTCGTACCAGTTTTGATCGAGGATGCGGAGCAGGGCCGCAAGGTCGAGTCTCTCCAGACTCGTCAAGCCGTGCTCTTGGACCATGCGCTGTTGCTGAAAACTTAGCCGATCAACGACTTGCTTGGTCCACCAGTCGTCCGACAGGCCGGGCAGGTGCGCTGAGAGGAAATTGACCAACGAGACGGTGGCGAGTGGGAGCAAGTCGTTCATGATGTGCGTTTCCCCAGTGGCTTTTCGACCAGAAGTCTACTCTGAACTGTCTCCTGTCCGAGAGTGGAGATATGAAGATTGATGATATTTCGGCGAGTATTGCCAAGATCTCCGCAAACCCAACCAAAAAATCGGCGGCCCGAAACGTCTGGTGCTGTTGATTCCTGGAAAGTCTGCCGGTCAAGACCACCTACTCCATCTGGCTGCTCGGCGAGGACTTGCGGCCCGCACGGTCGGGCTATGCCCACCGTTTCCGGATGCGCGACGAGCAAGGCCTTGGTCTCCTCGACCACGGCGGCATCTCGGTGCTGGAACTCGGAAAGTTCGCCGCCGAGCACCTTGGGGACGACGCGGTCGTCACCGAGCAGGAGCCTTGGCTGAGGTCTTTTACCAAGGGGGCACTACTCGACGAGCAGCGCCTCCCCCGTGGATGCAGACCGAGGAGATGCGACAAGCCATGAGCACCCGGAAGGTCTTCTCCGAGAAGGAGCGCGCCTATCACGTCTACCAGGCGCGTCGGAACTACCTGCGTCAAGAGTGCAACAACCAGCGCTACATGGATGAAATGCGGGCGAGCGCCGAGGAGGCGTGGGCGGCAGAAGAGCAGGCACGGGCGTCGGAACAGCAGGCGCGTGCGGCAGAAGAAGCGGAGCGTGCGCAGAAACTGGCCGCTCTGGCCGAAGTCGAGCGGCTCAAGAAAATCCTTCAGGATCGCCCGCCGTCATAGTCCGATAGTGCGCCACCCCGCCGAGCGCAAGATCCCGGTCGGCTCCGGTCACGGTTCCCGCGGCGGACCGTCCTCTTGCCCAGGATGCGCAGGGCGTGTCGTCCCGTTGCCTCAGTCCCTGCCGCCATGCAGGTGCGCCCGCGCCTCCGCCTGGCTTTCATCAATGTGCTGGGCGACATTGCGCTGGGACAGGGCGCGGCGCTCGCGGCTTCCGTCCGGTAAGGGGCGCAAGCGCAGGAGCCTCTCCCAATCCTCACCGGTTTCCAATCCTAATGGGTCGGCAGTTGCAACACTGATGGGGGACCGGCGATAACGATGCCGTCGGGCGAAAAGATGCGCCAGTCCTCGATATCGTAGGTGAAGACCCGGTACACACCGCAGACCAACGCGGTCGCCGCATGACGTGCGTCGTGGATTCGGCGGGCGGTGAGCCCGTGCCGTGCAGCCAGTTCAAGCATCCTCAGTCCGGCGGGGAGTGCCGTGTCCAGAATCACGATAGCAGAAGGCAAGGCCGCGAGCGCCCGCACCGCCGCCGCGGCTTCCGCGGGCAGCTGTGGGGGAAGGGCGCCAACCCAAGTCAGGGCAGCATAGACCTCAGCCAGCACCCCCACGGACGTGCACGCGGTGAACCGACCCTCGCGGGCTGCCTCGACGATACCGCGTGCCTCGGCGTGCCGCGGGTCGTCGGCCAGCAGGGCTCCGATGAACAACCCGGCATCCAGGAAAACGCAGTCAGTGGGGCTCATAGATGGCGTCCTTCCAGCCGGTCGGAACGCGACCGGATAACACGGGAAGCGGGTCCAGTGGGACGGCGTCTGCGTGACCCCGATGCGGTGCGCGATACCGCAGGAAGGCCGCGAAATCCACTACCTCAGCCTGCAGCTCCGGCGGGAGCTGGTGCAGGGTTTCCAATAGTTGCTCTTCAATGGTCATATTCAACCTACGCGCAATGCCCCGATGAGATCGCTGCGAAACGACCAGGAAGTCCGCTGTCGATTCCTCGACGAAGCGGCAATCGGAATGTGCCGCTCACGCAGCGCAAGCCGAGCCGGTTGGTGTCGGACGAGATAGTGCCACGACGGTTGACCCTCAGTCCATCCCACTCTCGCCTCGCTCCCGAAGCAGTCGTAGGCGCGCCGCTTGGTCTCGCTGCGGTTCTCGGCCTGGATCATAACTCCGGTCACACGCCCTTGCGGCAACCCGTCGCGGCCCCGAGCTTTCGGTGTGCGAGGATTACCGGGAGTCGAAGACCACCTACGCCATCTGGCTGCTCGGCGAGGACTTGCGGCCCGCACGCTCGGGCTATGCCCACCGCTTCCGGATGCGCGACGAGCAGGGCCGCGGTCTCCTCGACCACGGCGGCATCTCGGTGCTGGAACTCGGCAAGTTGGCCGCCGAGCACCTTGGGGATGACGCGGTCGTCACCAAGCAGGAGCGTTGGCTGAGGTATTTTACCGAGGGGGCGCGCCGGAATTACCTGCGCCAAGAGCGCAGCAACCCTTCCTCTTGCCAGGGATGCGCACAGCGCGCCCTCCCGTCGTCTCAACCCCCACCGCCCTGCAGGTGCGCCCGCGCCTCCGCCCGGCTTTCATAGATGTGCGGCGCGACATTGCGCTGGGACAGGGCGCGGCCGAGCTTCAGCAGCATGAAGGTGCTGGTGGTATAGCGCGTGACCCTGGCGTAATAGCGCTCGCACAGGTCCGCGACCATGGCGATGTACTCCCCTTCGAGGTCGGGGCGGATGCTGAAGTCAGCCCTGAAGCATAACCGCGCCACCCCAGTCACGGCGCGGGCTGGCGGGGGTTAGAGAAAGTTAATGTTCGCACAAGGGGGTAGACACCGCGCGGCGACTCTGGCAGGATTAACGGCAGGGTAATCGGTCTGCCGTTCCG
>NZ_CAIKKU010000479.1 GCF_903828115.1 uncultured Thiodictyon sp. | reverse complement strand
TGCGCCCGCCGCGGGCTTCACCGTCGCCGTGCCGGCCGCCGCGGGCTCGGCTGCACCGGCGGCGGGGCGCACCGGTTCCCCCGGCGGGGGCAGCGCCAGGGGCTGGGAGACGGTCGCGCCCGACTCCGGGAGCCCCCCCACGCCCGAGTCCTGCGGCCCCAGAAAGACCTCGGTCTTCACCGCCGGGTCGAAGGGCGGCGGGCGCGGGATGGACTGTTGAATCGGCGGCAGACCGTCCAGCGACTGCGGCTCGAACAGCATGGGGACGAAGATCACCGCCAAGGCGACGATCACCACGGCCCCGATCAACCGTTGTTTGGCACCTTCTCGCATCACGCCTCGACTCCGCGGGCCGCGCCGCACGGCACGAACCGAAAAAGGGTGTTAGTCCGTAAAGGGACGCAAAAAACCGCTCGCCGCGGGGCAGCATCACGGCCTGCCAGGTGTGCGCGCGGCAGTCGATCGCAAGGAACCACCGGCGCCCCAGCGCCCGGCGCCTAAGTATACCAGCATGGGGGAAACTCACCCGCCCCTGACGCGCAGTGCCTCGCCCACCGTAGTGAATGAACCGAAGACCAGGACCGCGTCCCCCGCGACCGACGCCGCCAAGGCCGCCGCCAGTGCCTCCTCAACAGTCGGGAGCACCGTAGTACCGGCGTCCGGCAGGACGCCCTGCAGCCGCTGCGCCAGCAGCGCCGCCGACATGGCGCGGGCGTCTGCACTCGCCGTCAGGTACCAGGCGTCCACCAGTGGGCACAGGGGTCCGGCCACCGCCTCGGGCGCCTTGTCGGCCAGCACGCCGAACACCGCCCGCACCTTGCCGGGGCACTTGAAGGCGCGCAGATTCTCCGCCAGGGCCAGGGCCGCCTCGTGGTTGTGCGCCACGTCCAGGACCCAGGTGACCTCCCCGGGGAAGACCTGGAAGCGGCCCGCCAGGCGGGCGCGCCCGAGACCGGCACGGATGGCGCTGACCGGCACCGGGAGCCGGGCGCGCAGACCGCGCAGGGCCGCGATGGCCGCGGCGGCATTGTGGTGCTGAAAGGTCCCGCGCATGGCCGGGGCCGGCAATGACAGGCGCTCCCCGTCCGGCCCCGACCAGACCCAGCCGCCGCCCTCCGGGGCCGCTGCGCAGCCCAGTTCCGCGCCCACCTGCAGCACCCGGGCACCGAGCGCCAGGGCCGCCGCGCGCAGGGCCGCGGGGGCGTTCGGCTGGCCGATCACCGCCGGGCGGCCGGCGCGGAAGATCCCGGCCTTCTCGCCGGCGATCAGATCCAGCGTCTCGCCGAGCCAGGCGGTATGGTCGTGGCCGATGGAGGTCACCACCGAACAATCCGCATCGATCAGATTCACCGCGTCGAGCCGCCCGCCCAGCCCCACCTCCAGGACCACCAGGTCCGGCGCGGCGCGCACGAAGAGGTCCAACGCGGCCAGGGTGCCGAACTCGAAATAGGTCAGCGGCACGGCCCCGCGGGCCTGATCCACGCGGGCGAAGGCCGCGCACAGCAGCGCATCGCTCACCTCGGCACCAGCGATGCGCACCCGCTCGTTGTAGCGCAGCAGGTGCGGGGAACTGTAGCAGCCGGTGCTGTAGCCGGCCGCCTGGGCCATGGCCTCGAGGAAGGCGACGCAGGAGCCCTTGCCGTTGGTGCCCCCGACCGTGATGACCGGGCACTCCAGCCTGGCGGGGCCCAGCCGCGACCAGACCTCGCGCACGCGCGTGAGGCCGAACTCCATCCGATTCGGGGTCAGCGTGCCCTGCCAGGCGAGCCACTGGTCCAGGGTCCACAGGTCAGTCGGGTACATGGTCACGGGTGAAATCGGGCCTCGCCTCGCCTTGGGGCCCGGGATTGTGCCACGGGTCGGGGGTTGCGCCAAAGGCGGGGTTGCGAAATTCGTCGCGGGCCTTGCGGCGGGCCGGGTGAGGACCCGGAAGATGTTGTGAACCAACTACAACGTAGTTAAGCTACGCGGATGAGCAAGATTCGCTTCGAGTCGCAGTCTTATCCCTGACAGGTGCAACATGCGCGAAGAATACGACTTCTCCAAGTCGAGAAAGAACCCCTACGCCGCTCAACTGAAGAAACAGATCACCATCCGCATCGATGAAGACGCCATCGCCTACTTCAAGGGCATCTCCGAGGAGGTCGGCATCCCGTACCAAAGCCTGATCAACCCCAATGCAATTATCCATCCCTGAAGAGGCCATCGCCGATCCGGGTCTCACCGAGGATGTCCTGCTGCGGGAGCTTGCCGTCGCGCTCTATCGGCACGGCCGGATCACGGTCGGCCACGGCTGCAAGATGACCCGTCTGTCGGAGATCGAGTTTCAGCGCCTGCTGAGCACCGAGGGCGTCGATCTGAGCTATCCGGAGCACACCCTGGACGACGATCTGGCGACCCTGCGTGCGGGTCTCTAGGCGATGAGCGAGGAAGGTTGGCATGGGCATCCGCAGTGTCGGAGTGGTCGGCATCCTCATCGAGGCGAAGCGCGGCGGGTTGATCGAGGCGGTGAAGCCGGTGTTGGACGAAGTTCAGGGTACGGGATGCAAGAAAATAATCGAGCGGCTGAAAGAACGGTATGAGAT
>NZ_CAIKKU010000478.1 GCF_903828115.1 uncultured Thiodictyon sp. | reverse complement strand
GCGTCCGCCGGCGCGGCGGCCACGGCGAGTGCCGACGCCGCCAACGACGCGGGCAGCGCCCAGGCCGGTACCGGGGTCTGGTCGGACGGCGTCCTGGGCGGCGCCGGCGGCACCGGCTTCGACGGGGCGAGCGGCGGTGCCGGCGGTGCCGCGACCGACCGGGCCACGGCGGACACCACCGGCGACGCCCATACCGCCACCGCCTACGGGTACGCGACGGGCGGCAACGGCGGCCAGGTCTATTTCGGAACCGGGGCCACCAGCCTCGCTGGGGCGGGCGGGACCGCGCGCAGCGGCGCCGATGCCGGTGCCACGGGGGACAGCACGGTCCTGGCGAACGATACGGCCATCGGCGGGCGGGGCGGCGATGCCGTCGGCGGCACCGGCAGCGGCGGCGCCGGCGGGTCCGCGGACTCGACTGCAATCGCCGGCGGCGCGGGGAACCAGCCGGTCGCGGCCGATGCCGGCGCTACCGGGGGCGACGGGGGCAGCGCACTCGCCCCCGACGGGACCACGGGCAGCGGCGGCGGCGGCGGCGGGGCCCAAGCGCAGGCGCAGGGAACCGGCGACGGGCCAGTCGCCGTCTCGGCCGCCGCGGCGGGCGGGGCCGGCGGCTCCGGCAACAACGGCGGCGTCGGCGCGCGGGGCGGGGACGCGGTTGCCGCCGCGACCGGCGTCGCGACCGGCGTCGCACCTGGCACCGTCTCGGTGAGTGCAACTGCCCAAGGGGGAACCGGGCATGGCGGCAATGCCGGCTCGGCCGTCGCCACGGCGCAGGGCAGCGGGAGCGGCGGCACCGCCAGCGCATCGGCCACCTCCGCACAGGACAGCGGCCTGGCGCTCAGCATCGCCGGCACCGCCTCGGCCCCGGTGGACGGCCAGGTCAAGGTCATGGCCAGCAGTGCCGTGGGCGGGCCCCTGCCGAGTCCGGACGCTGCGTCCGGGAGCCAGGCGGTCGCCTACGCCACCGGCGCGCCCACCGCGGTCTCCGGGCGCCTGATCGCCAATCCCACGGTCATGCTCGCCCTGCCTGCCGCGTCGGCCATCCTCGCCTACGGCGTCCTCGGCGGGGCCTACGCCACCGGGACCCCGAGCGGCTCGGCGCAGACCTACCAAGGGGCAAGCACCCTGAGCTTCGACACGACCCAGATCGCCGATCCGCCCCAACACCTCTTGATCGGGCTGCTCGACCCCGTGGGTTTCGGGACTGTGCTCGGGGCTTTCGACTTCGCCATCGTCGAGGAGGGGGCCACGGTATTCCAACGGACCTTTACCGACCTGGCCCTGGCCCTCTGGTTCTTCAACGATCGCCTGCTCGACCTCGGCTCCTGGTCCGATCGCGTCTCCGCCGACGGCGTACTCGATCTCAGGCTGAGCTTCACCCTGCTCGAATCCCAACCGGATACCGGCTTCTATATGGATTACGTGGTCGCCAACGGCCCGGCCGTACCCCTGCCGTCGGTGGCCTGGTTGCTCGGCGCGGGGCTCCTGGGCTGGTCGGCGGCGACCCGCGCCCGCGCCGGGTCGATCGCCGGCGCCTGGCGACTTCGTTGCGGCATGCCGCAGGAATGAGGGCGGGGCGCAGCCGGCGACCTCAGCCGGAACTGGGCATCAGGCCGCCTTCAGCATGAATTCCACATGCACCAGGTCATAAGGAAACAGCAGTTTGCCATCGGCGCTCTTATCGATCACGCCGCACAAAACCAGCGCCTGTGCATCGGTGTGGACACCCTTCACATCCCGTCCGATCCGTCGCGCCAGCTCGCGCACGCCCAGGGGCCCGGCGCCGGTCAGGGCCTTGAGGATCGCCCAGCGGTTGGCCGTCAAGGTGGCCCACAGGTCTTCGTGGCTGGGAAAGCTGATGAAGCAACCCTGCGGCTCACCGCGAAAGGCCGCCTTCATCCGCTCCTTGGTGGTTTCGACGCTGGACACCTCAATCGTCACGGTGGTCATCGGTGCCTCACACTCCGGCCACATCGGCCCAGAAATCGTCAACCAGTTGATCCAGCGCGGTGAAGCGGTACGGAACCTCGCAGACACCGCAGTGTTTGTGGTCACCCTTGCCGGCCTCGTTGTCGTAACGCAGCACGCAGGTTTCGTCCACTACCAAGGCCAGTCGGTACTTGAAGCAGTGCACGCTGCCGGGCACCGGCGTCGGCACCTGCCAGATCAGGATGTCAGCGAAGCGGTTGGCGCCAAGCTTGACGCGGGATCGCTGAAGAAGGACAGCCTTCATGTTGTAACTATAACAACATCCAAGCTTGTCGTCACCCCGCGGAGTGGGCTAAGGGTCGCCCGGCTGAAGCCTCCTTTACGGCTTCCACGCTGGAGCCTGGGAACGAGAAACAGCGGACCCTCCTGTAGGGTCCGCTGTGCGGACCAGCAACCTCGCAGCACGCGACAGCGCCGGTGCGATGATCAAGGCCCAGTCGCAGACACCGCCTTCGTTTGAGCGAGGATTGAGCCGGCCAATAGTATCTGGCCCCGATGGCGCTGCCCGGAGCGATCATCGGTATCCAGCGACGGTCGCCGACAACCAAGGTCCGGCGCGCCGTGGGCGGTCCCGCCCACTTCCTTAGATCAAACATCGCAAGCTTCAGTCCCGGGTCGCCGGAGAGCATCACAAAGCCATCGCTTGCGACGAGCATCAGCGTGGTCCCGGAAAACTGGGAAAACTTGGTCAGGAAGTCCTGCACATAGGCGAGATTGAGGCGTCCCAGGTAGAGGCGCCCGCCGGGCCTGATGGCGAAATAGACGCTGGCCGCATCG
>NZ_CAIKKU010000477.1 GCF_903828115.1 uncultured Thiodictyon sp. | reverse complement strand
CTGCTTGTACCGCCGCGCGCCGAACCCAACCTTGCTCACCAGGTTCAACGACAGGCCGTGCCCATGAAGACCGACCCGAGTATCCATCAGCACCACAACGCGGTGCTCAAGTTGGCCCTGACCAACATCAACCAGTACTTCCTGCACGCCCGCATGTTGGGCCACTGGGGCTTCAAGACCCTCGAGGGGCACGCCTTCCGCGCCTCGGTCGCGGTCATGAAGGAGGCGGATGACGTCATCGCGCGGGTGCTCTTTCTGGAGGGCCTGCCAAACCTCCAGAATCTGGGCAAGCTCCTGATCGGCGAGGACGTACCCGAAATCATCCAACACGACCTCACCGCCGAGCGCGCCTACCGCGACGCCCTGGCCGCGGCCATCGGCCACTGCGAGACCCACCAGGACTATGTGAGTCGCCACGAACTGGAAGAGATCCAGGAGGAGAGCGAGGAGCGCATCGACTGGCTGGAGACCCAGGTCGCCCTGATCGCCGCCCTGGGCCTGGAAAATTACCTGCAATCCGCCATCTGACGCCGACCGAATCTGCCCGCCGGAGACCGACAATGCAAGGCTCACCCAAGGTCATCGAGCAACTCCAGTCCTTGCTCGCCAACGAACTGGCCGCCATCGACCAGTATTTCATCCACTCGCGCATGTATGAGGACTGGGGCCTCACCCGGCTCTTCGAGCGGATCAACCACGAGTCCGAGGAAGAAAAGGAGCACGCCACCGCCCTGATCCGGCGCATCCTGTTCCTGGAGGCGACCCCGGACATGACGCACCGCGAGGGGCTCCAGGTCGGCACCGACGTGCCCTCCATGCTGGGCAACGACCTGCAACTGGAGTATGCCGTCGCCGCCGGGCTCAAGCAGGCCATCGCCATCTGCGAGCAGGAGCGCGACTTCCAGACCAGGACCATCCTGGAACAGAACCTGAAAGACACCGAAGAGGACCACGCCTACTGGCTGGAGCGGCAGTTGGGGTTGATCGAGAAGATCGGACTCCAGAACTACCTCCAGGCGCAGCTGAACCCATAGGAGCCGGGGCGTCCCGCCCCGGCGATGCCCGCGGGGGCGTAACGCCCCCCGCTCGCGCGCCGCCCACCTTGCCCACCCCATCGGGTGGTTGCTTCAGCTTGGGAACGCCTTTCCTGGCACATGAGGGGTCACACAATTCGCCCGATGAGCCGTCTGTTATTTCAAAGCCGTTCGCTCTTCGCTCCGTCGCTGCAACATCAGTCCCCCCAGTCCGGCGCCAAGGAGGAAGAAGGTGGATGGTTCGGGGACGGGATCGACCGTGACCCTGGCCGGGTTGCTGAATCTGTTGTCCAGCGAGATGATGTCGGAATCGGGATCAAAAGCGAGATCGTCGGGACTAATCCGGAATAATCCGTAGGTGGCGTCGATGATGCCTGTCGTCATGAAACCGGGATTTGCATCCAGGTGAATGAAGAAACTTCCCACCCCGGTCTGAAGATCGGCATCGAATGGATGCGTGACCATAGCGCCGGGGTCCACGATAAAGCTACCGAGGTCGGCGAGATAGCCGGTAAAATCCCCCCAGCCTGCCAATGAATTGTAGGTGACGTCAGAGAACACCGTATAATAGTCGGCATCGCCCGTGAGGGAGAAACCCCAGCCGACGGTGGCGCCAGGCATGCCGGACAGGTCCCCACCGGCCGGGATCAGCGTCATGATCCCGGCGCCTCGTACCGGAAGCGAGGTGGCCAGGACCAGAGTAGCGGTGAGCAGGAGAATGGATTTCAGCATGTCGAGCCTCCTGTTTGTCATGAGTGCGCATCAGCGGAACTGGTTTACCAGGGTCTTGCTCCCCCCGCCGCCATTGGCGGCGCTGTAGGTCGCTACCGCGGTAAAGCGGGCGCCGGTCGCGCAACCCGAAAAGTCAACGCTCACGTTGCCGGTGGCAGATGCGCCAACCGCAATATTCCCCACGACGAGCGGCAACGCCGTCGTGACTACGGGCTTGCAGGGTGTGCCGGTGGCAGGGTAGGTCTGGGTAAGCTTCAGTCCGTCAACCTTGGCGGTTTGCGCCGCTTGCTTTCCCGCATTGGTCAAAATTGTCGGCCAGACGCGGGCGTTGACCACTCCGGATTTGACGCCGAATGCCGCGGCCAAGAGCGGTACCCCCGCATGGTTGGCGGTCACGGTTGCCGGACCGGTCATGGTGAAGGTGGTGGCGGCGCTGTTTGGATTAGCCACCGGCCCAGTCCAGGTTAGGAAGGTGTAGTCAAGGTTAGGGATGTCCTTGAGATTCAGTTGGCTCCCGGCGTTGTACCAGCCGCCGACGGCTGATGGCGACACGGACACCACTCCCGTGCCGGCCGGACTGACCGCAGTAGACAACTGGTACTGGGTGATAAAGTTCGCCGTGTAGGTGATTGGTGTGTCCGGCACGATGATGCTGCGGCTCATGGCCCCGTTGTCGGACCAGTCGGGAAAGGCCCCGCTGTCGGACCAGTCGGTAAAGACAGAGCGGGTGTGGCCGACCCCTTGGGGTGACGTCGTGGCAATGACATGGGGGTCTCCCGGCAGCCAGGTGAAGGTTTGCGTCGTGTCTTGGGGGTAGCCGTCCGCGGTGAAACTGAGGCCCGCCTGCGAGGTCTGCACGGTTACGGGGGTCACTGCGTCCGGCGGAGTGTTAAAGGTGTCGAACGCCTCGTACCCGTCAGCGTCGGTTTGCCCCTTATAGCTGTTCACGGTCACCTTGCTGCCATCGATGTCCACCACACTGAAATAATAGGTTTTTATATCGCTCTTGATATGCCAGAGAACGGGATTGACCGAAAAAACCGTTTCACCCCCCCCTCCGGCGCCGCTGGTGCCGTTGAGTAGTTGCACGACATTGTTCTGCCAGGTGAACGGCGGGCTGCTCTGGTGTATGGGGGGGATGCTGTTGTCAATGGTCTTGCGGGAAAAGAGATGGGAGTGCCCGCACGCGTAGATGTCGAAGTGGTTGTCGTCCAGGAGGCGCCAGAGATTCGTAAAGGTTTCATCCGGTGCCCCGGGAGGTTCCGTGGGGTCCATCGTGGAACCGCCGTCGACGTAGTAATAGGGGGTATGGATGAAGAGAATTTTGTGGGTTGCCGTGGTTAGGGCCACCTGAAGCTCTAGCCAGGCCAGTTGGGTGGGATCAATGGTCCCGCTCATGTCGTACGTGGGCTCATCTGCGGTCAGATAATACGGATCAAGCACAGCAAAAAAAGTATCGCCTTCGGGAGAGGTAAAGGAGTAGGTCAGATAGTCATAACCGATCGGGCCGTTCCGGGGATTTTCGGTAAAGACCTTTTGGTACTCTTTCTGGTTTTCAAGATATAATCCAGCGGTTTCCTGATGTTTTTCGTGTCGATAGAGCTCATGATTGCCGATGGCGGTATACAAGGGTATCTTGTTGTCATCCAGGGGCTTGAAAAGGTCTTTCCATGCCTGGTACGTATAGGTGCCGTCGATGTTCCCCCGGTAGGACATATCTCCACCGAACAGCACAAATGCCGGTTTGTCCGGGAGTTTCACAATCCTGTCGACGATGGCCCTGAGCACGTCCGAGTTGACCGGATCATTGATAGACTCTCCCCGGCTGTCGGCCAGGAAGACAAAGCGCAGCTTCTCGCAATGTCCCGTACCGGGCAGCAGTGCGCCTGAGACCAGGAACACCGTCAGGCAAAGGGTGATAAAAATCCGTTGGTTTTTGTCGCTCATGGTGTTTTCTCAAGGGATAGGAAATCCAACAGCGATTTCCGGCGAACGCTAACCTACTGAAAAAAAGCGCTGCATTTTGCGAAATTTTCGGTTGACAGAAGGCTGGATTTTCTTAAATCAGTCACTTGGATTTGGTTCACCGGGAATTGCTCGAAATTCAACCGCACGACATCTGTAGTAAGGGGACCATAACATCGAAGGAAAGGGCTCTGCAAGGACAAAGTGCGATCCGACGGTGGCCGACGGTGGCCGACGGGGGGAGAAGCGGGGAGCAAACCGCCGTTTGGGAGAGCGCCGGGCGGGGTTTCGCGAGGGCACGATCACTGCAGAAGCCCTGACGCCGGGGTTCCGCTAACCTACTGATGTCTCGCCCAGATTCGTGGGGATACCTCAGGGACAGACCACGGTTGCTGAACGTTCGTAGCCCATCTGCATGGACAAGACTGCGCAGTTCCGTTTGGTGGCTTGTCCGGCCTTGGACAGCACACTCGCCGATGTACAGCATAGCAGAATAACCCCGGAGGGCTGCGGCGAACGTCCACTGTCCGTTGCACTGCGGCCGTTGAGATTCGGGGAACGGATGTCGGCTCATGGCCGTGAGCCCCCGGTCAGCCATCCACTTAGGACCATCCGTCGGTTCGCGTAACACATCGGTACCGGACATTTCTAACTTGCGCGGAAGCGGACATCATGAAACTTGCGTTGACACCCTTGACAGCCGCGCCCAACGGGTCTACTTTACATAATGTAGACGCTCAACCTGAGGTCTACAGGGTCAGCGGTTCATCGGAACGCGCCAATCCATATTGCTCAACCTGAGGATATGACGATGACGACCATCGACTTTTCGCCTCTGCTCCGGTCCATGATCGGGTTCGACCGGCTCTCGAACGCCTTGGAAACCGCCTACCGCACCGAGCCCGGCGGCTACCCGCCCTACAACGTCGAGGTGAGCGGCGAGAATGACTACCGCGTCACCATGGCAGTGGCCGGTTTCTCGGAAAAGGACCTGTCCATCGAGGCCAAGGAGAACATCCTGACCGTCTCCGGTAGCCGTACCGAAGACGAGGAACAGCAGGACACCCGCTTCCTCTACCGCGGCATCGCCAACCGCAGCTTCGAGCGCAAGTTCCAACTCGCGGACTATGTGCGGGTAGTGGAGGCCCATCTGGAGAACGGCCTGCTGCATGTGCAACTGCGGCGCGAGATCCCCGAGGCCATGAAGCCCCGCAAGATCGAGATCCGCGGTGGCCAACCCCAGGAGCGGCTGGTCAACGCGACCGAGGTCAAGGCCGCGGCCTGATCAGGGCTCCTGATCGGATCGAGTGACAGGTAACACGTAGGCCGGGCACCCGCCCGGCCTGTTTGCGTCCAGCCTTTGAATCCAACCCTGAGCCTCTCCCGACTATGAACTGGCCGACTCTGTCCACCGATTCACCCTACAAAACGGCCGTCGCCATCCAACAGGAATTGCAGCAAGGCCGCGTCGCCGAGGCGGCCAGCGGCCTCGCGGAGTTGATCGACGCCTTGTCCAAGTCAGAAAAGCGCGCCCTGAAGAGTCAACTGGTCCGTCTGATGCTGCACATCCTCAAGTGGCACGGCCAGCCGGAACGCCGATCGCTCAGTTGGATCGCGAGCATCGAGGATGCCCGGGACGAGATCGGCGACATCCGCGACGAGACCCCGAGCCTGAATGAGCAAGTGATCAAGGACCTCTGGGCCAAGGCCTTCGTGATCGCCAAGCGCAATGCCGAAGCGGAGATGGGAAAGCGCTCGTCCGCTGAGAGGCTCACCTGGCAGGAGGTTTTCGACACCGTCTATGTCCTGGACCGCGACTAGCCGGGAACCCATCGCGACGCCCTCGGGACTCCCTGACCCGCCCCCCGGGTTGCCTTGCGCACCCGCGGACACCACCTTGCGTCGCAGGTGATTGCCGAGTCTGATCCCATGAAGTATCGAACCAACGACCCCCTCTGCCTGCTCGTGGTCCTGGCCGCCCTGTCGGCGCTGCCGCAACCGACCCTGGCCGGACTGCCGGCCACGGCCGACGGCCAGCCCCTGCCGAGCCTGGCGCCCATGCTGGAGCAGGTGATGCCGGCAGTGGTCAACATCTCCACCGTCACCCGGATCGATGCGGCGGACAATCCGCTGCTGCGCGACCCGTTTTTCCGCCACTTCTTCGCGGTCCCGCAGCAGCAGGAGCGCGAGAGCAACAGCCTGGGCTCGGGGGTCCTGGTGGACGCGCGCCGCGGGCTGGTGCTCACCAACCACCATGTGATCGCCAAGGCGGAAGCGATCCGCGTGACCCTGGGTGACGGCCGGACCCTGAAGGCGGACCTGGTGGGGGCCGACCCGGCGACGGACGTGGCGGTACTGCGGGTGCCGACGCAAGGGTTGACGGCCCTGACGCTCGCCGACTCCGACCGGCTCAAGGTCGGGGACTTCGTGGTCGCGATCGGTAACCCCTTCGGGCTCAGCCGCACCGTCACCTCCGGCATCGTCAGCGGGCTCGGGCGCACCGGGCTCGGGATCGAGGGCTACGAGAACTTCATCCAGACCGATGCCTCCATCAACCCGGGCAACTCGGGCGGGCCGCTCGTGAACCTGCGCGGCGAACTGGTGGGGATCAACACCGCCATCCTGGCCCCGGGCGGCGGCAACATCGGCATCGGCTTCGCCATCCCGGTGAACATGGCCCGCGCCATCATGGACCAGATCGTCGACCACGGGGCGGTGCGCCGCGGTGCCTTCGGGGTGGCGGTGCAGGACCTGACCCCGGACCTGGTGACGGCCCTGAAGCTCGACTCCCCGGCCGGGGCCCTGGTTTCGGCCGTGGACCCGGACTCGGCGGCGGCGGCGGCCGGGCTGCGCGAGGGCGACGTGATCCTGCGCCTGGACGGTCGGCCGGTGACCAACGGGGCCGACGTGCGCAACCGCTTCGGGCTGCTGCGGGTGGGTGCCCGGGTGGAACTCGCCATCCTGCGCGACGGCCGGGCCATGACGCTCAAGGGCGAGATCGCCGACCCCTACCGGGGCTTCATACCGGCCGACAAGCTCGCCCCCAACCTGGCCGGCGCCCTGCTCGGGGACCCGCGGGGGCGCGGCGGCGCCGTGCTGGTGGGGCCCGTGACCAAGGACAGCGCGGCCTGGCAGTCGGGCCTGCGCGAGGGCGACCTGATCCGCGAGGTCAACGGGGTGCGGGTCGGCACGCTGCGCGACCTGACGCTCGTGCTGCGCCAGTCGCGCGGGCTCTTCCGCCTCCAGATCCAGCGCGGTGAGCAGTTGATTTTATTGGCGCAGCCCTGAGCGGCGGCGAAGCGCAAGATCGCTTTACCCACCTTCGCCTTGGTCTGCGCGTCCGCGGCGCGAAGCCGCTGGACCTGGAACAGGTTGCCGTCCAGCCGCGGACTCTGTGGGAGCGGCTTTCACGGTAACCCGACTTACGCGATTGTTCTCTGCGTCTCTGCGCCTCTGCGTGAGATT
>NZ_CAIKKU010000476.1 GCF_903828115.1 uncultured Thiodictyon sp. | reverse complement strand
TGGTCGTGGTCGGATTGTTCGATTACGACAACGACAACGACAACGACAACGACAACGACAGCGTACCCGGGGCACGCTTGCACGTTGACACCGGGCGCCGCGACACGTAACCTTGTCGATCTTTCCGGGGCGTAGCGCAGCCTGGTAGCGCACCTGAATGGGGTTCAGGTGGTCGGAGGTTCAAATCCTCTCGCCCCGACCAATTGTGAATCGGGCGGTAACGGAGCCATCTGTTACCGCCCTTTTCCGTTTTGACCTCCCGGACACCCTGCCGCGGTGCACAGCGGAGCCTGTGTCGGCACCCCCGGCCCCATCCCTCGATTTTCCGGCAGTCCCCGCCCATGTCCCTGAACAGCAGCGAAGAAATCATCGAGGACCTGCGCGCCGGGCGCATGGTCATCATCATGGACGACGAGGATCGGGAAAACGAGGGAGACCTCCTGCTCGCCGCCGATTGCGTCACGGCGGAGGCGGTCAACTTCATGGCCCGCTTCGGGCGCGGTCTGATCTGTCTCACCCTGACCCAGGAGCGGTGCGAGCGACTGCGCCTGCCGCTCATGGTGAGCGACAACCAGACCCCATACAACACCGCCTTTACCGTCTCCATCGAGGCAGCCGAGGGTGTCAGCACCGGGATCTCCGCCGCCGACCGCGCCGTCACCATCCGGGCCGCGGTGGCGTCGGACGCCGACCCCGCGGACCTGGTCCAACCGGGACACATCTTTCCGGTGATGGCCCAGCCGGGCGGGGTGCTGGTGCGCGCCGGCCACACCGAGGCCGGCTGCGACCTGGCCCGCCTGGCCGGCTTCGAGCCCGCCGCGGTCATCGTCGAGATCCTGAACGATGACGGCAGCATGGCGCGCCGCCCGGACCTGGAGGCGTTCGCCGCGACCCACGGGATCAAGATCGGCACCATCGCCGACCTGATCCACTATCGGGTGCGCCACGAAAAGTCCGTCTCCCGGGTCTGCGAGTGCGAACTGCCCACCGAATTCGGGACCTTCCGGGTGGTGGCCTTCCGCGACAACATCGACAACGAGATTCACCTGGCCCTCACCATGGGCGAGATCGACCCCGAGCGGCCGACCCTGGTCCGGGTGCACCTGCAGAACACACTGTGCGATCTGTTCGGCACCCGTCACCCCGGCTGCGGCTGGCCCTTGCAGTCGGTCATGGCGCGGATCGCGCAGACCGGCCAAGGCGTCATCGTCATCCTGCGCAACCGCGACGGCGCCCTGGATCTCCTGGCCCGTCTGCGTACCCTCCAGACGCACGACGGTCCGGACCCGCTGCCGGTGCGGCGCCCGAAGGATCGCAGCGAACTGCGCACCTATGGCATCGGCGCCCAGATCCTGGCCGATCTCGGGGTGCGCAAGATGCGGGTCATGAGCGCGCCCAAGGCCATGCACGGCATCTCCGGGTTCGACCTGGAGGTCGTGGAATACGTCGGCGGCGAGCACTGAGGTTGGTTACGAATTATGTCCGCAAATGAACGCTGACCATTGGAAGACCGGACCATGACCATCAAGACCATCGAGGGCGTCCTGCGCGCCGACCAGGCCCGTTTCTGTCTGGTGGTAGCGCGGTGGAATGCCTTTATCGTGGAGCACCTGGAGAGGGGCGCGCTGGACGCGCTGCTGCGCCACGGGGTGGCGGAGTCCGACCTCACCATCGTGCGGGTACCGGGCGCCTTCGAGATGCCGGTGGCGATCGAGCGTATCGCCAGGAAGGGCGGCTATGACGCCATCATCGCCCTGGGCGCGGTGATCCGCGGCGGCACCCCGCATTTCGAGTATGTGGCGGGCGAGTGCGTCAAGGGCATGGCGCAGGTGAGCCTCAAGTACGGCCTGCCGGTCGCCTTCGGGGTCCTCACGGTCGACAGCATCGAGCAGGCCGTCGAGCGCGCCGGCACCAAGGCCGGCAACAAGGGTGCGGAGGCCGCCCTGTCGGCCTTGGAGATGGTCGACCTGCTGCGGCAGTTGGGCTGAGGCCGCCATGGCCAAGCCCCCCAGCGACCGGGTCGGCGTCAGCCCCCGCACCCAGGCCCGGCGCTACGCCGCCCTGGCCCTCTATCAATGGCACCTGACGCGGGAGGACCCGGCCACCATCCGCGCGCACATGCTCAATGACCCGGAGTGGCTGGACGCCCTGACCAACTCTCTGAGCGGGGCCGAGGAAGACGCCGTCGTCGATCCCAAGAACCGCTTCAAGTTCAACCTGGAACTCTTCGACGGTCTGATGAAGGGCGTGCCCGCCGAGGTCGCCGCGCTCGACGCGGCGCTCAATGGCGTGCTCGACCGCCCCCTTACCCAGGTCGACCCGGTGGAACTGGCCATCCTGCGCATCGGCGCCTACGAGATCCTCTTCTCCCCCGCGATCCCCGCCGGTGTCGCCATCAACGAGGCGGTCGAACTCACCAAGCTCCTGGGTGCCCACGAGGGTCACCGCTATGTCAACGGTGTACTCGACAAGCTCGCGCGCCGGGCCGCCGCCCGCAGTGCCGGGGGCTGATCTGGGGACAGGTTCAATTTCCGGCCTGCGCGTTTGCGCGCCCCTGGCTGGTGCCGGTTTCCCGGCCTTGTTCCAGGGTACCAGCCACCCCGCTCAGAGCGAGGTGAGTGGTCCGCGCAGCGGACCCTACGGGTGGGGTCGATGAGCTTGGCTGATTCGCTCCACGGGACTGCGGCGCCCGCCGGCTAGCGGTCATGGCACCCGCGCCACCCCGGAACATGAAAGCCCTCTCGACCGCTAGCTCGATGGCCGGCGTGCGCGGCGGCGTAGTCAGGGCTTCCAGCCCTGACTGTTCCAGCCCCGAAACCGTCAGGCCAGGATGGCCTGACTACGCACTTTAACGGTAAAGCCTCGACCTCCGGTTGGGGGCGCATCCA
>NZ_CAIKKU010000475.1 GCF_903828115.1 uncultured Thiodictyon sp. | reverse complement strand
TTTATCTGTTCAGTAGAACATCTTAAGTTCATCATTTCTGATGCATGGAGCGAGGAAAGCAAAGCCATGAGCTATGCCAAAAGCTGGATTGATGAATTTACACCGTGGATCGAATATAGGGATTTATGCGTTTAACTATAGACGGAACGGGGTTGCCTCACAAGTTTATCGTCGAATACTGCGCATTCGTCGATGAGCCGAACTTCCTTGAGCAAAGAGCCCATAGAGCGCTCGCGCGATACAACGAAGGCAAAGAATTTTTTCATATTCCCGTCGAAACAGCCATAACCTGTATTCTGGACATAGCAGAGGATACGGAAACGCGCCTGCTATACGAAGAAGGCGACCTAGAGTCGCGAGCGACGGCGAAAAGAGATCGAGACGAACGGGCAAAACTCTATTCGTTTCTTGCCACCGAGAGAAGGCAATTACTTGCTACGGAAAAGAATGCTCTTGAGGCTCTCTTAACGATTGTCTGGCTCCAATTTGATTCTAATACAGGGGATAGGCCGCTTTCCGCGGGCGTAACACTACCCGTATTCACAGAAGCTTGGCTCCTAAGCGCGATGCAATCCGCTTCTGCGCGCTCACTGGAGCCGGTCGCGATATACGACTGGATTAGGGCGTTCCTTGAAGAGCATGGCGCAATGCCGACTAGACAGGAAGCGCACGAGTGGACGCAAGAGGAGAAGAAATATCGAGCGGCGGACACGGGCAGTCGTTGCGCTTCTGGCATTCTCGAAAACCGTGTTTTCTCGGTTCACGAGATAATAGCCGGCCGGACCTACTGGGAAAAGGAGGACTTGCAGAAGCAATTGCGCAGACTATTGGCACTGCCTCAGTGGAAGACGCAATTCGAAGAGTCTTGTTCTTTTGAGTTGACCACCGTCGATAGAATAAGAAAGTTCTTTGGAATAGAGAGTGAATATCAGAAACAGATCAGGGAGATAGCAGGCCCGGGGAACTGGCTTGATCTTAGCAAAACAAAGTTCGGCCAAGCCGCGCGGCGGCGCTGTCACGTCGCATTCCCGAACGACGAATTTCTCCTTCGGCGGACCGGTGACGCCGAAATCAGCGAACCTCTTAGGGAACAGCAGGAGTCTCGATGCGGAGACACGTTCGCTTTTTCCCGAGAAATGCCACCGCGCGAGATCGCGAGCGTAAGGAAAGAACTTGAGAGCGCAATTAAGCCGAGCGATCTCCAACGAATGGAGAAGAGCGGCTTCATCAAGTTGAAAGACGCTCGCAAAGAGCGCAAACCTGAAGGTCAGCGGTCGGCGTACGATCAAGTCGACACCAGCATTATCATTTGGAACACAGTCGATGATCCGGTTGCGGTGCTTTGGCATGAGGGAACCCATCCAGCAGATATGGAGGTTATGGGAAGAGGCTGGCGTAGGCTAATAAGTGATATTGAGAAACAGGCTGGGGCGGGAGATCCCAGGGCGCAAGGTGCTGTTGCTGCGGCGTTGCAGGGGATTGGGCAAGACAGATTGAGTTCTCTCCCAAAGGCCGAGGCGCAGCATTTGGTGAATAGGGAGATACTGGCGTATTATATTGAGCATGTGACTGTCGCGGAAAGGGAGAAGCCGACGGGATTGCTGCGCCGGATTGCCGGGGACGCCAAGGCGGCTTTCCGGACGAGCGAGATTGGCCAAGCGCTGGCGAAGCGGGGGTAGGGTTTATGCTGACGGATGCAGAGGCGCTGGGGCTGGCGCGGAGGATGTTGAAGACGGGAGCGGAGATTAAGGAGTGGTTAAATAAGGGGCCTGAGGGGGATGGTGGTTGGGATGGTCCGGGGCCGATGGGCGGGAAGACAACCGGCTTGTAACGAACCAATCTCGAAATCCAATAAATGTATGCGCACCAGCTTCGCCGCATAACTATGCGGAGCGCGCACGAATGAAAACGGGTGGGGGGCCGGAATCGGGGCATTATGTCGGTTCGTCCGCCGGAGCTTCGAGCCGCCGCCCCGCCTGCAACATTTCCCGGTAGATTTCGACCGCGCTCCGATCCGTCACGTTGACTTCGAGTTTCACCGGCTCTTGCTCTTGGCGTTGGATACCTCAGGGTCACCATTTAGCTGACCCCGGTGCGGGCACGACGCAACCCCTCGTGCCCGGACACGTTTTTAATCGTACCGCGAAGCGCCGCATGGTCACCGCAAACGCGCCGTCGGTTCTCATTGCGCAAGTGTCGGATAAACTCCGATCCGCACCAGTCACCCTTCTGGATCAAGGCGATGGGGCTGCTCCTATGGGGAGTAGACACCCGGCCCCTGGTTCTTACGAACCCCAGAAAATCGTCGGTACCCTCCCCGGGTCCAAGTGGGCCGCGCAGGCCGGGGTGGGGGCGGGCCGGGTGCGCGGACCCCAAAAAGTCCGGCGCATCCG
>NZ_CAIKKU010000474.1 GCF_903828115.1 uncultured Thiodictyon sp. | reverse complement strand
GACTTCAAAGACGAGACCCGACGCGAGCATCGCGAGCTCAACCGCAAATGGGGGGAGATGGCCAACAAACTCGGGACCATCGTCGAGGATCTGGTGGCACCCAGTCTGCCGCGCGTGGTCCATGAGGTTTGCGGTGAGGAGATCATCGACCTGTCGGTGCGGCGTAAGCGTAAGCTCCCCGACGGGCGGGTGCAGGAATTCGACGCCATCGCCGTGACCCCGACCCTGGTGTGTCTCAACAGCACCAAGTCGACCCTGCGCAGTGCCGATGTCGATGCACTCGTCGCCGAGATTGATCGGCTGCGTGAATTCTTTCCCGAATTCCGCACCATCCCGGTGATCGGCATCCTTGCCACCCTGGCGGTCGAGGACAGCGTGCTGCGTCACGCCAACCGCCTGGGCTTCGTGGTCCTGGCCATCGGCGATGAACTGATGGAGGTGCGCAACCCGCCCGGATTCGTGCCGCGGCGCTGGTAGCGCACCGGCCGTGGTATCTTACGGAGGCCTTGATCATCGTTCCGGCCAAGGAACGCGTAGGGTGCGCCGTGCGCACCTAGACCGTCCGCACGGCTCGGAGGTTAGCAGGTGCGCACGGCGCACCCTACGAGCGTCCAGCCCGCTCCCGGCCGGAACGATGGTCAAGGCCCCCAGGCCCGGGTGCTGGACTTCCTCGTCGCCCTGGTTGGCCAGCGCGATGCCCTGGTCAGGCCGGAAGCGCGCCAACGCATCCCAATCACACGCTTGCGCGAGGAACTGGACCAGTTGCATGGCTCGGTTCCCTGTCTGGACGAGCTGGCCCAACGCTATGGCGTGTCGGCGCGGGCGCTGAACGAAGGCTTCAAGGAGGCGTTTGGACGGACCATTTTCGCCTACGTGACCGAGCGGCGGCTGGAGGCCGCCCAGGCCTGCCTGCGGGGCGGGCAGGCACCGCTGAAGGTCGTGGCGGCCCGCTTGGGCTATGCCAGCGTCAGCCACTTCAGCCAGGCCTTCACCAGGAAATTCGGCTACCGTCCGGGCAGTATTCGCCGCCAGTCGCCGCGGGAGGGCGACGGTTAGTCATCGGGAGACCACCCGACCTGGCGCCAACCGGCGCGGCTGAGCGGGTAGAGGATCACTTGATCCGTTCCCATGTGCTGATCGACACGACTGATTCTTCAGGCGTGACATGGTGGTAGTGTGAAAAGATCTTGTCTTTACCGGCGATCTTTCCGTCGACCATACCATTTTCATCGGTGCAGTGTATGTTTTCGTTGTCGTAGTCAACCGCACACACCACCTTTTCCGTTAACTTCGCGGATTTCTTTGTTCCGTGAAATAGTCGGCCCTCCTGCTTGGTAAATTCATATTCCAAAGCCAAGTTATAAAATTCCTCGTGACTTCCGTGTGACTTGGGATTAGGAGTTCCTGAAATCAAGATCTTGGCACCCTCTGTTTTTGCGGCCCAAGAGCCAAGCAGATTAAAGACATCCGGCTCTGCGTAACACACGCCGGCCCCAAACATCAGGAATGTCAGAGAAATGCCGGTAACAGAATGCTTCATGTTCATGATGACGACCGTCTCAGGTGTGATGGATAGTGCCGAATGAGTTGGAGAATGCCGTGGTGTTCCCATATCTTTATGGACGTGACCGCCGCCCGGCGAACCGACCGGCCCGGCGGCGCGGCAACCGGCCGGCACCGGGCGCGGCGGTTCGCAGAGTCTAAACGCTATCGCGTGGCCGCGCCCGGCGCCGTGATGCGAAATCCTGCATGACGTGATCGCAGACAAGGCCCGATGCCCCCGCGACGCCGCGCGGCGCGCCTTTCCGGGCGGCGCGCATGCCGGCAAACCTGGGCGAATGGGCTTCCGGCGTGAGCACGGGAGACTTTGTCGGCCGCCATCGTTCCACATGCACTGTGGCCGCTTCTGTGGATAACCTGTGCCGAAGCTGTCAGGGATCATAACGAACAGTGGCTTGGCGACGGCGGTCAAGAATTGATCAGGGCCGTCCGGGGACTGGCCTCTCGCCGTAACCAAACAAACGTTTGAAATACCGCAGCAATGGAGTAGACTTAGCGGCTGATCCAGCACCTGCCGCCGTCCATGCCCCCACTCGAACAGACCCTATCGGCTCGCCCCCTGGACCCGCGTACCGGCGAGACCCGCCGCCGCATCATCGAGACCGCGCTCAAGCTCTTCGCGGAGCACGGTTTCCGGGGTGTCTCGGTGCGCGACCTGAGCGCCGCGGCGCAGGTGAACGTCGCCGCCGTCAACTATCACTTCGGCAGCAAGCAGGGGCTCTATCGCACCATCTTCGACACCGTGCTGGACGAGGACGAGGGGTGTTTCGCGCGGCAGATCGACGAGGTGACCGCCCTGCTGGGACGCGCCGGGTCCGATCCGGTCCTGCTGACGGCGGCGGTGGAGATTCTGGCCCGCGGGCTCTTGGGGCGCCTCTCGGCCTTCGAGCACCTGCGCTGGTTCAGTGTATTGGTAGCGCGCGAACTCGCCTTTCCCGGCGAACTCTTCGACCTGCTCTACCGTCGCCGCGTCGAGCCGGTGTTGCAACTCCTGGCGCAACTGGTGGGCACCGCCTGGGGGCAGCCGCCCACGTCCGAGGCGGTCCGGCTCACGGCCAATGTGCTGCACGGCCACATGGCGAGCCTGGCGTTTACGCGCCCCATCCTGGGGCGTCAGTTGGGGTGGGACCACTACACGCCGGAGCGTCTGGACCAACTCACCGGCGCTGTGACCGACCTCATCTGCCGCGCCATCGGCCTCACGATCCCCGACCGCTCCGGGCCGCCGCCCGACGCCCCCATCTGCCGAGTCGGCGGGCCGGACCTGCCGCGGGTCCCGCGCCTCGACACTGGAGTATCCGCATGAAGGCGAAGACTGGTTTGACCCTGCTCGCGGTGGGCGCCATCGGCGTGTTGGCCGCCCTGGTGTCCTATGGAAAGGTCGGGGCCGACGGCGCGGCTGGGAAGGCCGCACCCAAGCCGCTGCCCCATCCGGCCCTGGCCGTGACCCTGGTCGCGCCCCGCACGGCCGATTGGCCGCGACTGATCGAGGCGAGCGGCGGGCTCTTCGCCTGGCAGGAGGGCGTGATCGCCGCCGAGACCGGGGGCCTGCGCGTGGTGGAGGTGGCGGTGGACGTGGGCGATCGGGTTCGGCACGGTCAAGTGTTGGCGCGCCTGGATCAGGACACGGTGAAGGCGTCGCTGGCGCAGCAGGAGGCGCGCGTGGCCCAGGTCCGGGCGGCCCTGGCGGAGGCGCGGGCGAATGGCGATCGGGCGCGCAGCGTCAAGGACAAGGGGGCCATGTCCGAGCAGCAGATGACCCAATATCTGATCGCGGAGGAGGCGGCCAAGGCCAACCTGGCGGCGGCGGAGGCGGCCCTCGAGATGGAGCGGATCCGTCTGAGTCAGACGCGCGTCCTGGCGGTGGACGACGGGGTCATCGCGGCCCGCGCCGCGACCCTGGGGACCGTGGTGCAGGCCGGGACCGAACTCTTCCGCATCGTCCGCCAGGGGCGGGTGGAGTGGCGCGCCGAGCTCACCGCCCAGCAGCTCGCCCAGGTCCGCCCCGGCCAGGAGGCTATGATCCGGTTGCCGGGCGGAGAGACTGTCACCGGCAAGGTGCGCATCGCCGCCCCGACCCTGGACGCCAACACCCGCTATGGCCTGGTCTATGTCGACCTGCCGGACGCGGGTCCGGCCCGCCCCGGGATGTTCGCCCAGGGGACCATCCGGCTCGGGGCCAGCCCGGCCCTGACCCTGCCCGAGTCCGCCGTGGTCCTGCGCGACGGCACGAGCTTCGTCTTTGAGGTCCTGCCCGACGACCGGGTCGCCCAGCGCAAGGTCGAAACCGGGCGCCGCAGCGCCGGCCAGGTCGAGATCCTGTCCGGCCTGGACGCGGCGGCGCGGGTGGTGGAGAGCGGCGGGGCCTTCCTGGCCGATGGGGACCTGGTGCGGGTGGAGGCCGGATAAGCGAGCCATAAGAGAGTGCTTTCAGGGCCGTTGTCGTTGTCGTTGTCGTTGTCGTAATCGAGGTTATCGTAGCGCCCCGGATTCTCTCGCACGGCGAATTGCATCGTTTCTTCGATTACGGTTACGACAACCACAACGAAACCGACAACGACAACGACAACGACAACGAGTGCGTTGTGTTTAACTTGTTCTTGACTCGTTACTTCCGTACTAACGACTTCCGTCCCGCCTATGAATGTCTCTGCCTGGTCCATCCGTCACCCGGTCCCCGCCATCCTCCTGTTCGGGCTCCTGACGATCTTCGGGATCATGGGGTTCCGGGCCCTGCCGATTCAGAACTTCCCGGACGTCGAACTCCCCACCATCACCATCAACGCGAGCCTGGAGGGGTCGGACCCCACCCAACTGGAGACCGAGGTCGCGCGTAAGATCGAGGACCAGGTCGCCTCCCTGGGCGGCATCGAGCATATCCGCACCACGGTTGCCGACGGGGCCGCCACCATCCGGGTCGAGTTCCAGATCGACAAGGACACCGAGGTGGCCTTGAACGAGGTGCGCAACGCCGTCGACAGTGTGCGCGCCGACCTGCCGCAGGACATGACGGACCCGATCGTCTCCAAGGTCACCACCTCCGGCTCACCCATCGCGACCTATACCGTGGCCTCGCCGCGGATGGACGAGTCGGCCCTGTCCTGGTTCGTCGACAACGAGGTCGCCAAGGCACTGCTGGCGGTCAAGGGGGTGGGGCGGGTGGCGCGGGTGGGGGGCGTGGACCGGGAGGTCCATGTGGATCTGGACAGCGCCAGGATGCAGTCGCTGGGGGTGACGGCCGAGGCCATCTCCGCCCAGTTGAAGCGCGTCCAGCAGGACGCCTCCGGCGGGCGCGGGGACATCGGCGGGGCCGTGCAGTCGGTGCGCAGCTTAGGTGCCGTGGATACGGTGGCCGGGATCGCGGAGTTGACGATTCCGCTGCCGGACGGCCGCCGGGTGCGCCTGCAGGACTTAGGGACCATCAGCGACAGCTTTGCCGAGCGCGGCTCGTACGCCCTGCTGGACGAGGCCCCGGTGGTCGCCTTCGAGGTGACGCGGATCAAGGGGGCCGGCGAGGTGGCGGTCGCGCGGGCGGTCAAGGCCGCTCTGGATCACCTGGGGGTCCTGTTCCCCCAGGTACAGATCCGGGAGGCCTACAACACCGTCGACCCGGTGTATGACAACTACCTGGGGTCCATGGAACTGCTCTACGAGGGCGCGCTGCTGGCGATCCTGGTGGTCTGGTGGTTCCTGCGCGACTGGCGCGCCACCCTGATCGCGGCCGTCGCGCTGCCGCTCTCCATCATCCCCACCTTCGCCGTCATGCTGGTGCTGGGGTTCAGCCTGAACGTCCTGACGCTGCTCGCCCTGGCGCTGGTGGTCGGCATCCTGGTGGACGATGCCATCGTCGAGATCGAGAACATCGTGCGCCACCTGCGCATGGGCAAGCCGCCCTTCCAGGCGGCGATGGAGGCGGCGGACGAGATCGGGCTCGCGGTCATCGCGACCACCTTCACCCTGGTCGCGGTCTTTCTGCCGACCGCCTTCATGGGCGGGGTGCCGGGCAAGTTCTTCGTCCAGTTCGGCATTACCGCCGCGGTGGCGGTGGTCGCCTCGCTCATGGTGGCGCGCCTGCTGACCCCCATGATGGCCGCCTATTTCCTGAAGCCCCACCCGGAGGGCAATACCGACAGCTTCATCATGACCCGCTATCTGGCCGCCGCCGGCTGGTGCCTGGACCATCGCAAGACGACCGCGTTGGTCGCCATCGCGTTCTTCGTCGGGTCCATGCAATTGATCCCGCTGCTGCCCAAGGGCTTCGTCCCGGCGGCGGACCGCGGACTCTTCAGCGTCAAGCTGGAGTTGCCGCCCGGCAGTTCACTGGACGACACGCGACGCGCGGCGCAGCAGGCGCGGCGGCTGATCGCGCCCGTCCCGGAGGTGACCGGCATCTTCACGGCGGTGGGCAGCGCCTCCGGTGCCGGTCCAATGGGGGACGGCGCGGCCAAGGACGTGCGCCTGGCGAACCTGAGCCTGAAGCTCATCTATCGGCACGACCGTGCCCGCACCCAGCCGCAGATCGAGCGCGAGGTCCGCGAGCGCCTGCGGGCGCTCCCCGGCACCCGCGTCTCCATTGGCGCCGGCCAGAGCGGGGAGAAGCTCCAGATCACGCTCGCGAGCGACGACCCCAATGCGCTCGCCACCGCCGCGCAGGCGGTGGTGCGGGATCTGCGCACCCTGCAGGGGATCGGCAACGTGACCTCCGGGGCCAGCCTGCAGCGCCCGGAGATCCAGATCCGGCCCGATTTCGCCCGCGCCGCGGACCTGGGCGTGACCACCTCCGCCCTGGCCGGCGCGGTGCGGGTCGCGACCTCCGGTGATTTCAAGGTCAACCTGCCCAAGCTCAACCTGCCGCAGCGCCAGATCCCCATCCGTGTGCGCCTGGACCGGTCGCTGCGCACCGATCTCGACGCCATCGCCCAGTTGCGCGTCCCGGCCACGACCGGTTCGGTGCCGCTCTCCGCGGTGGCCGCGCTCGCGCTCGGCAGCGGGTCGGCCCAGATCGACCGGGTGGACCGGATGCGGACCGTCACCATCGACGTGGAACTCGGCGGGCGCCTCTTCGGTTCAGTCCTGGACGAGGCCGAGGCCCTGCCCGCGCTCCAGGACCTGCCGCCGGCCGTGACCCGGATCGCGCAGGGCGACGCCCAGCGCATGAACGAACTCTTCGCCTCCTTCGGCTCCGCCATGCTGATCGGCGTGCTCTGTATCTATGTGGTGCTGGTGCTGCTCTTCCATGACTTCCTGCAACCCGTGACCATCCTGACGGCGCTGCCGCTCTCATTGGGCGGGGCCTTCATCGCCCTGCTGCTGACCCACAACAGCTTCTCCATGCCCTCCATCATCGGGGTGCTGATGCTGATGGGCATCGTCACCAAGAACTCCATCCTGTTGGTGGAATACGCCATCGTGGCGCGGCGCGAACGCGGGATGGCGCGCCGCCCCGCCATCCTGGACGCCTGCCACAAACGCGCCCGCCCCATCGTCATGACCACCATCGCCATGGGCGCCGGCATGTTGCCGGTGGCGCTCGGGCTCGGCGCCGAACCGAGCTTCCGCTCCCCGATGGCGATTGCCGTCATCGGCGGGCTCATTACCTCGACCTTCCTGAGCCTGCTGGTCATCCCGGTGGTCTTCACCTATGTCGATGACCTGCTGCGCCTGCTGCGGCGGCTGGTACCGCGGGGGCATCGGGGGCGGGCGGGTGAGGCGCCGCCCGGCCAGCCCCCGCTCCCGACGGCCTTGCGGATGCTGGGCGAGCAGCGCCCCGGTGCGGCAACCGGGAGATCGCCGTAGGGTCCGCTGCGCGGACCACGACCTCGCGGTTACTACGGTAGCCGGAACGATGATCCTGGAAAGAGCAGTTATCCACAGATGAACACAGATGAACACAGATGAACACAGATTATTAATTGGCTTACGTTTGGGCGGGGGCTCACCTTGCGGGTGATTATGACAGTAGCGATAAGCGCATGACAATTCGAAGAAAATCTGTGTTCATCTGTGTTCATCTGTGTTCATCCGTGTTCATCTGTGTTCATCTGTGGATTCTAGGATGATGAAACCCGGTCCGCCCACCGTTCTTGATCCCAGGCATGAATCCAAGGGAGCAGCGACGATGAAACCAACACGCATTGAACGGCGCCGCCGCGACCAACCGGCGTCATACGCGGGCCCACGCCCATGACCCGCCCCCGCCGTCTGATCAGCTTCGACTGGGCCATGAAACGCCTGCTGCGCAGCAAGGCCCATTTCGGCATTCTCGAAGGGTTCTTGAGCGAGCTGCTGCGCGAGGATATTCAGATCCTCGAAATCCTGGAGGGCGAGAGCAACAAGGACACGGCGCTCGACAAACAGAACCGGGTGGACCTGAAGGCGCGCAATGCCGGGGGCGAGATCATCCTGATCGAGGTGCAGTACCAGCGGCAGTTCGATTATCTGCAGCGGATACTGCACAGCACGGCGCGCACCCTGGTCGAAAATCTCCAGGAAGGCCAGCCCTACGGCGAGGTCGTCAAGGTCATTTCGGTCAGTATTCTGTATTTCGACCTGGGGCAGGGCGAGGATTATGTCTATCACGGCGCCACCCGCTTTATCGGGATGCATCGCCACGATGAATTGCAACTGAGCGAGGCGCAGCAGGACCTCTATCAGCGCCGGGAACCCCATGCGCTATTCCCGGAATACTATCTGATCAAGGTCAACCAGTTCGACGACGTGGCCCGCGACTCGTTGGACGAGTGGATCTATTTCCTCAAGCACGAGGAGGTGCCCGACGGCTTCCGGGCGCGGGGACTGCAAGAGGCCAAGGAGCAGTTGGATATCCTGAGACTCCCGGAGGCCGAACGGCAGGCCTATGAGCGTTATCAGGACGATTTGCACCAGCAAGCCAGCATGGTGCAGTCGTCCTATGGCTGGGGGATGCACCAAGGGCGAAAACTGGGGCAGCAGCAGGAGCGGCTGCGCATTGCCCGCAGTCTCCTGGGGCTGATCACCGATGACCGGCTGCTGGCCGAGAAGACTGGCTTGAGCGAGTTGCAGATCAAGGAGTTGCGGGATGGCAATTCGATGATATCACCCGCAGGGTGATCGGCCCAGCGCCTTCAATGCGCTGTTTTTCTTTGTGTTCTTAGTGTCTTTGTGAGAGCACTTCCCGGATTCTGGATAACGCACTGAAAACCCTCGGCCAGCTTTGCGCCTTGGCGTGAGCACCGCCCTTTCCGGGTGACGCACCCTTGCCGCGGCCCTGCCCCGGGGCGGTACAATCCCCCCGGGTAAACCGCAGGCGAAGGGGCACACCGGTATGACGGTCGGGCGGATCATCGGGACCGGGCTCGACCGGGCGCTGGGCATCGGGTTCCTGGCCGATTTGCCGGGCGGCAACGCCATGGCCGGGGCCGTGCAATGCCTCAAGGACCATGTGACCTGGAACGACGCGCTGGCCTACTGCCAATGGCTGTCTGAGCAAACCGGTCGGTCCTATCGGCTGCCGACCGAGGCGCAGTGGGAGTACGCCTGCCGGGCCGGGACCGCGACCGCCTTCCACTTTGGTGCGACTGTCACGACCGACCAGGCCAACTACGATGGCAATCACCCTTATGGTAATGGCGGCAAGGGTCGATACCGGGAGCAGACGGTCCCGGTAGGCAGCCTCCCGCCCAACCCCTGGGGTCTCTGCGAGGTGCACGGGAACGTTTGGGAGTGGTGTCAGGATTGGTTGGGGGACTATGAGGTCGGGCCAATCGCCGACCCTGGCGGTCCTGCCTCAGGCGTGGGGCGTGCGCTGCGCGGCGGCAGTTGGATCTTCGAGGCGCGGTACCTGCGCTCCGCGTACCGCCGCTGCGTCGACCACGGCAACCGCTTCCTGCTTGCCGGTTTCCGGCTTGCCCTAGGTCCCGAGCTAAGGCGGGCCAGGCTGGCCGGCTAGGGGGCCTGACCAGGGCAATCGCATCACGCTACACTAATATTCGGAGAATCTGATACACGTGTTTTTGGCTTGGCATCCGGTGCTTCAAAGAGCAGCTTCGTCAAGTAGCGTTCATCCCATCCGGCCTTCAAGCGTTTGTTCTTGATGCCGAGCTTGGTGTTGTCGTTCTTCAGCCGCGTCAGCGCGATGTGGCGCAGGACGGCCAGGTTCTCGCGGGCGGCCGGTGCGCGCACGCGGCAGTCATCCTCGCGGAAGGCCACATCGAGACTCCAATGCAGATCGTTCTCCACGCCCCAGTGATCACGCACGGCACGGGCGAAGCAGGCCACGTCGGTGGCGATACTGCCGATGTAGAAGCGAGTTTCGCGGGTGATCTTGCCAGCGACTTCGCGCTGCGACTCGACCATGCCGATCATGTTCATGCCCTTCCACAGGGTGCTGCGCGGTACGCCGGAGAGATCACCCAAGGTCCGGTAGCGGCGGGTCTCCACCCGTCCATGGCCATGCTCGTGGGTTTCGTGCATCTGCGTGTCGACCCCCGCGTAATCCCGCGCGTCGGCATCGATAAACGCCTCCTCGACGTCGGTGGCCAGCGTGCCCTGGTTGCCCTTGAGCGCCAGCACGTAGTCGGCCCCCTGCTCGATGATCTGCTCGGCGATCTTGGTCTGACAGCCCATTGCATCAATGGTGACGATGCAGCCTTGGAGACGCAGCAACGCCAGCAACTGCGGGATCGCCGTGATCTCGTTGGACTTCGCGTCGGTGGCGACTTGCCCAAGGACGACGCGGTTGGCCGTCGCCCACGCGCTGACCACGTGCAGCGCGGCCAGACCCTTGGCCCGATCGTGGGAGCGGCGCAGCGTCTTGCCGTCGATGGCGATGATCTCGCCGGGGATCACGTCACGAATCGATGTCGCCCAGGCGCGAAAGCACGTCTCGAATGCTTCCGGCGCCAGCAACCCGAACACCCGCCCGAACGTGTCGTGGGCCGGGATGCCCTTGGGCAACTCCAGAAACTGCGCAAACCACGGCCGTTTCGTGCGTCCGAACTGCGCGATGGCCACCCAGCCGTCCGCGCCGCAGAGCGTTGCCGCAATGGCGATGACGACCATGTCGATCAGGTTGTGGTGGCGCTTGATCGGGCAGCGCGGGTCTTCCAGCGCGGAAAAATGCCCGGCCAGCGACCGATCCAGGGTTGTTTCGCACATCGTCGCCACTCCACAAGACAGAAAAGTCAGTGGATTGTCACGTGATCCTCGTGTTTCGTCTAACAGTAATTGCTAATTATCTGATGCGATTGCCCTGCCCTTCACCTCACCCATCAAATGGTCCCAGATGCTGGTCTCGGGGTGATCGGGCCTCAGCCCGCTGCCGGAGCCAATGACGGTTCCCTTCACCGAAGCGTACTTGATCACGTGGGCAGATGAGGCGCGACCGGCTTTGGCGAGCTGCTCCATCGTCTCTTCCATGGTGTTATTCTTGGTCATCGTCAAGCCGGTCTTGTCGCCGAACAACTCTGTCATTCCGGCGCGCAGGACATTGATACAGGCAAACTGTCGTTCGGCCGCGGCTTGCCCTTCGTTGTCCGTCACCGTCCGACGTTTTTCGAGGGTTTCCACGAAATACGCCTTCATCTTTGCCGCGGCTTGCGGGGAAAAGGTTCGCCCGGCCTGCAAGGCCCGTTCCGCGAGTTCGGCGCGAACACTCGTGATGCGGCCCTTCAATGCCTTATTGGCCTTTGCTTCCAATCCCTTGACGGCGTACCATGCCGACAGCTCGTCGTCGCCCGAGACGAGGTCGCCTCGCTTCATCTTGGGAATGGCCTTGTCGGAGAAACCGCCCGTCGCTGCAAGCGCCCGCTGCGACAGTTCGCCGCCGATCTCGGCGATGCCTGCCTTCAGCGCCTTGTTTTCGTCCTTGCTGAGTCCCTTCTTGGCATACCAGCGTGCCATGTCGTCATGACGTTTGATGAGCGCGTCGCGGCTCATCTTGGTCAAATCCACCGCGGCGAGCAGATTGGCCGGCACCTGAGGCTTGGGCGGCGGCTTGGGCTCGGATCTGCGCGGTTGCCGCTGTAAACGCGGCGCCCCTGCGGCCTGCTGCTGAATCACGTGAGTCAGTTCATGGGCCAGAAGCCGGCGGCCTGTGTCCGTATTCGTCCGGTATTGCCCGTCGGCGAACGCGATATGCGGCCCGGCGGCGTATGCGAGTGCCCCGAGCGCCCGCGCCGAGGCGGCCGCGCGCTCGTCGGTATGAATGCGCACGGCGCTGAAATCGCGGCCGAAACGGGACTCGAACCAGGTCCGCGCGGTTGGGTCCAGCGGCTCGCCGGGGCTACCTGACCCTGCGCGCGCGAAGGGCGGGACAGCGGCCGGCGCATCACCCGCGTTTCCGCGAACTTGCTGCTCGACGTCCGCTTCTGCGCCATCGGCGCATTTGCGTTGTGCCATGGGAGTGCGCAGAGCAAGGGACGAAGGCTCGTCGCCGCGGTGTGCCGGACCCGGGATTCGCAGCACTTGGTCCGCCACCCGGTCGGCTTCCTGCTCGAGCACATCGCCTTGCGCGTTGACTGTGAGCCTTGGCTGGATGCCGAAGGCCAGGCGCGACCAGACCGGGTTGTGCGCGGGTTTGCGCAGCGCTTGTGCCTTGTTCCCCGGCCTATCTGCCAAGGCGTCGGACTGAAACGTTCGGGGCTGGGTCGTGACTGTATGCATGGCGAACCCTCACGTGCTGGACCGGTGCCGGTTCATGCGCCAGCGGGCGACGCCGCTGCGCGGTCCGGAGGTGGCCGCAGGATCAGGGTGGCCGGAGGCACTTTCCCGCGGACAGTTGTTTCCTTTCATTCGATCTGGGTCCGGTCGACTTTCATTGGCGCGCCCTCATCTGCCAGTCGGCGCCACAGTCGGCGGATATCGATCCCTTGCTCTTCGCAGATTTCACTCACCCAGGCTGATCCAGGCTTTGGCCCCCCGTCTGGGAATCCGGCCGCCGCGAAGATTCGGGCGGTCTCATGGACGCCGGGGTCTTCCCGAATCACACGGACCACGTCGATGGCCAGGAATTCGGTGAAGAACGGGACCAGGCGATAGACGACCGTGGCGTCATCGGAGATGCGATACAGTACCTGCTTCCAATCTGCGAAGGACAGATCCTTCCAGAAGAACGCCAACTGGATCAACCAATGAGACAGGGTGGCGTCGCCGCGCCGGCGAAATAGCTCGGCCATGAATGGAACCGCGCCGACGGACTCGAGCGCGCCGCGGTATTTCGGCTCGAGCGGCACCTCCAGTCCGGTCCGCCAGACCTCGACGTCGCCCGTCATTTCGCCGATGAGTCTTGCTGCCGATTCAGTCATCACTGCGTTGTTCCTCCATTACCTGATGTAGGTCACTGTAACCGGCCGTGCGGCTTGGCCGGTAGCCGGGTCGACCTGTCGCGAGAGGATGCCCCTGTCGTACATGAACTGAACCGCGCGGTCCAGGTTCGCGGACGAAGGCCGATAGTGGCCCGAATTGTTGCTGATTTCGGTGATCACCCCTTGCTTATTGAACCTGAGCGTGCCGGCGGCGAAGACCGAGGCGCGACCGCCGGACAGCCCGGTGTGCTCCTGCCCCAGCACCAAGCGGAAGGTGCCTTCGGTCTCGATGATGACAAAGTCGAGCGCTCGCGGTAAGGATGCCGGCATATTGCCCCCGCCGGTTCCGACATCCAGCCGCCCCTCGCCGAGCACCGCGCGTTCGCCGCCGACCATATCGTTGAGGAACTTGCCTGTTTGCAGATCTCCGTGGTCCAGGATGGCGTCGCCGCGCTCGAATGCGGCGTGCAGCTCAGGGAGGTCGATTGTGACGCCCTTTACCTGGCGGATGCGCGCCACCCGCCCGACAAAGTCTGCCGCCTCGGCCCCGCGGCTGCCGCTGGCGGCCATGGTGTCGATCAAGGTGCCGAGCGCGGCAATATCGGCCTTGGCCGTGAATCCGTTCAGCACCCCCATCACATCCGCTTCGCTCGTCCCTGCCTTGGCAAGCCCCTCGAACGCCTTGGCGATCTGGTCGACCGGTCTACCCAGGCGGCCGGTCAGATCCTTGACCTGGCCCAGGAATGCCTCCGAGCGGCTGGCGAAGCGGCGGATACTCTCCGCCGAGGTTAACCCGTTGGCGCCGGTGAGCGCCTGTATCTCGTCCAGGTTAAAGAACTTCAGCAAGTGCCGCACCTGGTCCTCGCCGAGGAATTTTTCGCCCGGCTTGACCAGCTTGCGGGATTCGGAGCCGCGCTGCAGCTCGGCGGCGACATCCGGGACGATGAATTCGCGCATCGCCACATCGAGCTTGCCGATTGCCTCGTTCAATGCCGGCGTATTCTCGCCGGCCGCGGCGCGCGCCTCCAGGGCTTGCAGCAGGCTGTCGAGCTGGGTGGCGTGCTGGCGCCGGGTGCCTTCCGGCTGGGCCTTGAGATAGCTGTCGTACCAGGTGCGGAGCTGGCCGCAGGAGAGCGAGCAGCGGTAGATGGTCCCGTCGTTGAGGATGAATATATTGTGCAGATTGTCGGGGGTCTTAAAGCGCGCTCTTACCCCGTCGGGCTTGGGCTCGGGCGCGGTTTTGCCAGGGCCTGTGGGGGCAGGGACTTCGCCGGCCCGCTTCTCCAAGGTCGATTCCGGTAGCGTTTCCGGTCCGGCCCGCTTGGAGCCGGGCGCGGGGGCCACCTTCTCCGGCGGCGGCTTCTCCACTCCGGAGGCCTTCTCCGCGCCGTGGGGACGCAGTATTCCACCCAGCATAATGCCGTGGTTGGTAATTGCCGACGACAGCATATCGGCGCGGCGTCGACGCGCCTCCGAATGCGTGATCTTCCCATCGATTTCGTCGCGCTCCAACTGCACGAATTCGTCGATGGTGACCAGGTCGCCCCAAATGAGCCCGCCGACATTGGCGACCAGGCTGGTGGCATCCAGGATCCTTCCGGCCTTGCGGGCGGCTTCCAGCGCCTTCGCCGCGGTTTCAATGGCGCCCTGCTCCCCGGTCTTTGCCGCCGCAATAAAAGAGTTGCCGGCCTTGACGATACGCAGTCGGCCAATGAGCTGCGCGCCCTGGGCGACCGCGCCCAGTATCGCCAGCGTATCGGAGATGGACTCCGCGTCGATGCGCAGGGTGCCGTTGATGGCGCGGCTGACCAGACGTTCCACCGCGAGTCCGGCGGCGATGACCATGGACACCTCGCCGACCCCAGGTACCACCAGGCTCAGCACCAACAGCGCGGTCGCCAGATCGGCGAGCCGGCGCTTGACTACCGCCTCGGGGCCATCGAGTGTGCGGATGGGCGGGAGCTCGCGCGCCCCGCCGGGCCAGGTAGTGGGCAGGCGGACCACTAGGGTGCCCCGCCCCAGGCCGCTTTCGCCGAGGCCGCGCAGTGCGTAAGTCATCGCCTGATCGAGGTCAGTCCCGCTGCGGTCGATCGGCGGCCGGTCGGGGACAGTCAAATCCATTAGCCGCACCCGGGAGCCGCTCTTGGCCTCGACCTCGGAGAGCTCGATCAGCAAGGGATAGGTTTCGCCGGTGATGACGCTCGTGAAGGCCACCCGCGGCCGGTGGTGGACACCAATGGTTCCGTCGCGATTCTTGGTTGCCTGCTCCAGCCGCTGCTTGAGCGATTGAAGCTCGCGATCGAGCCGGTCCTTCTGCCAGGACGGCGCCCGGTCGTACTCCTTTTGCTTCTCGTCGACCAGCCCGCTCAGGTAAACGGCCAGATCGCCCGCCGGCTTCTCCTCGACGATATTGCCCTTGGCGTCCCGGCGGATGCTGCCTGACTGCTCGGCGATCCTGGCGATCTGGGCGTCCAGTCGGGCAATCTCGGCCGGGTCCGAGGTCAATGCCTTGCTCGCCTGGAGCTCGGCAATGGCGGCATCGGGCATGTAGAGCGCATTCTTCGCCAGGCTCTCGGGCGAGCGGACCTCCACAATCTGCGCGCGCACGCTGGCGGCGCGCCGCTCCGAGTTGTTCGGTCCCCGCGGGGATGGCTGCGCAATGCAGCGGACCAGGTAGTAGCCCTGGTCCTTGGGAAAGCCGATCTCTTTCTCCTGCGAATAGGTGTCCAGCAGGCTGGCGAAGCCGCGAACCAGCCAGCCGCCGGCCGCGATGAGCTCCGAAGCAGGCAATAACTCGAGATTCAACTTATTGGCAATGGTGCGGGTGATCACGTCGATTGCGCTGCGGCCTTCGGCGGCCTGCCGCGGGTTGCGCAGCTCCTGCAGCGAGCGGGTGCTCTCCTGCGAAAGCTGGTCGACGTCGTTGAGCATGTGCTGGCGATTGGCCCCGCCGGCGGCCGCTTGTGCCTGCGGGCTCTCGTGCATCCGGCGCGCCTCCTCTTGCACGCCTTTACCCATCCCGGCCCGAATCATCTGAGTAACGTTGAAGATCTCCCAGGTGTAGCTCACTGCATTCATGTGATAGGCCAGCTGCAGCAGCGGGTCGCTGGTGGCCCAGGCATATTCGAGGATCATCTTGTAGGCGCCGATGCCGTTCGGCACCTCCATTTCCGGGCCCTCCATGCGTGCCGGAAACGGCGGTCTATTCGCACCGGGCGCGCCGGCCTCGTAGACGCTGGTGGGGTCGAGTGCCTTCTCCGCCTCCACGCGGGGATCGAGCTTCTTGGTTTCCTGAGTGCTCGGACCGTCCGGGTCGCGCGATGCCGTGACGACGATCTCCTCGTCGTAGATGGCCTCGGGCGGCGGCAGCGGGGGTAGGCCCGCCTCGCTCTCTTTGGCCCCTGCCTGGCTCGCGGCTTGATCGCGCCCGGCCAATGCAACTAGGCGGTTCATCGAGTCCATCGAGATCCTTGCCTGGGCCTGGCAGCCCTCTTTGGGGACGACTCCGTTCGTCCAATGCCAACCCCGCAGCGATGCCTCGGTGCGGATCCGGCTGGCCACGGCCGCAGACAGTTTGCCGACGCCGAAGCGCCAAGGTATCCATGCCTGGATGGCGAGGTCGCAATAGAGCTCTACGCTCTCGCCCTTGTAGACCGGACCCTGGATATAGTAGGTGCCGGACGGTCCCAAATCGCGATTGTCTGGATCGGCCCGCGCCGCACCGGGGGTGACGCCCGTGGTACATTTTTTCTGGTCGGGCGCTTGTGGGTCCGGATCGCGCGCGACATATCCCGGCTGTTGCAGCACATGTGCAATTTCGTGGGCGATGAGTCGCTGGCCCGTGCCGCTTCGCGGATCGTAGCGTCCGGCGGCAAAGGCGATGTGATTGCCGTAGGCAAAGGCATTCGCGCCGATGGCCGCGGCTGAGCTCGCCGCCAAAGCGTCGGTGTGCACCCGCACGGCGGAAAAATCCTGTCCGAAACGCGGCTCGAAAAACCCTCGGACCTTAGGTTCCAGCGGCTGGCCCGGGGTGCTTAACGCCCGATCGACGATGGCCGGCACAGTCCCGGGGCTATCGGGCTCGCCAGCGCCCACTTTGCGCAGAAGCTTCTCGTCCTTTTCCTCTTCTTCGCAGGCCACGCACTTGCGTTGCAAGGTCAGGGCCCTGAGCGAGGGCATTGCCGCCTGCCGTGCGGCTGCCGATAGATACGGTATCCGCAGCACGCGCTCCGCGAGGGCATCGGCCTCATGCTCCAGCGGATCGTCGGGGGCACCCACGGCTAGCTTGGGGCGGACGCCCGCGAGGGCGAGCCGGGTCCACACTGGATTGGTCGCGGCCTGGGCCGGGCTCGCCGGTGCAGGCTTCGTGGACGCGGCCGTCTGAGTCTTGGCCTTCGTGCCCTCTTTACTCGCCAGGGAGATCATGACCCACTCACGCTGGCACCCGCGCCCCCGGCACATTGGAGATCAGGCGTCCGTGGCTGTCGTGCGGGGGTTGACCGCTGCGGATCGCCCACAGGTAGAAGACCACCACCCGATCCGCTTGTAGCTCAGCCGGGTCGCCGGGCTGGCTCACCCGCCGCTTGTCGGCAGCACCCGGCGCCAGTTCGCGCCAGGCGCCGGCCGGTGCGGACTCGGCGCGCTGCGCCGCGGACTTGGGCGCGGGGGCCTTGGCCGGCGGAGCGTGCTCGCTGCCCGTGGGCAGTAGGTGCCTCATGTCCTGCTCCTGGTCATGGTCATGGTCATGGTCAACCCTCCCGCAGCACGACGAACGCCAGGATGGGGCAGTCGCTCGGCCAGTCCGCGGCGGTCTCCGGATGCAGTTCAGTCACGTCGATCCCCGCGGCCGCAAGGCCCAGGCGCTGGATCAGGTCGTCCTTGATAACGGCCTCGGCCAGCCCCGCCGGGACCCGGTTGTCGCCTGGTTTGACCGCGAACCAGATGCCCACGGGCAAGGCGTTCGGGCCAAGTGCGGCGACTGATCCGCCGAAGACCTTGCCGGATTTCGGGCAAACCGTCAGGTCCCCGAGCCGGGTGGAGTCCGGCCCCAGCACCAGGCCGTCGATGTCCGGTTTCTGGATCATCTCGAAGATCCGCTCCAGGTTGCCCAGCAACCGGTGTGTCTGGAGGCAGACCGCGAGCGGTCTCACGAGGGTGATAACTGGGCAGATTCCTGGGAGATCGCTGCTGATGGTCACCTTGGATTCAAGATCATCGGTTCCCAGGAGCCCTGCAATGGCAAGGCCGCGTTGACCGATCAAGGCGTCCCCCGTTGCGTCCGCGTCCGCGCGCCGGAAGCTCCAGACCTGGGCCGGCGGGCAGTCCAGGGCCAGGGCCGTCCAGTTGGTCAGGACCGTCGCCGACTCCGTGCCGGCAATGACCTGTGGGTCCTCGCCCTGGAAGCTCAGGGTGCCGAGTGGTTTGACCACCAGTTGCACTACATGGGTCATCGGCGGGACCCAGCCATCGATCCCAGGCAGCCCTGCCAGGTTGCCGGCAGCGAGTTGCCCGTCGAGGTTCTTGCTGGGGATCGGCGTCAGCCAATAGACCCGGTGGCAGGTCGTCTCCACCTTCACCGGGACCGTCAGCAGCAGGATGGCCCCATCCTGCCGGGCGCTGCCGAACAGGTCGGGCACCCGCTCCAGGGCGGCATAGTCCGGCGCCGCGGCCAGCCCGGACTCGGGCCGCACCACGTCGACCAGGGACTCCAGGCGCTCCAGGGCCAGCGCCTCACCTTCAGCGACGGCCGCCCCGGCGCTGGCGATGGCACCGCCGACGATGGGGCCAGCCGCCGCCCCTACGTCCTGGCGCCAGGTGGCGCGGACCTGGGCCTGGGGCGTGAGCACGCTCTGCACCCCGGCCGCGAACTCTACCACCTGGAGGAAATCGGGCTTGAACCGCTCAAGGGTCGCCGTCGCGTTGGCCGCCATGGCCCGCTGAACCTGGTCGACCTGCTCCGCGTGCTCCAGGGTGACCTGGTAGAGGGCGTAACCGCGGGTCGCTACCGGGGCGGCCGGGGTGTCGTCCCGGCAGGTCTTGTCACGCCGCCGGTGGAACAGCACCCAGTCCAGGGTGCCGAGCACGGTGAGCCCGTCGGTCGTCGGCGGCGGCGGTGGGAAGAGCGCGGCGGCCTTCAGATCCGCGAAGCGGGTGCCGCCAAGCGCGGTGCCGATCGCCCGAATGGCGCGGATGGCGCGCTCGTGCGCCGGGTGGGCGGGCTGCGTCACCGCGGCATTGATGGTCTGCCAGGCGCGGAAGAGTTGGCGATCGGCAACCTTGGTCGCCGCCGACGCGATCGCTGCACCCGCCCCGGCATTGGTGTTGATGGTGAGGGCGCGCGCGAGTTGCAACTCCTCCGCCTTGGTCTGCCCCGGGATGCGGCCGGTCGGCATCCGCAGGGCGACAGTGCCGCGGACCTCGGCGGTGTCGGCCGCGGTCCATTCCCGTTGCACCTGGACCTCGGCCACCAGCGGCCCCAGGGCCGCGGGTGATTTCAGTTCGATCAGGTAGGTCGGCCCCAACGCCGTGGGGGACTTGAGGATGCTGACCGCTTCCGAGAGGTGCAGGCTCACCACCTCCGAGACCTTACCCACTCGCTCGCTGGTCCCCACCTGCATGGTGATTGAGACCTCACCGGCGAGTTCCCCGTCCACCTGGATGGTCTCGGACCCGGCGCCCCGCGCCAGGACCTTGTCCACCCGCAGGTCCCCGGTGAAGGTGGCACGCAGCAGCAGGCGGCTGGTGCCGAGGGTCTCGGCCTTGGCCGGCCGGGTGGCCGCGACCTTCTCCGGCCGCACCACCAGCAGATAGACCTCCCCGGTCGCCCGCGTCTGGGCGCCGCGGGCAAGCCCGGTGGGGTCCTGCGCCAGGGCCAGCGAAACCCACAGTGAGGAGCGCAGCCCGGCGACCCGCTCCCGCTCGCCGATCCAGTAGCGCCGCGGGTCCATGGTGTAGCGGGTGTCATCGAGCCGCACGCCCCCGGTCTCGATACCCTCGGCGCCGGACAGCTCGGCCTCGGGGGGCGTCGCGGCGCCGTTCGCTGCGCTCGCCGGGGCCTCGCGCAGCAGGTGGAGGTTGGTCTGCGCGTCGCCCGCGACGGCGACGGTCACGTCCGTTGCCGCCGCGGCCTTGACCGGTTCCAATTCAAAGGTGTCGGTGAGGCCCGCGTAGTGGAAGGCGAGGCCCCGGCCGGGGATCGCCTCGCCGCGCCCCACGCCTTGAAAATGGAAGGTCTCGCCCGTCCGCTCGAAGACCGCGGGGTCGAGCTGGTTGGCCAGGGTCGTCTTGGTCTGCCCCTTGCCCGCGTCGAGCAAGGCCAACTTGGATTGCTCCAGCCGCTCGCCCAGGGCGGCGGAGACCGCGAGCGCGGTGAAGTTGTCCGGGATCAGGTTGACTCGCATCTCGTAATAGCGCCCGGTCTCATCGCGGCCGGGGGCGACGCGCCCGTTGGGCACCAGGATATCGACCCGCGGCTTGCGCTCCGGGTGATCCAGCCCCTGAAGGAGCGAGATCCGCTCCATGTGCTGGGCCTCCTCCAGTGCATGGGGCACGAAGTCCGGGCGCACGATGCAGAAGCGCAGGTCCAGCCCCTCGCCCAAGAGTCGGCGCACCTGGGCGTTGACCGAGAGGCTGTCGCCGGGGACGACCGGGAGATAACCGGCGCTCGGCAACTCGATCAGACCCCAATGGATGAGTTGGCGCTCCTGGGGCAGGAGGGTGAAGACCGCCTGGGCCGTCTTGAGCCGGTCCTGGAAGCGGGTAAGTTCGGCCAGGTCCGGCTTGGCGGTAAAAATCGACTTGCGGGTCTCGGCGGTCAGGGCGGCAAGGCCTGCCGTGGTCTCTTTATAGAAGGCCGAGATCCGCTCCACCTGATCCACGGCCTCCGCCATCAGGGCCTTGGCCTGGCTGCACGGGTCGTCCGTTCCGCCGCCACCGGCCGGGACGCCGCTCACGCTGTCGCGCAGTTGGCACTGGAACTGGAGGACCTGGGCCATGAAGACGGCCCAGGGGCGCATGGCCAACTGCCACTGCCAGTAGTGCTTGGGCGGGGTCTCCATGCGCTCGCGCCGCGCCGTCCACTGGTCCACGAAGCGGCTCACGGTGCCCTCGCGCACCAGGATGCCGAGCGGGACCTCGCCCGCGCCGGGCCCCACCGCGCCCCCGCACCACAGGGCGGCGCGCAGGCGATCGGCGGAGATCGGCTCGCCGAGCCCCAGGGCCTCGTCCGCAAACCATGCACTGGCGAGCCGTGAGCGCAGGTGGACGCCGGTCAGGGCGAGCGCCGCGGCGGCCGGGAGCGGGGTGGACAGGGTCAGCGGACGTGCCCGCAGGACCACGCCCTCGACCTTGTAGGGTCGGTCGGTGGTGGTGACGCAGGCCTGTTCGCACAGGGCGCCGTAGACGTCCTCCTCCCCGCACAGGGCCTCGGCGAAGCCGATGGTCACCAGGTACCAGGAACGCTCGGGGACCAGGGTCGCGGTGCCGACGGCCGTCTTGGCGCAGGGATTGAAGGCGGCGCTCCCGGCGGCCGTCGCCGCCCCGGTCGCCGCCAGGCCGCGCGAGGCCTCGATCAGGGCGGAGACCGACAGCGCATAGTCCTGGGGCAGCAGCAGCACCCGGCCGGCCGGGTCAATGGCAAGCCCAGGCAAGACCTGGAGCTGGTCCCCGCCGATGAGGCGCAGCTCCAGGCCATGCACCACGCCGGCCCCGCCGGCCTGGTTACCCAGCGCCGCCAATTGGCGCAGGTAGCGCTGCTCGGACTCCAGGTCCTGGGCGCGCAGGAACTTGCCGTCGAAATAGTTGAGCCGGGTCAGCGGGGTCGCGGCCGGGATCAGGTTGATGCCGTCGGCGCCGGTGATCAGCACCAGGGGGCTCGTGGAGTTAGTGGGCACGGCCATGGTCAGCTCCCCTTCTGCATGTGGACAAAGTCACGCCCGGCGGGCGCTGGCGGGTCGCCGACGGCGCCCGCAAAGGGCTCCAGGTCCGCCCCCAGGAGCGGGGTTGGACCCGTACCCCGGGCGACCAAACGCAAGAGATCGCCGGTGACCTTGGTCGACAGCCACAGGGTGACCGAGCGGTCCGACGGCTCAAAGAGGGCATCGGACACCTTGTGGACCTTCCAGCCGAACCCGGCGGTGAAACCCGAAACGGTGAAGGCAGCGGGTTTGACGCTGTCCGGGTGCAGGTCGGCGGTTACCTGCAAGCGCACCTGCTGGCCGTCGAAGAGCACCTGTCGCGGGTCGGCCTGGGGTCCGCCCGGCGTGACCGCCGCCGACGCTGCCGCCGCGGTGGTGGCGGATTCCGGGCCGGACGCGGCAGTGGGTGCGGTGCAGCAGAAGAAGGCCGCCGCGGCCAGTTCCTGGATGGTACGGGTCGCCAGGTGGGAGGGGCGGGGGGCGTAGTTCGGGGTCCCGGACTTCAGGTGCAGCGCGTCGCCGGACCGGGTCAGGGTCAGTCCCTCCAGGTTCGCCAGCACCAGGCCGGCAGCGTCCGGACCGGGGAAGAGCAGCCAGTCCTCGCCGGCGGCGCTCTTGGGGGGGGTGAGGTCCGCCGTGTCCCAGGCGGCGCAATCGCGCAGCCGCTCCAAGGCCAGGGCCAGGCGCTCCGGTTGGGGTTTGGCGAGCAGGTCGTCGCGCGCCTTGAGGATCGCGGCGTCCTCCTCTGCGGCCGGCTTGCCGTCGGCGGCCTCGGTGCGGGCGGCCGCCAGCCCCAGGAGCAGGCGCACCCGGTGGTAGGGTGGGACCGGCGGCGCCGGGGCCAATCCAGGCAGCAGCCGGATCTCCACCGTCTCGAAGACCCGCGAATAGGCGGTATCGCGTCCGGACCCGTCGCACGGCTCCATCAGGGCCGGTACCTGGCGGCTCAGACAGGCGCGGTGGCGGATCGTGCAATGGGCCTCGAACGGTGTGGTGCCGTCCGCTCCGGCCAGGCGCACACGCTCTTCGGCCGGGAGCGCGGCGAGCCAGGCCGGCAGGCTCAGGCACAGGTCCTCGTCCAGATGCAGTTCCCGCCCGGCCGAGTCCAGGGCCAGGCCGCGGGTCACGCGGATCTCGTCGTGTTCGGGGTCCACGACCACCGCCAGGCCCCACACCACCCCCTCACGGTGCAGCCAGGCGTTGTGCAGCCTGGACTTGCCCCGGTGGTAGGCCTGCTCGGTGTCGAAGTCCTCGACCCCGAGGAGCATGCCGAAGTGGTAATGCAGGGCGTAGAAGGGGCTCGTCGGCAGCAGGGCGTCGGCGGCGCAGTTTGCCAGTTCAGTGGTGTCGGCCATAGGGACTCCTTCGGATGGTTCGTGGCGTTTGCGACGCCGGACGCGGGCGAGGCCGCTCAGGCATCTCCGCGCAGGGCGGCGAAGGCGATGCGCTCGGCGGCGCCAGCGTCGAAGGTCGCGGCCGCCGTGCGCGCCGCGAGTTGCGCCGCGTAGAGGGCGCGGGCGGTCTGCTCCTTGTCGAGTGCCACCAGGGCGGCCACCAGATTGGACTCCTTGGCCGCCAGTGTCGGCGGGCTCGGTGCCTGGGTCGCCAGCTCGTCCAAGGCCTTCATCGCATCGTCATAGGCGAGCAGGTCGGCCCAGGTCCCATCCGGTGCCGCGGCCTCCCATGCGCTCAGGAGGGTCTGCCGGGCCAGGTCGTAGTCCCCCTTCGCAGCGGTCTCGGCCTGTTTCCTGGTGACGAGGTCCGCCTCCTTGGCGGCCAGGGTATCGGGGTCTCCGGCGGCCTTCTTCGCCTGTTCCAGGTCCCGTGCCTGTTCCGCTGCCTCCCGGTCGCGGCGGGCCTCATCCAGGGCCAGCTCAAGGTCCGCGGCGGCCTCGCGGGCCGCGGCCTGCGCCGGGTCATTGAGTCGGGTCACCTGAGCGGCGGTGAGGGCGGCCTTTTGGGCCGGGTCCGCCAGCCGGGTCAGTGCGCCTTGGGCGCGATCCAGGCGCTGCTTGGCCCCACCGACATAGGACTCCAGCCCGGCGAGCGCGGCGGCATACTCGGCGCGCGGCCCGGCGAGTTGGTCCGCGGTGCTGCCGTGGTCGGCGATCTGGAGTTGGATCTGCGCGGCGAAGGCATCGCGGGCGGCCGCGGTGTTGCTGATCCGCTCACGGGCGATGGTGACGCGACTGCGTGCCCGTTCCAGCAGCTTCGCGGGGAGGTCTTTCTCGACTGCGGTCTCGGCGGCGGTCGCGGCGGCGGAGCCGAGCAAGGCAGTCGCTTGTGCCGCCAGGGTCTTCAGGGGCGGCTGACCCAGAGCCGCGACCAGGGCGGCCACCCGTGTGGCCTCCCGGTCCGCTGCCGTGGCCTCGGTCTGGGCGCGCACCCGGCCGGACTCTGCCTCACGCAGGGCGAGTGCGGCCCGCTCCAGCCGGTCGCGGGCCAGGGCCAGGGTCCGCTCGGCCGCGAGGATGTCCGCCTCCGCGGCCCGCTGGGCGATGGTGGCCGTGTCGAGCGCTTGCAGGAGCGGAGTGGCGTCCGCGGTCGTGGGGATGGCGGCCAGTTCGGTGCGGATGCGCTGGCCGTCGGCGGCGGCGGCGGCGAGCGCCTGGGCGGCAGCGGTCAGTGCCGTGACCCCGTCGCTCACCGCGGTCTGGGCCGCGCCGGACTCGGCGCGGGCGGCGGTCGTGCGCGCCTGTGCGGCGCTCAGGTTGGTGTGCGCAAGGTCCTTCAGGGTGGTTGGATCGGCCATGGTGGGGTGCTCCGCATCGCGTGTTTGGGTCTTTGGTTGAACGGGCCGGGATCAGGTCAGAGGGTGAGTCCCAGGGGCAGCCCCGGGAAGGCGCGCCCCGCCTTGTCGTACTCGCGCCGCATGGCGCGCACCAGATGCTCGCGGCCGATCGGCGTGCCGTCGGCCGCGGCCAGGAAGGCCGCCGCCACCGCGGCGTTGCGGATCAGCCCGCCGACGACCGGGTAGAGGGCCGCCAGCTCGTAGAAATTGACCTCGGCCGCCAGCGGGGCGGCGGCTGGGATGTGGGCCCGCCAGATCGCCTCCCGGCTCTCCCGGTCCGGCTCCTCGAACTCGATGGCGAACTCCAGCCGGCGGCTGAAGGCGGCGTCGATGTTCTGGCGCAGGTTGGTGGCGAGCACCGCCAGTCCGTCGAAGCGCTCCAGGCGCTGCAGCAGATAGGCGGTCTCCAGGTTGGCGTAGCGGTCGTGGGCGTCGGAGACCTCGGTGCGCCGCCCGAAGAGTGCGTCCGCCTCGTCGAAAAAGAGCACGGCCTGGGCGCGCTCGGCGCTGTCGAAGACCGCCGCCAGGTTCTTCTCGGTCTCGCCGATCCACTTGGACATGACCCGCGACAGGTCCACCACCAGCAGATCGGTGCTCAGTGCGCTCGCCATCGCCTCCGCGGACAGGGTCTTGCCGGTCCCGGGCGGGCCGCTGAAGAGCAGGCGTACCCCGCGCACCCCGGCCCGGCCGGGCAGGAAGCCCCAGTCGTCCAACACCCGGGACTGGAGCCTGAGTCGATCCACCGCCTCGCGCAGTTGCTCGCGGCGATCGGCGGGCAGCACCAGGTCGGACCAGGTGGCGGTCGGGCGCAGGAGTTTGACCGCGCTGCTGAGGTTGAGCCCGGCGCGGGCGCGCAGACTGCTCGCCAGGTCGTCGGGGGTCGGCGCCGCGGCCCCGGCGTCCTGCAGGGCCTTGAGGTCGCGGGCGACCTGGGCGGCCACCGGGGGCTCCACCGGGAAGCGGGCGGCCAGCTCGGCGGCGTCCGCGGACAGGGCCGGCAGGGCCGCCTGCCACATCGAGCGCCGGGCCGCCGCGCTCAGGGCCGGGACCGGGACCGCGATCAAGGGCAGGTCCGGACGCGACGGCGCGGACCCCGGGCGGGCACACAGGACCAGGGTGTCCGGAAAGTCCGGGAGCAGGGTCGGCGGCGCGCCGGCGGGGTCGGGCTCCCGGACGGACTCCAGCACCCGCACCACCGGGACGGCCCCGCGCACCAGCGCGTGGGCCTGGGCGAGCCGCTGAAGGTCGGCGTCCGCCCCGGCCGGCAGCAGCAGACCAAAGGGCTCCCGTCCGGCGGACCGCACCAGGGCGCAGCCGCGCCAATGCAGGGTCTCGTCCGCGTCGCCGCAAACCATGAGGGTGCAGGGGGTGCGGGCCGCCAGGGTGGCGGCGGCGCGCTGGGTCGGGGGCTGCGCCAGCCATTCGGCCAGGCACGCCAGGGGGACGCCCGGGTCCGGCCGCACGTCGAAGCGCTCCAGGCGCGCCGGGGTCGTGTCCAGTCCCAGCAGGCAGGACCACAGGCCTTCCCCGAGACCGATCGAGCGCTCGCCGAAGGGGCCCTCCCCGAGGAGCCGCAGCACCCCGTGGCGGACCAGGGGACCGGTCTCCAGCGCCGCGCGCAGGTCGAGCCGCTGCGCGTCGGCGGGAAACAGGAGCTGGGCGGCCAGCCCCACCGGGAGCCAGGGCTCACCCCGGGGGTGCAGGGCGCGCAGCACCGAGGCATAGCCCTCGTGCTGCTCAGGCAGGCCGGCGAGCAGGATCAAGTCCACCACCCGGTCGTCCGCGGGGGTGTGCAGGCCCAGGGCCAGGGCCAGGCGGTCGATGGGGTGGGGACCGGCGGCCGCCGCTGGGCGGCTCAGGGCCGAGCCCGGGAATTGGGCCAGGTCCTGGCCCTGCGCTACGGCGGCGAAGGAGGACTCCAGGAAGGCCTGACCCGCGGCCAGGGGACCGGCGCCGCCGCTACCCGGCAGGATCGTCTCCAGCAGGGCGGCCAGCCGCCCCGCCAGGATGCCGGTCTCGCGCGTCATCCGCACCGCTGCGCTACTCATAGCTGAACCTCACCACCGTGCCCAGCCAGGGGAGCCAATCCGGGTTCAGATCCAGCCGGGCGCGGCGCAGTTGCGTGGACAAGCAGGCGAGCACAAAGCGCACCTCGATCCAGCCCGGGTCCGCCAGGATCACGGCGGGTCGGCGGCAGACCCGCGCAAGGACCGCCTCCGGGTGCTCCGTGTCGGCCTCCAGGACCCGGTGCAGGCAGCGCACGACACGGGCGCGCAACTCGGCGATGGCGCGGCGCTCCACATCGCTCGCCGCGGGTCCGTGCAGCGAGGGGGGGCGGGCGCCCGGGGCCAGCCCGGCGAAGGCCAGCGCCGCCGGGTCGTCCGCCGTGACCGGGGCCAGGGCCTGGGCCAGGCCGTGCAGCGTCCAGCGCAAGGTCCGCCCGGGGGGCAAGGGCGCTTGCGGGTTTAGCAGGCCCGCCGGCTCCAGGACGTTGAGCAGGAGCAGCAGACCGCCCCAGTCGGTGCGGCCCTCCCGTCGCAGGACCAGCGGGGAAGCGGGCTGCCGGTCCGGGTCCCGGTCCGGGTCCCGGTCCGGGTCCCGGTCCGGCGCGGTCGCGGCCCGGGGGGCGTCCCCCGCGACCGGCCCGGTCGGCGGCGTCGGGGTGCCTTGGCGCGGCGCTCGCTCGGGGACCACGAACCCCGGGTCCGGCGGGCGGACGGCCCCGGCGGGGCCGGTCCCGGGCAACGTCTGGTCGGTGTCGCGGGGCCGATCGGCCGTCCCGCGCCATGGGTCCGGGCCGCTCGGGGGCCGGGCGGCGGCCGGCTCTCCTTGCGCGTACCGTTCCCCCGGCCGATCCTCGGAGGCGACCGTGGGCGTCGCGGTGTCGCCTGCCGCGGGCACGGGCGGCTCGCCGCCGACGGGCCCGGGGTCGGGTCCGGAACCCCGGGGGTCCGCGGTCGCGGGTGTGGGCGCCGGGTCGGCCGTCGGCCGCGGCCGGTCGGCCGCCGCGGGTGAACCGGGCGATGCGGGTGAGTCCGGCCCTTGGACCCCGGGGGTCGCGGGCCGCTCCCGGCGCCCGGCATCGGCGGGTGCCGCATCCAGCAGGTCTTGGGCCAGGCAATCGACCTGGCGGCCGGCCCCCGGGAGTCCCCGGCGGCCCAGGGCCGGGTCGGCGGCGAGCAGGATCAGCACGGCGAGCGCCCGGGCGTTGCCGGGTGCCGCGACCTCGCGCAGGGCCAGCAGGGGTGAGTCGTCCCAGGGGGCCGTTGCAGTTGGGCCGCCGGGCGCCTCCGCGTGGGTAAGGGCCGTCGGCGCCGCGGTCGCGTCAGGGGCCGTCGCCGGGACAGCCCCGTCGGGCGGCGCGGGCCGGTCCAGGAGCGCCCGCGGTGCCGCATGGGCGTCCAGGGCGGCGGCCGCCAGCAGGGTCCAGGAGGGCAGATCGAGCCGGCGGGCCAACGGACTCAGGGCCCCCTGCGCGGCGAGCCCCAGCAGCACCGGCACCACCGCGTCCGGGGCGAAGGCCAGGCCGCGCACCAGCTCGGCGGCGCCATCCGCGGGGGCCAGATCCCCGGCGGCCCGCCACAGGCCCAGCCGGCGCCAGGCCCAGGCGCGGCCCAGATCGCCGCGGGCGACACCCAGGGCGCAATCGATCCAGGCGTGCATCCGCGACCCATAGCGTACCGCCTGCTCAGGTCCGTCCCGGGCCAGGGTCTCGGTCAGGGCGGCGGCGATCGCCTGCGCCCAGTCCGCCGCCAGGGCCGCGTCGCCGCGCACGCCGCGCAGCCGCACCGGCACCCGCAACCGGCGGATACAGATCTCCTCCTCGGGGCGGGCGCCGGCCTGCTCCAGGGCCGCCGCCAGGGCCTCGTCCAGCAGGTGCGACTGGACCGCGGTGAGGCGCGCCCGCAGGCCGTCGGCCGCCCGGGCCGGCAGTCGGTAGTGCGTGTGCATCCGCTTTATCGTGTTTTCCACTGGTCGGCTGCCTATTGCGCGTTTAGGAACGGTTCACCGATAAGTTAAACAATTCCATCAGGGACTGCCTGTAGCGCGATTTTCGTTGTCGTTGTCGTTGTCGTAATCGGAGAATCGCTGCAACCTGACGTGCGAGGGAATCCGGGCGATACGATAACCTCGATTACGACAACGACAACGACAACG
>NZ_CAIKKU010000473.1 GCF_903828115.1 uncultured Thiodictyon sp. | reverse complement strand
GTTGTCGTACTCGGATTGTTCGATTACGACAACGACAACGACGCCCGGTCCGTCAGAAGGTCCGGTCGCTGTGGGATACGCATCGCGTACCCTACGGGATCGGCGTCAACACATCAGCTCTAATTGCACCCCATCCGATAGCGCAGCCGCCGCGGATCTGCGATCCTCGCGCCAGCCCCCGCCACCTCGCACCACCCGCCCCCGTCCGCAATGTCCAGCAACCCCAAGACCTCAACCAAGCCCCAACGCCAGCCCCTGCATGTCGCCGGTGAGGTTTGGCTGGACTGCAACGACGTGGCCTTCCTGGGCGAGCAGCGCATCGCACTCCTGGAGCAGATCGCCGCGCGGGGCTCCATCACCCAGGCGGCCAAGGCGCTCAAGATCAGTTACAAGGCGGCCTGGGACGCGGTGGATGCGATCAACAACCTGGCCCCGGCGCCGCTGGTGGCGACCGCCGCCGGCGGACGCGGCGGCGGCGGCGCCCGCCTCACCGACGAGGGCCGACGCCTGATCGCCGCCTACCGCACCATCGCCGCCGAGTACCGGCGTTTCCTGGACGGGATCAACGCCGCCATGGGCGACCCCGGCGCCGCCCTCGACCTGCTGCGGCGTCTCGCCATGCGCACCAGCGCGCGCAACCAGTTCATCGGCCGCATCGTCGCGGTCACCGCCCGCACCGTGGACGCCGAGGTACTGATCGAGATCCAGGGCGGGCAGCGGATCTGCGCCGGGGTGACCAACGAGAGCGTCGAGTCCTTGAACCTGCGCCCGGGGCGGACCGTGTGGGCCCTGGTCAAGGCCGTCGCGGTCGGCATCGCCCGGGAACCGGACCCGGCGGCCAGCCCCGGCACCAATTGCCTCTGCGGCCTGGTCCAGCGCATCACCCGCGGGGACGGGCCCGCGGAGGTCGTCATCGCGCTGCCCGCGGGCGTAACGGTCCGCGGGGTCATTGCCGCCGAGGTGTTGGAGCATCTGGGGCTTGCGCAAGAGGCCCCGGCCTGTGCCGTCTTTGCCGCCGCCAGCGTCATCATCGGCGTCGACAATTGAGGCGCTCACACACCGCGCGGCCAAGCTCTCCAAGCCTCTGGCGGCCCGCCAACCCTGCTTCCGCGCCGCTGGTTACTCGCGCTCGGCGCTCCCAGGCCCTGGCGCCGACGCCGCCGGCGTCCGCCCGGCACTCGGGAACGCGGCCCGCCCACCGCAGGGTGTCTGCCGCGGCTTGAACGCGGCGGCACCTCCATCCCACGACCGGCATGCGGAGGCTCCCATGGCATTCTTCCAAGGTCGCGCCCTTCTCATCGGCGTCGGCACCTACCGGCACGAGCCCAAGCTCGATGTCCCGATCAGCGCCGCCGACGCACAGGCCGTCGCCGCGGTCCTGCGCGATCCCGACTGGTCAATACCTGCCATGCGGGCGAGCTGTCGCCGACCCTCGGGCCTGGCGAGCCGACCTTCAGCGACACACCGCTGCCGGGCGCGACCGCCGCCGCACTGCTCGCAACGGGCGAGGGCAGGATCGTCATGACCGCGTGCCGTGACCAGCAGTTGTCTTACATCGGCCAGGGCGCGCTCAGCCTGTTCACCCAGGCGCTCGTCGACGGACTGCGGGGCGAGGGGACGCGCGGCAGCGGCGGCTATGTGAGCGCATTCGATCTCGATCTGCACCTGTACGACAGTGTGAAGGAGGCGGCGCAGGAGTACGGAAAGACCCAGGAACCGGAACTGACCGTATTGAAGGGCGCCGGCCCCTTTGCCGTGTCGCTGTTCCGCGGCGCAACCAGCTTGGGCGACTTCGACTCCACGGCGCCCCCGCCGGAGGGTACGGCGGTATGCGAGGTGAGCCCGGAGCGTGCGCGCTCGCGACTGCGCCAATTCCATCTGCAGATCGGCGACAGCTACCGGGCCAAGCTCAGCGGCGATGGCGCCATCGCTCAAGGCAACGGGGCCATCGCGCCCGGCAAGGGTGCCGTCCAGGTGGGCGGCAAGAACACCGGCAACATCAATACCGGCACCCAGATCGACACCCGGATCACGACCGGGGGCGGGGCGGTCATCGCCGGAGCGGTGGCGACCCGCGGCGGTCATGTCATCGGCCGGGACTATGTCGAGCACCTCACCCAGGTCGTGCAGGTCGGCGAAGACCCGGAGGAGGCCAAGTCCGTCGTTGCGCTCTATCTGCACGCCCTGGTCGCCGATCTCGCGGGCCTGCGGCTCGGCGAGATCGACCTGGGCGCGCAGGAAACCGGGCGCGAGCCGCTCCAACTCGCTGATTTCTATGTGCCACTGGACACCCGCATGTCCATCCCCAGGGGCGGGAAGCTGGGGGAATGGCTGTCGCGCGGTGACTGGGATCGTTGGCTCAACGCGCCCGAAGGGCGGGACAAGGCGCGACCGGTCTCCGCCCTCGAGGCCCTCGACCACCACCGCGAGCTGACCCTGCTCGGCAAGCCCGGCAGCGGCAAGAGCACCTTCGGCGCCAGCCTGCTGTTGGCAATGGCCCAGGCCTGGCAAGGCCATCGCGACGTGCTCGCCGGCCTGGGCGAGACCTGGACCCACGGCGGCCTGTTCCCGATCCGCGTCCTGCTCCGTCGCTTCGCCGAGCGGCTCCCGTCTGGGGATGGACCCGCCCAGGCCGGCGATCTCTGGGACTTCATCGCCGCGGACCTGCGCGCCACCGGCTATGGCATGTCCGAGCGTACGATCGAGTACGTGCAGCGGATCGCGCGCACCGGCGGGGCACTGATGCTGCTCGACGGACTCGACGAATGCGGCAGCGGCAGCGGCACAACCCAGCAACGCGTACTCGCGGCGGTGCGCGAGCTCATGCGCTCGGCTGGCCCCAAGTGCCGCTTCCTGCTCACCGCCAGACCCTACGCCTGGCCCGGCGGCCCGGATCCGCGGCAGGGCGTCTATGCCCTGGCCGACATCGGCGAGGGCCGTCTGTTGCGCGCCTTCAAGCCGTTATTGAACGACAGCCTGGACAAGGCCGCGATCGTGGTCGAGTACATCGAGAACCGCGCCGGGCTCCTGATCGGCCAGGGCGAGAAGGACGGGGAGCCTCAGTTCGCCTTCCCGCACCGCACATTCCAGGAGTTCCTCGCCGCCTGTTACCTGGCGGCCCAGGACGACTTCCCGGCCGAGTGCGCGCGTCTCGCCCGCCACGCACCGGATCACTGGCAGGTGGTCCTGGCGCTCGCCGCCCGGGTGGCCAGGACCGAGCGCGGCGCCAGCGCCGCCGACGAGCTGATCGGCGGCGCTCCTGTGGCCGAGTTGCGCAAGCGGCGGCAGCCGGAGCCGGCGGACTGGACCTGCGCGATGCTCGCGGGGCAGCAGTTGCAAGAGATCGGGCTCGTCGCCATCACGAAGCGTGAGCGTACCCGCGCCATCGCGGACCGAGTCTGCGGTTGGATCGCCGACTTGCTGCCGGTGCATCCACACGAGGGCGGACTACACGCGAGACAGCGTGCCGTTGCCGGCGACCTGCTTGCTCGCCTGGGCGACCCGCGCTTCGACCCGCGGCGCTTCTACCTGCCGGGTGACGACCTGCTCGGATTCGTGCATCTCCCGGCCGACCCGGGGTTTCGGATCGGAACGCGCAAGGCGCACGCCGAGCGCGTCCGCGAGATCGTCGGCGACGACTTCGGCGAGGCCGAGATCAACGACGAGCCCACCCCGACGGCGGACTTCTACATTGCCCGCTACCCGGTCACGGTCGCCCAATTGCAGGCATTCGTCGAGGCTAAGGGATTCGCGCTCGGCGACTCCGATGCCCTGCGCGATCCGGACAACCGACCCGCGCGCCTGGTGAACTGGCACGAAGCACTGGCGTATTGCGATTGGCTGAACGAGATGCTGGCCGAGGCGTCGACACTTGTCGGTACCACGCCCGCCCACCGCGTGCGGGAGCAAGGGTGGCAGGTCGCGCTGCCGAGCGAGTTGGAGTGGGAGAAGGCGGCGCGTTCACACCGGCTGCGCCTCGGCAAGCACCCGGGCGCGGAGCTTCGGGGGCAGATCACCGGGGGTCAGCAGATCGACGGGGACGCCCAGGATCTCTTCCAGTTGGACTTGCAGGCCGCCCAGCTCGAACAGGGTGGCACCGGGCAAGGCATCGACCAGCAGATCGAGGTCGCTGCCGTCCCGGTCGCTGCCGTCCCGGTCGGTGCCGTGCAGGACCGACCCGAAGACGCGGGGATTCGCCGTGCGGAAGCGACCCGCCGCCTCGCGGACGGCGCCGCGTTTAGGGTCGAGCGCAACCGAAGGTTTCATGGGGTCTTTCCTTCTCCAAGCTCGTTGCAGTATCGGAGAACGGGAATAGGGTTTCAAGCGCTCGCTTGAAACCTGTCGAGAACCGGCACTGCCGCGCGAGCGGCGTCGACTTGCCGGCGAGCGCCATCATCCCATCAGCACCAGGTACTGCTCGCTGTCCAATGCCTCCAGGGCGGACTGGCGGACGGGCTCGTGCCCGGCCGGGGCGTGCCCGGCCGGGGCGCCCGCGGGCGCATGACCCCCGCCAGGCTCGCGCCCTTGGGTCAGGAGCGCGGTGTAGACCGACGCGAGCTGTGCCGGTCTGCCGCTGTCCCCGGCGAACAGGGGCAGCGCGTTGGCGCGCAGGCTGAGCCAGGCCAGGTAGCCCTGGCGCAGATCGCCTGCACCGGCGCCGGGAAGGGCCGCCTGCTGGACGATGGTCTGGTAGATGTTGCCCGCGCCGGTGTTGATGGGCGCGGCGCTGTCGCCTTCCACCATCACCGCGCCTTGACCGGCGGCCTTGGCCCTGCGGCCCTGGGCGATGGCGCCGCTGCCTTCGGACTTGGCCTTAACCTTGGCGGTAGGGCGCGGTTGCTTCGGTGGCGTTTGTGTCGGGCGCGGCATGGATGGGGTGTCCTTTGCGTATGCTTCGCCAGGGGCAGGGTTGGCCTATTCTGCGGCGGGCGAGGTCGCCCGGAAAGGTCGGGGCAGCAAGAAATGGGCTGATGACCGTGAAAGTCCGGGCGGGGCCTGGTGAGAGCGGCTTCAGCCGCGACGCGACCTCGCAGGCTGCCGGGGCCTCGTCGCGGCTAACGGTCATGGCACCCGCGCCACCCCGGAACATGAAAGTCCTCTCGACCGCTAGCTCGATGGCCAGCGTGCGGGGCGGCGTAGTCAGGGCTTCCAGCCCTGACTGTTCCAGCCCCGACACCGTCAG
>NZ_CAIKKU010000472.1 GCF_903828115.1 uncultured Thiodictyon sp. | reverse complement strand
GGCGCCCGCGCCACCCCGGCAGATGAAAGTCATGCCGATCGCTGGCGAGCGAGCCTGCGTAGTCAGGGCTTCCAGCCCTGACTGCTCCAGCCTGGCCAGGCCAGGATGGCCTGGCTACGCAGGGGACTTTCACGGTAAAGCCTCGACCTCCGGTGCGCAATGCCTGGGCGGCGGCCGCAACGACGAGCAAGGCCCGCTGCCCTGCGGCTCCGGCGCCCAAACTCCGTTCATCGCAGATCATGAGGTTGCACAACAGCCATGCCCCCTGACCGCACCAAGCCGCTGCTGATTGCCTTGACCGTTCTGCTTGGCCTGCTGGCCTGGTCAGGCGCCCAGCCATACGACCGCCTGACCTGGATCATGGAGGTCTTTCCGATCTTGCTGGTGCTCCCCGTGCTTGCCGTGACTTATCGGCGATTCCCACTCTCGACACTGCTGTATGTCGGCATCTTTCTACACGCGCTGGTGCTGATGCTCGGCGGCGCCTACACCTACGCCCGGGTACCGCTTGGCTTTGACATTGCGCAGGCGCTCGACCTGCAACGCAACCCGTACGACAAGATTGGCCATTTCTTCCAGGGCTTTGTCCCCGCGCTCGCGGCGCGCGAGATACTGCTTCGCGGCAGCTATGTAAACGGACGCAAGATGCTGGCGTTCATCGTTGTCTGCATCGTCCTGGCGATCAGCGCCGCCTACGAGCTCATCGAGTGGGGTGCCGCCCTGGCGCTGGGCAGCGGTGCCGACGAGTTCCTGGGCACCCAGGGCGATCCCTGGGACACGCAGTCCGACATGTTCTTCGCACTCATCGGGGCGGTCACCTCGCTGCTCCTGCTGTCGAAGCTCCACGACCATCAAATCGAGCGACTGGAACGTGCCGCCGCGGCCTGATGCGACAACTGCCTTGACGTCTGCCGCGGGTGCGATCAGAACTGATGTGGTGACCGAGATCCCGGGGACGCTGTCGTTGTAGTTGTCGAAATCGAATAATCCGACCACGACAACGACAACGATGCCCGGTCCGTGAGAACGTCCGGTAGCTGTGGTTGTAGGGTACGCATCGCGTACCCGGCTCCGGCGGTCGTGGCAGGTTGGCGGGCACGCGATGCATACCCTACGAAACGTACGTTAACACATCCGTTCTGATCGCACCCGGTAACGAACTGGCCGTGGCGCCGACGCGACACCAGGGGTAAAATCGGCGCCTATAACTCACGGACCCCCTGTTTTTTGAGCGATAAACGCACCCCCTATGCCTCATGCGCTGGAACTGGCAACAACCCGACTGGCCTGCCTTCACGTTTGACCCGGCGCCGCTGGCGGCCCTGGAGGCGCGCCTGCTGCATGAGTCCGGGCGCCTTTTCGGGGCTTTCGCACACCTTGACGACACCGAGCAGCGCCGACTGACGATCGACTGCGTCGGCGACGAGGCCGTGATGACCGCCCGGATCGAGGGCGAGTATCTGGACCGCGACAGTCTTCAGTCCTCGCTCTTGCGTCAGTTCGGGCTGGCCCATGACGAGCGGCGTGTCCCCCCGGCCGAGGCGGGAATGGCAGAGCTGATGGTGGACCTCTATCGCCGGTTCCAGGCACCCCTGTCGCATGACACCCTCCGGGCCTGGCAGGCCATGCTGGTGAGGGGACGATCGGACCTGGATGAGGTCGGGTGCTATCGCCGTCGGGCGGAGCCGATGCAGGTCGTGTCCGGCGCCGTCTATGCACCGCGGGTTCATTTCGAGGCGCCGCCCGCGGCGCTGGTACCGGCCGAGATGGAGCGCTTTCTCGCCTGGTTCGAGCATACCGCGCCGGCCGGTGTCGGCGCCCTGCCCCCCTTGACGCGCGCGGGTCTTGCCCATCTGTATTTCGTCAGCATTCACCCCTTTGAGGACGGCAATGGTCGTATTGCCCGGGCCATCGCGGAAAAGGCCTTGGCGCAGGGCCTTGGGCAACCGACCCTGGTGGCCCTCTCCCATTGTATCCAGCGGCACAAGAAGGCCTATTATGAGGCATTGCAAAGGGCCAACAAGGGCAATCCGGTCGACGACTGGTTGAATTACTTCGCCCGTACCACGCTGGACGCCCTCGACTATTCCCGGGCACGGGTCGGCTTGCTCATCGCCAAGGCCAGGCTGTACGATCGGCTCAAGGGCCAATTGAACCCGCGCCAGGAGAAGGTCCTCGGGCGCCTGTTCGCCGCCGGACCCGAGGGTTTCCGCGGGGGCTTGAGCGCGGAGAACTACATCGCGCTGACGCGCACCTCGCGCGCCACCGCCACCCGCGACCTCCAGGACCTGGTGGCCAAGGGCGCGCTCACCCGCAGCGGGGAGCGCAAGCATACCCGCTATGCCTTGCAGGTCCCGGCGACGCCGGGACAGGGTTCGGATTCAATGGCTTTATTCTGATATCGGCGTATCGCACCGCATGGAGACAGGAGGTCGAGGCTTACCGTGAAAGTGCGTAGTCAGGCCATCCTGGCCTGACGGTGTCGGGGCTGGAACAGTCAGGGCTGGAAGCCCTGACTACGCCGCCCCGCACGCTGGCCATCGAGCTAGCGGTCG
>NZ_CAIKKU010000471.1 GCF_903828115.1 uncultured Thiodictyon sp. | reverse complement strand
GCCCCTTCGGGGCTTGGGTCGCGGCGACGGCAGGCACCCCCGCGCGGGATCAAGGCGTCCGGGCGGGAGCATTGACCCCAACGGGGTCACACATACCAGCCCAGGGCAACGCCCTGGGTCGTCCGCAGAGATAGTCTTAGCCCTGAAAGGGCGTGACAGATCGCGGCCTTGATCATCAGGTGTAAAAATACCGGACCAGGTGAAAAAACACCGGTGCGGCAAAGCACAGTGAGTCGATCCGGTCCAGCACCCCGCCGTGGCCCTCGATGAGGGTGCCGAAGTCCTTCACCCCCCGGTCGCGCTTGATCGCCGACATCACGAGCCCGCCGGCGAAGCCCGCCAGGCAAATCAGCAAGGCGATGAGCCAGGCCTCGCCCGGGCTGAAGGGCGTCACCCACCAGAGCGCGGCGCCCACCAGGCTGGCGCTGCCGATCCCGCCGATGGTGCCCTCCCAGGTCTTGTTGGGGCTGACCTTGGGGACGATCCGGTGCTTGCCCAGCGTCTTGCCGAAGACGTATTGGAGGACATCGCTCAACTGCACCACGATGATCAGATAGAGCAACAGCTTGGCCCCCTGGTCCTGGTAGCCCGGAATCGCCAGCATCAGGAGCGCCGGGGCGTGGCTCACGCAATAGACGGCGATCATCAGGCCCCACTGGATGGTGGCGGTGCGCGCCAGAAAGTCCGTCGTGTCGCCGGCCAGGGCGCTGCGTACCGGGATGAACAGAAAGGCGTAGACCGGGATGAAGATGGCGAAGAGCCCGTACCACTGGATGCCCACCAGCAGATATTGAACCGGTGCAAAGACGAAGAAGGCCCAGAACAGGGTGCGGTGGTCGCCCCGGCGGGTCGGGGTGAGGGTGACGAACTCGCGCAGCGCGATAAAGGAGGTCAGGGCGAACAGGATCACCGACCCCACCCCGCCGGTCGCGAGCGCCGCCGCGAAGACCGCCGTCATCACCCACCAGGAGCGGATGCGGGCATTGAGGTTGGCCACGACCAGGCGGGCCTGATCGTCGCGCACCCGCCGGGCCAGCACCCAGCCGATCAGGCTCGCGACCGCCAGCAGGGCGCCGATGCCACCGAGCAGGAGCAACATCTGCGGGTCTGTCAGGAGGTTCATCTGTGGTTCCCCAGGCCGACCAAGGCCTCACGGGCGCGTTGCAGAAAGGCGTGTCGATCCTCCCCCGGCGTCAGGGCCAGCGGTGCGCCGAAGGTGGCGCTGCCCAGGAGCGGCACCGGCAGTACCTCGCCCTTGGGCAGGATGCGGCTCAGATCCTGGAGATACACCGGGACCAGTTCCACCGTGGGCCGCTGGTGCGCGACGAAATAGAGCCCCGGCTTCAATTCACCGACGGTGCTGCCGTCGCCCCTGGTGCCCTCGGGGAAGAGGATCAGCGAATCACCCGCCGCGAGCGCGGCATCGATCCGGCGCAGCGCCTCGCGACTGCCGCAGCCCCCTGCGCGCTCGACCAGCAAGGCGTTCAGGACCGCGCCGGCCAGCCAGCGGCGCAGCCCCGGTCGGTCCCAATAGTCCGCCGCGGCGACCGGGCGGGTGCGGGCGCGGATGGACGCCGGCAGGGAGGCCCAGATCACCAGGGTGTCCAAATGGCTGCTGTGATTGGCGTAATAGACCCGTTGGACGCCGCTCGGCGCGGCGCCGACCCAGCGCGCCCGCACCCCGGTGATCAGCCGGGTCAGGAAGGCGAGCAGCCGGGCGGCGGCGGGCGCCGTGCTCATCGCGCCTCCAAGGCCGCCCGGATCGCCCGGGCGCGGCGGATGGCGGTCAGCGCGGCGCCGACCGCGATCAGGAGCAGCGTCAGGAACAGCACCGGCCCGTCCAGCCCCCAGGCAACGCCCAGGGCGGCCATGATGAGTCCGCTGGTCAACGCGGCCATGCGGTGCGGCTTGGCCATGGGTCCCTGGAAGTCCTGGGCCAGACCCAGGCTGCCGCCCAAGGCACGGATATAGGCCGTCAGCAGGGCGAGGCATCCCGCCGTCCAGGCCAGTTCCGGCCCCCAGGCGAGCCCGCAGGCATAGCCCGCCGGGACGATCAGCAGCGGATCGGCCAGGCGGTCCGGGATCTCGTTGTAGAGGTCCCCGGAGCGCGATCCCAGCCCCCCCTCCACCGCCACCATGCCGTCGAGCAGGTTACACAGCAGCCGCAACTGGATGCAGCCGGCGGCGGCCAGGTACAGCCCCGCCCGCAGCCCGGGCGATGCGCCCGGCGCCAGCAGCATGGCCGCGGCCCCCAGTGCGGCGAAACCCAGGCTCGCGAGCGAGATATGGTTGGGCGCGACGCGCCGGGCCGCGAGCCAGCGCGCCAGGGCGCGCGCCCAGGCGGTGTCGCGGGTCTTCAGCGGGCGGCGGGCGGGTGGTGACGGCGGCATCGGGCAGGGTCTCGGTGGGCGAGGCGCAATTTGAGACAGATGGGCACGCAAGGCGCGGCAAACAATACCCGGAATCCAAGACTTCAACCTAAAGATGGGCGTTCTGACCGCAAGGAAGCAGGGCGGGCGAGGCTTCAGCCGGTTCCCTTCTGGCTTTCCTCGTGCTGTAATCGCCTTATCCGGATCGACCTCTGTCCCCATCAGCCAACCAAGGACCGAATCGCCATGGCCCCCTGAACTCGTGCTGCGCTTCCCCGGCCCCACCCAGGTCAGTGTCGCCTGTGACGGCAACGACCCCGGCCAATTCGCATTCGCCAATCCGGTCACCGACAAGGACCGCAATGACATCCGCTGGTATGTCGAGACCTATGGCGCCGAGTCGCTGGCCGACCCGGACGACGATGAGGCGCGGCGCATCAAGGCCCAGTTGCCGATGATCGGAAAAAGCTTGCACAACGCGGTATTCGACGGCGACGAAAAGCACGCCCCCGGGTGGCTCTTTAACAGATGAAGATGGCGCCCGTAACAAGAATTGAAGGCTTTTGAAAAACGAGGATAAGAAAATGACAATACATCTGCACACATCCAGAGCCGATGGTCTTCTGAATCAAATTGTCGATTCTTTGGGGGATTTTGACCGTCGGTTTCAGCGGCGGCACGAACTGCGTATTCTATCCTGCTACCTCGATAAAAACTTACGTGGTATCAGGGCTCTGATTGACCACGTTTCCGAAGTGGTCCGGCTTACCGACGTTGAGTTAATGTTTGAAATGCTAGAGATTTACCGAGGGCGTCTTCCCAATGACGCGGAGCGCGACTTGAGAAGACTGGAAAGGCGATGTCGTCGGAGGGAGGTGACTTTTCGATGGATTCCTGTCAGGGTCGGTATGCTAATGCACGCAAAAAGCTACTCTGTCGTTCAACGGGTACAGGGCAGGGTAGGCGATGGCGTAGTATGGATCAGTTCCGGCAACGCTACGACGCGTGGCTTGGGAGCGAGCCGTGCGAGAGTGAACGTAGAACTATCCAGTAAATCCACCAGCCGAAGAGACGTTGCGGATTTCCTGGATATCTGGGGGCAGCTTCGTGAGAATGAAATTGATATTGCGCAAGCGTTTGCACAAGATGATATTTATGCTTTTGCGTATGCATTGCTTGCCTCAGGCGTTTTTCTCCATGACTGGCGGGACGCTTTGCGATCTCAGCTGGGCGTTCGCTACACCTTAACCGATGTGGGGCGAAGGTCGGCCCCAGGTAATAACGAATTAGCTTTACTTGGCTTGGATCTGGACCGGGCAACAGCAACGCGGAATCCATTTTCTGCGCAATTAGATTTTCCGCCCGCTCGTCGCCTTCCCGGTGCTTTTGCAAGAGGCTACACCATTGATACACTGCTCGGCCGATGGTGTCCTTGTTCCATCTGGAATGTTGTTGAGCAGACAATCGGTCAAGACGAAGCGTTTCGGCAGTTCTATGACGCTCTTCTGAGTGCAACCACCCCGCAGGCGATGGATAGGCTCGTCGAACGGGAGTCGAAAATCGAAGACGCCCTCGTTGCGCGCGGTTTGGTGGTGCCTGACGAGGAGCGCCTCCAGCGGTGGCGAGGTAAAATCTCATGGCTTCGAAAGGATGAAACTCGGCTTACGCGCATGTTTCTGAGGTTTGAACCTTTTGAACTGCCCTATGATTATCAAGCGCGCGAAGAGATTCGGAGGCTTTATGACAGCGTACTGGAATCGCTTTCGTTTAGAAGGCGGCAATCGGTTGTTGCCTCAAAGGTCTGGGCGACCCAGGAATCCCGCGAACTTGCTGCGCTAGAGTTGAGAGAGGACGAGCAGGCGGTACTAGAAACGTTGCTACAAGGACCGATCGGCGATGAAGATGAATCGGAGACTGCCGAATGAGTCCCTTCCGCCTCCTGATCCAACCCACCCTGGACGGAACCCGGGTAACTGCCAATGGTTCGGCCAGTCCGCCCTGCGTCCCGGGGGCGCGTTGACCTTGCCTTATGCTCGGCATATTAGCCCAGTTTCGGCGCCCGGGAACCGGGGCTAACGGCCATGGAAGGAACCTCAGGCATCACGGCAGATTAAAGTCCTCCCGTGGGAGCGGCTTGCAGCCGCGATGCGGCGCTGCGGTTACCTGCGACGTTGCGGCAGTTCGCGAGCCTCGTCGCGGCTGAAGCCGCTGCCACAGCGTCGCTGCGCGACTTTCACGGTAAAGCCTCGACCTCCGGTTGGGGACGTACCGCGGCTGGCTGGGATGACGATCAAGGCCGCCCTGAAATCAGGTCAGCGTCTCGACCTCGAAGGCGACCAGGGTCCGCCGCTCGCGACTGAATTCGACCCCGATGAGATGAATCGGCAGCCCCGCGGCGCGATAGCGATCGGCGTAGCCCCGGTCCTTGATCTGCTGCAAGGCGCGGCCCTCGGGGGCCAATTCCACCACCTTGAACTCGAACAGATAGACTTGGGCGTTGAAGCGGACGCTGAGATCCAGCCGCCCGGCGTTGCTGCCCTCTTCCGGGGTCAGGTCCAGGCCCAGGGCGGCGAAACAGGCATAGAAGACGCTCGCATAATAGCCCTCGTAGCGGGCGATCGGGTTGTTGCGGTACCAGTCGGGCGGGATACCGGCAAACAGGGCCAAAAACAGCCGCTCGATCCCGGCGAAGTCATTGGTGAGCAACAGGTCATAGAGCCGCCCGGGCCTGGCACTGCCATCGTCCGAGCGCGGGGCGAGCTGCTCCAGCAGGGCCCCGGTCAGGCTGGCCTCGACCTCCTGGTTCGGCCAGCGCAGCCGATACTCGATCAGGGCCCCGCGTTGCGACACCGAGTCGATGGTGAGATAGCCCGTCTGAAACAGCAGCGCCTCGGTGCCGATCCGCTCCACGTCGAAGGTCGAGAGCAGCGCCTCGCTTGCGATCGTCTGGCCGAGATGGGGGATGAACACCTGCCGCTCCACCAGCAGGTCGATCAGGAAACTCGGGGTGGCGGTCTCGAACCACCAGGGGCGGAATTGCCGCTTCTCGAATAGCAGGAGCAGGTCGAAGGGGTTGTAGACCGACTCGCCGGTCCAGTTGTAGCCGTTGTACCAGGCGCGTACCTGGTCCCGGTCGAGCCCCGGTAACTCAGGCGCAAAGACCGCCTCCAGATCGGCCTCGGTATAGCCGCAGATCGCCGAATAGGCGGTATCGACGGTAATGTCGTTGAGATTGTTCAGCCCCGAAAACAGGCTGACCTTGCTGAATTTCGAGACCCCGGTCAGGAACGCGAAGTGGATATGAGCGTCGGCGTCCTTGATGACCGAGTACAGGTCGCGCAATCCGTCGCGGATGTCGCGTGCCGTCTCCGGCTGCGACAGGTTGTCCAGGATCGGCTTGTCGTATTCATCTACCAGCACCACGACCCGCTCACCGCCGACGTCATGAGCAGATTCGATCAACTCGGCGAAGCAGTCCGCGATGTCACCCGCGTCGCGGCAGCTGACCCGCAGTGCCTTACCGTTGCGGTGCAGCAGCGCGCGGATGCGCCGGTCGAGCTCGGCGCGGCTGCGGACCAGGCCGCCGCCGAAGCTCAGCCGGATGAGCGGGAAGCGCCGACTCCAATCCCAGCGCCCATGGGCCGCGAGCCCCCGAAACAGCGGCTCATTGCCGGCGAACAGTTCCGCCAGCGTATCCAGGAACAGCGACTTGCCGAAGCGCCGCGGGCGCGACAGGAAATAGTGGCTGCCTTGGGCGATCAGCCGCAGGGCAAAGCCGGTCTTATCGACGTAATAGCAGTCGTCCTCGCGGATCTTCGCGAAGGTCTGGATGCCGATGGGCAGTCGTTTGCGGCGAGTGGCGGTCGTCATGGGTCTGGAGTCGCTATAAGTCGCCGGGCGGTGAACGGAGGGGGCAGGGCGGCGGTTTGCCTCGTGTCCCCGCTTGATCGGCATAATAGCCCAGTTTCGGCGCTCGTGAACCGGGGCTAACGGCCATGGAAGGAACCTCAGGCACCCCGGCAGATGAAAGTCCTCCCGTGGGAGCGGCTTGCAGCCGCGATGCGGCGCCGCGGTAACCTGCGACGTTGCGGCAACTCGCGAGGCCTCGTCGCGGCTAACGGTCATGGCACCCGCGCCACCCCGGAACATGAAAGTCCTCTCGACCGCTAGCTCGATGGCCAGCGTGCGGGGCGGCGTAGTCAGGGCTTCCAGCCCTGACTGTTCCAGCCCCGACACCGTCAG
>NZ_CAIKKU010000470.1 GCF_903828115.1 uncultured Thiodictyon sp. | reverse complement strand
TCTGTTCGTGGAAAACCTGGTCGCCCCCTCCTGCGAGCGGCTCTTTACCGAACGGGGGATACCGGTCCACATGGTCAGTCGGCGGGTGCTCAAGCGCAAAGACGGCGACACCCTGGAGATCGACGTGCTGGTCGTCAATCTCGGCCACGTCGTCATGGTCGAGGTCAAGTCCAGCCTGCGGGTGGACGATGTCAAGGAGTTGCTGGAGGACCTGCGCCGCTTTCGCCACTTCTTTCCGGAATATGCCGACCATCAATTGCACGGTGCCGTCGCGGGTATGCGCATCGAAGAAGGCGCCGATCGCTTTGCCTACCGACAAGGGCTCTTCGTGCTGGCCCAGACCGGGGACAGCATGCGCATTCTCAACGATGCCGCGTTTGAGCCCAAGTCCTGGTGACGCAGTTCAAGGCTTCAGCCTTGGAGTCGCGCAAGGGCGAGCCCCTGGTTCACAATTCCCCGTCCAAGGTGCAGAATTCAAACTACCGGGCGCAGTCCGCGCACCCGACCACCGTAAGGAGTCAGACTTGTGGACGACCTAATCGCAGACTACCCCGTCATCGGCAAGCGCTCGCCCGAGGAGCAGGCCCAGATATTGCGCGATCTGGGGGACGACGAGACAGCGGACGCCCTGATGGCCTCCCGCCCGGCCACCGAAACCAAGTCCATCTTCGGCGGCGGCTCGGGCCTGCCCTGGAGCTCCAAGCCTTGGGGGCACACCAGCCATTCCTTCGGCTTCCTGCCTCAGGCGGGTGCCGCTGATCCACCGCTGCTGCCCCTCTACCACGCCGGCCAGATCAAGCCCGACCTCAGCCTGCGCGGCGCCGGCGTCACGATCCGCCTGGATAGTCTGCGGCTGGCGGACTACCCGGGCAGCGGGGTCCACCGTGTCCTGTTCGACTTCTCTGCCGTCAACACCATCGGTCCGAGCCAAGCGGAGCACCTGCATTACAACGCCACCTTCCGCGCCCGGGAGGGTGAGGAAGCGGCCGTCGTGGGGCTGCCCATCTTCGTGGACCTCAACGTTGGCGACCTGGGCCTGGCCTTCAAGTGCGCCACGGTCAATGTCGCCAATGAGGGCAGCCAGCGGGCACTGGACATGCTGGACTCGGACCTCGTCAAGTCCGGACTCCAACTCGCCAAGACCGCCCAGCCGGCCATCGGCCCCCTGTCTCAGATCGCCATCGGTCTCACCAAGGCGATCCTCGGCGTGAACAAGAACGTCCCGGTGCAGGAATTCACCCTGGGGCTGGACTTCGACCCCGTCGCCACCGGGGCGCGGCTGCGTGAGGGTGCCTATTTCGCGGTGCAGGTGCCGAGCCTGGCGGGCTGGGATTGGTCGCAATGGTTCTGGCACCCCTCCCGTGGCTGCCTGATCTCCAAGGCCGACCCCAACACGCTCTGTCCCTGGAACTACATCATCTTCCGCGTCAGCCGCAACCCCGCCAGATAGATGCCGCCGGCCAACCCCAAGCGCCGCGCCTGCCTCATCGGCGTTCCGCGTTATGACCAGAAGGTCATCGCCGACCTGCCGGTCGTGACGCGGGACATCTCCCGCCTCCAGAGCGTTCTGGAGGCGTCCGACTACCGGGTGAAGTCCCATTGCCCGGCAAAGGGCGAGCCCGACATCTCTCTAAGCCGCCTGCGCAGCCTCATCCGCGAAGCCTGCCGCGACGCGGAGGACGGGGAGACCCTCATCCTGTATTTCTCCGGGCACGGCGGACACTTCCAGGGAAAGGACTGTCTGGTCCCCTGCGACGCGGACCTGCGCGACCCGCAGACCCTCGGTGAGTACCTTCTGCCGGTGGATGTCATCGCCCAGGCCGCTCAGAACTGCCGGGCCGAGACCGTCCTGTTTCTCGTCGATGCCTGCCGCGAAGGCATCAAGCTCGCTGCCAAGGCCATCGGGCTCGTCCCCTGGAACGAGGAAGACCGCCGGCTCTCCGGCGGCCGCACCCTGGTCACGGTCCTCGCCTGCGCCAGGGGCGAGGTCGCCCAGTTCCAGGGAGACGAGGACACCGGCTATTCGCTCTTTACCGAGGCACTCTGCACCGTGCTGGCCGCCAGCCACCCCGCCACCCGGCTCGGGGACGTTTTGGAGGCGGTGAATGAAGAACTGGGGCGCCTGGTCCACAAGCTCGGCAAATCGCCCCAGACCATCTGGGTCCTGGGCGAGACCCCCGCCGACCGGCGCGCCCTCACCCAGACGATCTGCGCCGCCGCGGCCGGTCCGCAGGCCGCGGGACCCGACCCCTGGAGCGACGCGGTACGCAACTCCCGGCTGTGGCCGGACCATTCTTACACCGGCGCATTCAAAGACGCGGCGATCCGTCTGGCCCAGGTTTGCTGGCTTCAGCGCCAGACGGTCCGCCCGTGCCTGCCGGATGACCCTTGGGTGGACGATCGCCTCCCGGTGCGCCTGATGAGCCAGTTGCGCGCCCTGACGAGTCAGATGGCGGCCGATCCACCCTTGAGCCCCGCCGAGGCCGCCCTGCTCCTGCTGGCACCCCTGGTGCGTGAGGCTGCGCTCGACCGCGCCCGCCGGCAGATGGCGGACCATGCCCCGCTCTCACTCAAGGACACCGGCAGCGGCGAGGGCTTGCGCGCCGCCCTGGAAAAGGTCCACCGCGCCCAGCCCCGAATGGTGCGCAAGGCCGAGCGGCTGCGCGAAACCGGCAACGCATCCGCCGGCGACCAGGTGGCCCTCTGGCTCATGCACCGTGCACTGCTGCGAGAGCCGACCGTCTGGTCCCCGCCGGAACGCCACGGGGGCCTGTTCGACGGCCCGGTCCAAGGCGCCCTGGCCGATCTCGGCCAGACCGCCGCCCCCGTCGGCAAGGCACTGACGCCTGAGCGGCTTCTGGAACTGGCCCGCTGTTGCTACGGAGACCCGGAACGGATCAGCCGCCGCGACCGTCCCGGGGCGCTCGAGGACCGGGTGCATTGCCCAGACGGGCTCGGCGAACACCTGCTGATCCGTGAGCGACTCCTGGGCTACCTGCTTGCGGTCGCCGGGGCCATGGCCCTGGACCCGCGACTCCTGTCGGAGGTCCTGGTGGAGCACGTCGGGTTGCCGCAGACCCCGGGGCTCACAACACTCTGTGCCGAGATCGCCGCCGCGGACTGGGAGCCCGAGTCCGCCGGACGCCGCCTCAGGGCCGCGTGCAGCCACCCGGCCGCCGACTATGCCCTACGCGAGCAGGCGGAACACGCCAACGGGGTCATCGCCGCCGCCCTGCGCGCCGCCGACCATGTCGACTGCGCCGCGCTCGCTCAACTCCCGGCGCGTCTCACCGCGGACGGTGTAACTCCTGCCTCCGATGGCGCCGGCCCCGCGTACCGGCTCCCTCATCTGCGCTTCCGGCTCGCCCAAGAGCAGGTCCTGGAACTTCTGATGGGCGAGCAGCTTTACGGCGATCCGGCGCTCGCCATCCGTGAGCTGTACCAGAACGCATTGGACGCCTGCCGCTATGCGCAGGCCCGGCTGACCTATCTCAAACGCGCCGGTCGAACCGATGCACTGGACCACTGGAGCGGCGCCATCCGCTTCCGCCAGGGGACGGACGACCAGGGCCGGCCCTATATCGAGTGCGAGGACAACGGCATCGGCATGGGCGTGCGGGAACTCACCGAGACCTTCACCCAGGCCGGCCGCCGCTTCGCCGACACCCCGGAGTTCATTGAGGAGCAGACCGAGTGGCTCGCCCAGGACGTGCGGCTCTATCCCAACAGCCAGTTCGGCATCGGGGTGCTGAGCTATTTCATGCTGGCGGACGACTTCGAGGTTGAGACCTGTCGGATGGATCGGGAGGGCAGGGCCGGTGAGTCGCTGCACGCCGCTATTTCCGGGAGCGGGAACCTGGTCCGGTTGCGGCCGGGACGGCATCAACGCCAGGGTACGCGGGTACGGTTGTGGCTGAACCGGACCGAGGTCGAGGGCAAGCGGGTGTCGGTGGTCGATACCCTGGAGGAATTGCTCTGGGTTGCAGAATTCGCCACCGAGGTCTGCGATGGCGTCCGGACACTGACCTGGACGGCGGGCCGGCTGGGCCACGACGGCAATGAGCGGATTCGGGCGGCGACCTGTGCTACCGGCAATCCGGATTTCTGGTGGCGTGCCCCCGTCGGCAGCGGATGGCCCCCCAAACAGGAACGGGATGACGAAGATAAGAACTCCGGATTCATCCTGTCCGACGGACTGTTGACAGAGTCCGGCAAGCCGGCGAGGTACTGCATTGCCAATCTCCGCGGTGCACGGCGACCCAAGTTGACCGTCGATCGCAAACGAGCCCTCGACTGGGATCGAGACTGGCTGGCGCGCACGAAGGTCGAACAAGCGACCGCCCTCCTGGACTGGGACGCGCTCTGCCTATCCCTGGTGGACACCCTGGCCTGGAATGAACACGATGCGGCGGAGCGTCTCTGGACCGCACTGGTTGAACGCGGCTCGGCCATCCCGGTCGAGAGCGCGGCCTGGCCGATCCTGGATGAAGCTTGGTCAAGAGGTTCCCGGCCGAATGTGGCATGGAAGCGACGTCCTTCATTCGATCGGGCGATACCCCTAAGTCCATCCGCTGGGTTCCACCCAAATGATTTGGAGTTTATCGCACGCGTGCTCCTTGCGGACTATGAGTCCGACGTTCCAGGTTCCGGTCAGTTATTGGCTTGCGCATACTCGACCTATCCCTATCCCTGGGTCCTGCCCAGACTCAGGGCGCTGGCCGAGGCCAATCCCGATCTCGGCCTGTCTGGAGACCCCGAACGTCTGTTCGCGACTATCCCGGCGCTCGTGCCGACGCCCGGCGATTGGCCAATCCTGGCCAAAGATAGCGGCTACAGGTGGCCACTGTTCTCACGGGAAATCTCGGCAGCGAAGACTCTGGTAGCGGCCGTGAGGCTTGGCGAGACCGGCAGCGTGGTCCTCACTCGCCTGCGTGCTCTCGGATTCAGCGTGCCTGATGAGGAACCGGATTGGGCGCGCATCGGACCCCTGACCGAAGCCGATCGAATCTTGCTGTCGCGGAACTTGGACGGCAGTGTCCCCTGGCTGGAACCTGAGGTGCCTATGGGCCATGTCGTGGGGGCCGCCGTGAAGCTGGACGCATCCTTGGCGCAGGTCGCGGGCCGGCTGCGCGCACTCGGATTTGTCCTCCCGAGCGACAGCCCGAACTGGGAGTCCATCAGCCCCTCGGCCGAAGCCGACCTGACCCTGCTGTCGCAGAACTTGGATGGCAAGGCCCTCTGGCTGGAACCTGAGGTGCCGCTGGGCCAGGTCCTGTTGGCCGCTACGCGGCTGGGCGCATCCCCGGCGCAGATCGCCGCCCGGCTGCGCACACTGGGATTTAGCCTCCCGAACGATAGCCCGAACTGGGAGTCCATCGGCCCCCTCACCGAAGCCGATCGGACCTTGCTGTCGTGGCACTTGGACGGCACGTCCCCCTGGCTGGAACCTGAGGTGCCGCTGGGCCATGTCCTGAGGGCCGCCGTGAAGCTGCGCGCATCCCCGGCGCAGATCGCCGCCCGGCTGCACGCACTGGGGCTAACCCTCCTCCCGAACGATAGCCCGGACTGGGAGGCCAACGGTCCCCTGACCGAAGCCGACTGGACCTTGCTGTCGTGGCGCTTGGACGGCTCGGTTCCCTGGCTGGAACGGACGAAGGTGCCGCTGAACCATGTCGTGGGGGCCGCCGCGCGGTTGGGCACATCCCCGGCGCAGATCGCGGCCCGGCTGGGCGCACTGGGATTTGCCCTTCCGAACGATCGCCCGAACTGGGAGTCCATCGGCCCCCTGACCGAAGCCGATTGGACCTTGCTGTCGGAGAACTTGGACGGCAAGGCTCCCTGGCTGGGGCTGGGACCGACGGTGCCGCTGGGCCATGTCGTGGGGGCTGCCGCGCGGCAGGGCACATCCCCGGCGCAGATTGCTGCCCGGCTCCACGCGCTGGGGCTAGCCCTCCTCCCGAACGATAGCCTGGACTGGGAGGCCATCGGCCCCTTGACCGAAGCCGACCGGACCTTGCTGTCGCAGAACTTGGACGGCAAGCCTCCCTGGCTGAGACCTGAGGTGCCGCTGAGCCAAGTCTTCGCGGCCGCTGTGAAACTGGGCGCATCCCCGGCGCAGATCGCTGCCCGGCTGCACGCGCTGGGGCTAGCCCTACTCCCGAACGACAGCCCGGACTGGGAGGCCATCGGCCCCCCGACCGAAGCCGACCGAACCTTGCTGTCGCAGGACTGGGACGACAAGTTCTTCTGGCTGGACGGCAAGCTCGTCTTCAGGCTGGAGGGCGAGGCGCCCCTAGGCTACATCCTGTGGGCCGCGGCCAAACTCAACCAGGACCCGGAGTCCATCATCGCCCGCCTGCTCCAACTCGGCTTCGTCATCCAGAAACCGCACTGGCCCGACGAACTCACGATCATCGTTCAGATCTGGCACGACTGCACCCGGGAGGAGGCCCACCGGCGCCTGCGCGAGGCTGGCTGGACGCCCCCGGCGGACGGGCTGCCCGCGGCGTCCTGACCGCAGCCCCTGCTTCGGCTGGTGTCCCCGGTTGCCGCCCCTGCCGCGACTATCCTGGAGAAATGCGCCGCCTTCCAGATGGTCGATCTGCACCTATTCACCCACCCCTGCAGTCCAAGGCTTCAGCCTTGGAGTTGGAATCCAAGGCTGAAGCCTTGGACTCCAGGCGAGTCGGTGCGGCGGTGCTAGCCCCCGCGCGGGACCACGACCAGGCGCGTGCGGGAGCGCCGGTCATGCCAGGCCAGATGCTCGCGGTCGAACAGGCACCACCAGAGCCCGAGTCCGACGGGCGCCAGGCTCAGCGCCGCCCAGGCGAGGCGGCGCAGCGCATCGCGGGCACTCAAGCGCCCGCCGTCGTCGCGCAGCACGCGCAGGCGCCAGGCGCTCATCCCCAGGGTCTGGCCGCCGTGGGTCCAGAAATAGACGTAGAAGCCGACGATCACGGCGAGCAGATAGGCCTGGAACAGGGTCCGGTACAGCCACTCCCCCTGGGGGTAGGGGCGGGCGGCGAGCAGGTCGTAGGGGATGATGAGGAGGGCGGTGGCGAGCAGGAGCAGGGCGAACAGCAGAATGCTGTCATAGAGCAGGGCACCCAAGCGCCGCGGTAAGCGGGGGACCTGGGGTGTGGCTTCAGGGGACGGCACGGGAGCCTTGGGCGGTGGGAGGGGCGGTGGGGTCGGTGCGTCGATCGACACCTTCACAGCGACCGACACTTTGACCTCGGTTGGGCTGACGGCTGCGGTCGTCTGCGGGTTCACTTGCGTTGGCAAGGCCATTCCGGGCTCCTCTTGAACGATGGGGTCTGACAGTCGGTTAGTGCCGGCTGCCCTGGGGTGGCTCAATGGTCAGACCGGATTGTCCCCGTCCGCGCGGCTTGGCGCCAGGGCGGGGTCGGCGTACCCTGCGGGTTTGGCGCGCGCATCAAGGCCGGTGGGAGCCCCCTCAGTTCGGGTGGCCGCGAGGCCTGCGCCGCACTGGGGTGCGGCGCTCCCGGTGGTGCGGGTGCGTGCCGCGACCAGGGTGCGGCGCCCTCCGGTGAGTGTCTGATTTGTACCATATCCCCGTAAAACCGATTATTTTTCGCCTGCTGCGGCGGGTCCCCATGCCGCTCATTGCGATGGTGATCGGGCTCGCGGCGGGGCTCGCCGTATGGGTGGTGCTGGATCAGATCCAGTCGCGGCAGGTCAATCGGATCTTCGATCAGGAACTCAGGGACCAACTCGACCTCCAGGCGCGCGAGAGTCTGATCCGTTTCGACCGCTACCTGGCGAGCTACGGGATGACCACTCGGCTCCTCGCCAACCACCGGCGCCTGGCCGAGTATCTGGAGCCCCTGTTCTGGTCCAAGGAGGGGGCCGCGGCGCCCCTGGTCTATCAGGAGTTCCGGCCCTATTGGCTGCCGGATTTCTTCGCGCGCGATGCCCTGCGCCCGCCCAGTCAGGTGCTGCTGACCGATCCGCAGGGGCGGGTCCGGGAACTCTACCAGGCCGGCACCCGGTCGCTGCCGGCGGAACTCGCCACCCGGGTGCCGGCCCAGTTCCTGGACCCCGCGTCGGTGCGGACCGTGCCGGTCAAGCTGGGGGCGGGTCTGTACCTGCTGGCCAGCGACGCGGTGGAGGATTCGGCCGGTTATCCCATGGGCTTTCTGGTTGTCCTGGTGCCCATCGACGAGGCCTTCCTGGCCGCCTCCCAGCGCGGCATGGACCCGAGCCGGGCGGCGGTCGCCCTGGTGGAGGGTGACGACCAGCGCATCCTGGCGAGCGCGGACTCGGCCAACCTGGTCCCCGGGAGCACCCCGAACCAGTGGGGCGACCGCTATCTGATGACCTCCCAGTCCCTGCCCCAATACGAGGGGGCGGACGACAATCTGCTGTTTGCGACCTTCGTCACCCAGGGCAATGTGGAGCGGATGTCGCGGCATGTGCGCATCTTCGAGCACCGCCAGCGCCTGTTCGCGGCCGTGGTCTTCATCCTGGTCTTCACCTGGGTCATCTATCTGGTCTCGGCGCGGCTCAACCGGGTCTTGAAGCGCATGACGCGCTTTTCCCAGCGCGCCCTGGGCATCCCGGAGCCGGGTTTCCATCGCGAGGGCAATCAGTTGCTGCTCCTGGAGGAGTGGATCGCCCACTTCACCCAACTGGTGCTCAAGGCGCGCGAGGAGATGAACCGCCGCCACCAGGCGGAGATGCGTGAGAGCGAGGCGCTGAAGGCGGCCGTGATGGAGGCGGCGCTCGACTCCATCGTCACCCTCGACCACCATGGCCGCATCATCGAGGTGAACCCGGCCGCGGGGCGGATCTTCGGCATCGCGCGGCAGGAGGTCATCGGCGCCGCCTTCGGTGAGCGTCTGCTGCCCGAGGTGGCGCGCACCGCCTTCCGGCGCCTGCTCGACCGCTCCCGCCATGACGGGCTGGAGCCCGCGGGTCGCGGTGAACTGGTCGCGCTGCGCGGCGACGGTTCCGAGTTCCCGGTGGAGATCTCCATCGTCCCCATCGATCTGGAGTCCGAGCGCTTCTATACCCTCTATATCCATGACATCACGCAGCGCAAACAGGCCGAGCGGGAGATCAAGAGCCTGGCACGCCTGGCGAGCGAAAGCCCCAGCCCGATCCTGCGGGTCAGCGCCGCCGGTCAGATCGCCTATGCCAACAACGCGAGCCGCCCCCTGCTGCTCGCCTGGGGCACCGAGCAGGGTGGGGCCCTGCCGACGGAGTGGGTGGCCGAGGTGGCCGAGGCGCTCGGCCAGGGCGAGCCGCGCGAGCGCGAGACGACCCTGGGGTCCCAGGTCTACGCCCTGCTCTTCGCCCCCTTCCGGGACCTGGGCTATGTCAATATCTATGCGCGCGACATCACCGCGGTGCGCCGCGCCGAGCAGGCGTCGCGCCAGCACCAGGCGGAGCTGGTGCATGTGAGTCGCCTGAGCACCATGGGCGAGGTGGCGACCGGCATGGCCCACGAGTTGAACCAGCCGCTCTCGGCCATCGTCAATTATGCCAACGGCTGCACCAGGCGCATCCAGGGCGGCCAGGGAACGCCCGATGATTTGCTGGGTGCCCTGTCCCAGATCGCGAGCCAGGCCAAGCGCGCCAGTGAGATCATCCGTCGCCTGCGCGCCCTGGTCGGCAAGCAGCCGCCGAGCCGGGCCGACGTGGATCTGAATCACCTGGTGCGCGAGGTCTGCTCCTTCGTCGAGTTCGAGACCGGCAAGCTCAGCATCCAGATCGAATTGGACCTGGCCGCCGAGCCCATCCCGGTGCACGTGGACCTGGTGCAGATCGAGCAGGTGCTGCTCAATCTGGTGCGCAACGCCCTGGATGCGCTGGAGGAGTCCCCGGAAACCGAACGCCGGCTCCTCATCCATACCGGGGTCCAGGGGGCCGAGGCCGTGGTCGCCGTGCGCGACAGCGGTCCGGGGGTGGAGCCGGAGCGCCTCAAGCGCCTGTTCGACCCCTTCTTCACCACCAAGGAGGGGGGCATGGGGATGGGGCTGCCGATCAGTCAGACCATCCTGGAGAATCACGACGGGCGCATCTGGGCCGAGTCTGAACCCGGCCAGGGCACCATCTTCCACGTCACGCTGCCGCTCGCGCAGTCCGCCGCCGACGCCGACGCCGACCCCGCGCCGCCGGCCCACACCGCCTCAGGAATCAGCCGATGACCACCGCCTCCACCGTCTTTGTCGTCGATGACGATCAGGCCATGCGTACCTCCCTGCAATGGCTGATCGAATCCACCGGCATGAGGGTCCTCACCTTCGAATCCGCCGACGCCTTTCTGGCCGGCTACTACCCGGGACGCGCCGGTTGTCTGTTGGTGGACGTGCGCATGCCCGGCATGAGCGGGTTGGAACTCCAGGCCTACCTGACCCGCGAGGGCTATCGCCTTCCCGTCATCATCATCACCGGCCACGGGGACGTGGCGATGGCGGTGAAGGCGATGAAGGCCGGCGCCATGGATTTCATCGAGAAGCCCTTCCACGACGAAGACCTGCTGCGCAGCATCCGCCGCGCCCTGGAATACGACCAGCGCCAACGCGTCGGCCAGGCCGCCCGCGAGGACCTCCAGGCGCGCCTGGCGGACCTGACCCCGCGCGAGCACGAGGTCATGGGCATGGTCACGGACGGCAAGTCCAATCGGGAGATCGCCGCCGCGCTCGGGGTGACGCCCAAGACCGTGGAGGCGCACCGGGCGCGGGTGATGGAGAAGATGCGGGCCGAGTCCCTGGCGGAGCTGGTGCGGATGGCGCTGATCGCGGGGCGGGAGGAGGGGGTATGAGCGACGGCCGTGGTGTGATAGGTCGGTCGGAAGATTAGGGAAGCCTGTTGGCACCGTTGTCGTTGTCGTTGTCGTTGTCGTAATCGACGTTATCGTAGCCCCTCGGATTCTCCCGCACCTCGTGGCTCCGCCGTTCGAGCCTGGTAAGCGTTGCAACGATCCGGATCGACATCCCTGATCGCATCTCGGTAGATATCAAGTTGGTCATGACCAAATTGCAGCGCTTCTCCGATTACGACAACGACAACGACAACGACAGCGATTGTGTTCGGGTCTAGCTCGTTCTTGACTCGTGAGGAATGCCGATCAGTCAATCCGGACCCAGATGAGTAATGTGATATGCCCGTGCCCCCGACCGACCGCCGCCAGGTACTCGCCTGGTCCTTCTATGACTGGGCCAACTCGGCCTTTGCCACCGTGGTCATCGCCGGGTTCTTCCCGGTCTTCTTCAAACAGTTCTGGGCCGCGGACCTGGCCGTCACCGACAGTACCCGCTGGCTTGGGTATACCAGCAGCACCGCCAGCCTGATCCTGGTCTGCATGGCGCCGCTCCTGGGTGCGCTGGCCGATCAACTGGGGGCCAAGAAGCGCTTCCTGCTCACCTTCACCACGCTCGGTGTGCTCGGTACCGGCGGGCTCTTCTGGCTCGCCGCCGGGCACTGGGTTGCGGCCCTGGCGCTCTATCTCTTCGGCCTGGTCGGCTTTCTCGCAAGCAATGTCTTCTATGACTCACTGATCACGGACGTGGCCGACCCCGGGGACTATGAGCGCATCTCCTCCCTCGGCTATGCCCTGGGCTACCTGGGGGGCGGGCTGCTGTTCGCGCTCAATGTCGTCATGGTTCAGTTCCCCGCGTCCTTCGGCTTCGCCGACGCGGGGGCCGCGGTGCAGGCCGCCTTCCTGGGGGTCGCGCTCTGGTGGGCGCTCTTCACCCTGCCGCTCGCCTTCCTGGTCAAGGAGCCGCCGGGTCTGGGGGAACAGAGCTTCGGCGGGGCCGTCCGCGGCGCCTTCAGCGCATTGGCCCAGACCTTCCGGCAGGTCCGCTCACTGCGCAATACCTTCCTGTTCCTCATCGCCTACTGGTTCTATATCGACGGCGTGGACACCATCGTCTTCATGGCCGTGGATTTCGGGCTCTCGCTGAAGTTTCCGGCCGCAAGCCTGATGGTGGCACTCCTGATCACCCAGTTCGTCGGCTTCCCGGCCGCGCTCATCTTCGGGCGCCTGGGCAGCCGCTGGGGACCCAAGCCCAGCATCCTGGTCGCCATTGGCGTCTATATGCTGGTGGTGGCCGCCGCCTCGCAGATGCAGCAGGTGTCGCACTTCTATGCGCTGGCGGTCGCCATCGGGTTGGTCCAGGGCGGCGTCCAGGCCCTCTCCCGCGCCCTCTTCGCCGGCCTGATCCCGGCCGGTCAGACCGCCGAGCTGTTTGGCTTCTACAACATGGTCGGCAAGTTCGGCGCCGTCCTCGGCCCCTTCCTGGTCGGCACCACGGCCTATCTCACCGGCGATCCGCGACTGTCACTGCTGCCGATCCTGCTATTGTTCCTGATCGGGGCGGTGCTGCTGACGCGGGTGGACGTGGCGGCGGGGCGGGCGGCGGCGGGGGCGGCTGGCTGACGAACCTTTTTGCCTCTTAGGCCTTGGTGATCGGGCTAATGGCAGCAGCAAGACAGGTGACAACAGAAGTGAAAAGTTTGATAATGTCAAGCATAGACACTACAGATGGTGTCAAATGAGCGGCCGGGACCGGTTTACAGCCGTCATGCGCATCACAGCAATTCCCGCCGAAAAAAAATAATATTAAAAACCAGTAACTTATTTTTTCCCCGAAGGCGTAGCACGAGCATTTTGACCTCTGCTATGATAGAAAATTCAGCAACTGGCAATGCTTCTATTGCGTTTCATGCCATGAGAATGAATGACGATGGCACCTAAACTTCCGCAGTCCCTATCGACCCCATCGTTATTGTCGCAGGTACGTGAAACGTTCCAGGCGATTCCCGATCATCGACAAGCGGTGAAGATCCGCATCACGTTACC
>NZ_CAIKKU010000469.1 GCF_903828115.1 uncultured Thiodictyon sp. | reverse complement strand
GGCGAGAGAATCCCGGGCGCTGCGATAACCTCGATTACGACAACGACAACGACAACGACAACGACGCGGCAACCTATCCCTAATGAACTTGTTTAACTTATGCCCGATCCCACCCCGGCCCAGGACCACCCCCACCCGCACGACCCCTTCGTCGACTGGGTGCGCCAGGCGACCCCCTACATCCACGCCCACCGCGGCCGCACCTTCGTCATCTGCTTCGGCGGGGAGGCGGTGGCCGACCCCGGCTTCGCCCACCTGATCCATGACATCACCCTGCTCCACGGGCTCGGCGTGCGCGTGGTCCTGGTCCATGGGGCGCGGCCCCAGATCGAGGCGCGCCTGACCCAGCACCACAGCGAACTGCGCTACGTCAACGGGCTGCGCATCACCGACGACACCGCACTCGGCTGCGTCAAGGAGGCCGCCGGGGTGGTGCGGGTGGAGATCGAGGCCCTGTTCTCGATGGGGCTCGCCGACTCCCCCATGGCCGGGGTCCGAATCCCGGTCGCCTCCGGCAACTTCGTCACCGCCCGGCCCCTGGGGGTGCTGGACGGGGTGGACTATCGCCAGACCGGGGTGGTACGGCGGGTGGACCGCCAGTCGCTGGTGCAGCGCCTGGACGCCGGGGCCGTGGTCCTGATGCCGCCGCTGGGCTATTCGCCCACCGGCGAGGTCTTCAATCTCAGCGCCGCGGACGTGGCACGCTCCGCGGCCATCGCGCTCAAGGCCGACAAGCTGATCTTCCTGACCGAGGAACCGGGGGTGCGTGACGCCGCCGGCGCGCTGGTCTCCAATGTCCTGAGCGGCGAGGTCGAGTCACTGCTCGCCGCGACCCCGGGTCCGGCGCCGCACCAGACGGCGGCGGCGGGCGTGCCCGCTGGCCTTACCGAGGATCTGGCGCAGGCCCTGCGGGCCGGGGCCGACGCCTGCATCCAGGGGGTCCGGCGCGTCCACCTCATCGACCGGCACCGCGACGGCGCCCTGCTGCGCGAGCTCTACACCCGCGACGGCAGCGGCACCCTCATCACCGGTCAGCCCTACGAGGGCCTGCGGCCGGCACGCGCCGAGGACGTGACCGGGGTCCTGGACCTGCTGCGCCCCCTGGAGGAGCGCGGGGTCCTGGTGCGGCGCTCCCGGGAGCGGCTGGAGTCGGAGATCGACCGCTTCTTTCTGATGGAACGCGACGGGCTGGTCATCGCCTGTGCCGCGCTCTATCCCTACCCGGATCAGGGCATGGGCGAACTCGCCAGTGTCGCCGTGCACGACGACTACCGCGGCGGCCGGCGCGGCGACAAGCTCCTGGAGCACCTGGAGACCATCGCCCGCGCCCGCGGGCTCAAGCGGCTCTTCGTCCTCACCACCCAGACCGCCCACTGGTTCCAGGAGCGCGGCTTCGCCCCCGCGTCCCGCGCGGCGCTGCCGCCGGAAAAACAGGCGCTCTACAACGAGCGGCGCAACTCACTGGTCTTCATCAAGGACTTGGCGGCCTGACCAAAAAAGGTTGCGCTCCCCTTGCCGCAAGTCCCCGCGCTTCGGCTATCCTCTGCGTCCGCCAAGCGGCGCCCGACTCCACCACTCAGGCCCCCGGAGACCATTCCCATGTCCGAATCCCGTCCCTCGCTCTACAAGGTCTTCACCTGGGTCCTCCTGGCGGCCTTGATCGGGGTCTACGCCCTCTACAACTGGTACACGGGTACCCTGAACCAGCGGCTCGCCGAACAGGACGCCGCGGTCAGCGAGACGGCGCTCAAGTTGGCCGACACCGACAAGCAACTCCAAGGCCTGACGCAGAGCGAGCAGGGCCTGCGCACCCAACTGGCGACGGCCGAGGCGGGCCTCCAGTCGACGACGGGGCAACTCGAGGAGGCGACCACCCAGGTCGCCGCCCTGACCAGGCAGATCGAGCAGGACAAGCAGGAGAGTGCCGCGGCGGCGGAGCGCGAAAAGGACCTGCAGGCCCACGTCGAATCCATGGGCGCCGAGCACGAGGGGGCGCGCAAGGAACTCGTCGGTCGGATGGAAAGCATCCACAAGGCGCGCGCCGACCTGGAACTCGCGCACCGGGCCAGTCAGAAGCGGATCAAGGACCTGGAAGGGGAAATCGCCCAGCTCAACCAGCGCATCGCCGACGCTGACGCTCGCTATGCCGCCAAGGCCAAGGAACAGGAGGCGCGGCTCAACGAACGGGTCAAGTCCTACCGCCTCGCCCTGGAGGGCAGTGACCCCGAGCGCGCCGCCCTGGTGAGCCAACTGGAGCAGCAGGCCGCCGCGGAGCGCGCCGCCCTGGTGCAGGCGCAGGAGCGGCACCAGGCGGACCTCGACGCGGCCGCACAGGCGCGCACGGCCGCGGAGGCGGACCTGTCCGCCCGCCTGGCCGAGGTCCAACAGCAGGCCGAGACCCAGGCCCAGGCGGCCGCGGCGGCGCAGGAGGCCAAGGCGGCCGCGGACGAGGCTTTGCGCGAGGCGCGCGGCAAGGCGGCCGCCCTCACCGAGGAGACGCAGGGCGCGCGTGACGCCCTGGCCGCGCTGGAGCAGAAATATGAACAGACAGTGGCCGAGTTGCGCGCCGAGCTCGACCAGGCCGGCCAGGCCCTGACCACGGTGCAGGCGCAATTGAGCGACGCGGTGGCCGCGGCGACCCAGGACCGGGACGCGCGCGACGGGCAGGCCAAGCTCGCGCAACAGCGCATCGGCGAACTGGAGCAGGACCTGAAGACCGCCCAGTCGCGCTATGAAGAGACCCTGACCGAGGCACAGCGCACGCTCGAGCAGGCGCGCGCCGAGGCCCAGCAGCAGGCCGAGCAGACCCTGGCCGCGGAGCGGGCCAAGGCCGAGGCGGCACGCGCGGCAGAGCGCGACCAGGCCGCGCAGGCGCTCGATCTGGAGCGCCAGGCCAAGGCCGCGGTGGTCACCCAGGTGCGCGGGCTCAGCAGCCGCTATACGCAACTCAAGGCACAGCAGACGGACCGGGGCATGTTGGTCAACCTGGGCGATGAGCAACTGCACTTCACCACCGGGGCGGCGACCCTGCCCAAGGGGCAGATCGCGAGTCTGGACCGGATCGGCGCCCTGCTGGTCGAATACCCGACCCTGACCGCCCGCATTGAGGGCTACACCGACAGTTCCGGCGCCGACCAGACCAACCTCACCCTGTCCCAGGCGCGGGCCGAGGCGGTCCGGGCGGGCCTGATCGCGCGCGGCGTCGCCGCCGAACGGCTCAGTGCCGAGGGCTTCGGCAAACAGCGCCCGCTCACCGAGAACACCACCCCCGCCGGCCGCCGCAAGAACCGCCGGGTCGAGGTCTATCTGATCGAACCGGCGCCCTGAGGCGAAGATTAAGAATGGCTCTCACGGAGACACGGAGACATCGTTGTCGTTGTCGTTGTCGTTGTCGTTGTCGTTGTCGTTGTCGTTGTCGTAATCGAAGAAGCGATGCAATCTGGGGTGCGAAAGAATCCGCGGCGCCAGGATAATATCGACAACGACAACGACAACGACAACGACACAACGACAACGGCACTAAAGGCTTCCTCTAATGGACTTGTTTAACCTATTAGTAAACCGTTCCTCACGATGCACTGGTTTGGTGTTGGGTCTTTCTGCTCCGTGCCTGCGAGTCTCTGTGAGAGGATTCAATAGCTATGGGTAAGGACTCTGCCGCTTCTCCCTGGCCGCTCGCCGCCGGGCTGATCCTGGCGATGACCCTCTGGCACCTGGGCGCCGCCGCCCTGTTGCCGGTGACCCAGGACGAGGCCTATTACTTCGACTGGGCGCGCAGCCTCTCCTGGGGCTATTTCGACCACCCGCCGGGGGTTGCCGCGGTCGGGCTCGGCACCCGGCTCGCCGCCGACTCCGTCCTGGCGGCGCGGCTGGGCGGACTCCTGGCCGGCACCCTGACCCTGGTCTTGCTCGCCCGCCTCTACTACCACAGCGGGCTGGTCCGCCGCGACGACCTGGGCCTCGCCCTGGTGCTCGCCTTCGCCACCCTGGCGGGACTGGCCGGCGGTCTCCTCACGACCCCGGACACGCCGCTCGCACTCGCCTGGGCCCTGGCCCTGCACGAGGGGGAGCGCGCCCTGGCCGGCCAGCGGCGGCGCTGGCTCACCGCGGGCCTGGCCACCGGCCTGGGGCTGCTCGGCAAGTACAACATGGTACTGATCGGCCCGGTCTTCCTCTGGGCCATCTTATGGTGCGACCCGCGCGCCCTGCGCACCCGCTGGCCCTGGCTGGGCGGCCTGCTCGCGGTGCTGGTGTTCGCCCCCAACCTGCTGTGGAACCTCGACCACGACTGGCTGACCCTGCGCTTCCAGTTCGGCCACGGCTTCGCCCTGGACCCCGGGGTCCTGGTCGGCCCCGGGGCCGGCACCGCGTCCGCGGCCATCGAGCCGGCGCCACCCGCGTCCTGGTGGGGGCGCGGCGGCGCACTGCTGCGCTATCTCGGGGGCCAACTCGGGCTCTGGGGGCTGCTCGCCCCGGCGCTGATCGCGCTCGTCGTCACGCGGACCGGCCGGCGGGCCGATCCGGGCGGCACCGGTGCCGTCATCGCCGCGCACGCGCGCCCCCTGCTCCAGGCCGCCGCCCTGTTCCCACTCGGATTCTTCGCCCTGGTCGCCCTGGGAAGCGAGGTCGAGGCCAACTGGCCGGCGGTCTACCTGCTCGCCGCCCCGGCGCTCCTGGCCGCACCGCTGCGGGGCCTGCGCCGCTGGGTGCTGGCCGGCGCCGCCGCCAACCTACTGCTGGTGAGTCTCTACGCCTACCACGGCGCCACCGGGGCCCTGCCGCTCCCCGACGGCCAGAACCGGATCCTGCGCGAGACCCACGGCTTCCGCGACCTGGCGACGCTCATCGCGGGCCTGGACGCCCCCGTCTACGCGGACCGTTACCAACTCACCGCCATGCTGCGCTTCTACCAGCCGGGACTACCCATCAGCCAATGGCCCGGCCTCACGCGCCCGTCCGAGTACCTGCTGGGGCAGATCGCCCCGCGGGTGGACCCCGCGGCCCAGACCGGCCCCTTTTGGCTCGTCACCCGCCGCCCGGTCCCCCCGACCCTGCCCGGTTTCACCAACGCCGCCAGCCGCACCCTCTACGACTGCCCCGGCGCCCCACTCGCCGAGACCGCCGCGGCCCCCTGTGCCAAGCCGCTGCACGAGTGGCACCTCTACCGGTTCGAAAAATCGCCCGCTGGGCGATTTTTTGAACCATGAAGGGGAATTAGGAGAAAGAGGCGGGGGTGGGCGGCTCGAGTTGGACCGATTGCGCTCGTGATACCGCTCCAGAGGCCGGGTACGGATTCCTGTAGGATGGGTAGAGCGCAGCGAAACCCATCGTTTGCGCTAAGGATTAGGTCCAGCCTCTTTCGTCAAACCAGATTGTCCGACAGAAAAGCGCAGTGCTCCTCATCCGCGTAGATGGAAAGCTCTTCAAACACATGGGACCTGGTGTCACAGGCGATTGAGAGTAGTGCGACTTCCATCATGGCGTTGGGCATCAGGCCGATCTGTGCCCGTGCGTCCTCGCGCCAGTCGATCAAGAGTGTCTCCAAGGTCCCCGCTGAGACCTGCTGTCTTCTGCCGATACGACAGCGGATCTTCTCTTGAACGCGCTGAAATTGGGTTCGATATTCGTTGGTCCACCGGCTACCCAGGTTGACCAGACAGTCCAGGTTCTCGACACGGCGCCGATTGACGGGGTCCAGCGCATCCAAAGAGACCATGCCCTTTGCGATCGTCACGGCGAAGGTGTCATGCGCGCTCCGCAGGTACGGATGGAACCAGTCGGCGAAGGGTTCCAAGGCCTCCGCGTTCAATACGGGTTTGCTTCCCTTGTTTTCAGTGCCATTGCAGGCCGCGCAGATCTCGACCAAATTGTACGGGTGGCAGCACAACTCAGGGAAGTTCTCCTTGGGCAGCCAGTGATCCAACTCACTACCGTCCTTGCCGCCATCGCAGAGTGGGCAGACCTTCAGCTTCGGGTTCGCGGCTTGTGCAGTCGTGACGACATCGGCGTGTTTGAAATCCTTGCCTGCGCTACCGTCGGCTTTGACAGGAAACCCGTTGTTTAGAGCGATCAAATAGAAGGCTTCAAGCAGTTCTCGGTAGACGTCAGAAGCTTTCTTGCTCAGTGCCTTATCGCGTGGCCTGGTTGCAGGTGGATGCGCTGCGGGGTCGAAGGCCAAGCAGAATTCCAGGTTGTCCTTGAGGTGTACAAGACATTGATGCCTGTCGACCGTCGGCAGAGCCGCAAGGGCTTTCATCCGCTCCAGCATCGAGTGTTTGTTCGTTCCCTTGGTTCGATACCAACCGCAATACCGGCTGACCCAATCGCTTTCAATGTCTGGCAGCACGTTCTGAGCCCACGCAGCGGTAATGTCAGGCGCCTGGATTTTGGGATCACAGAGGGCCGTCATTAGCTTCGTTTGAAGCTTGACGATCCACTCAAGCGCCAGCCGGCAATCGGCCACCTCAAGTCGGTGCAGCATTGCGGTCTATGTCTTTTAGAATGGCGCGAAACTCAGAGCGATGGAACCCGGGGCCGATGCTCTCGATCAACTTCTCCAACTCGGCGCGGTCGGACGGCTGCCAGTCGCGCTGGAGTTGTTGGTCCAGCCAGGCGGCGGCGCGCTCCCCGATACTCTCCGGTACGCCGAAGAGCCGGACCATGACCTCGCTGGGGTCGGCACCGAAGGTCTTTGACGCGATCTTGACTACCGCGGAGGCGCCGTCGCGCTTGTCGAGCAGGATTATCTCATCGTTGAATACATCGGTCAGGGTGATGCTGGAATGGGTGGAGATCAGCACGTCGTTCGCCGTGTCTTTCAGTACGCCGTCGATGATGTCGACGATCTCGCGCTTCCATTTGTCGTTGAAGTGGGTCTCCGGCTCGTCGAGCAGCAACAGTGCGTCGTCGTAACCCTCCAGCAGGTGGAACAGGGCCATGCGGAACAGGAACATCTGTTCGCCGTCGGAGAGTTCATCGAACAGCAGGCAGTCGTCCGGCTCGGTCTTGCGCAACGCTATATCGAGGTCGCCGAGCAGGCCGGCGCGTTGCAGGTCCAGCAACTTGAGGAAGACCTGATAGGGGTGCTGGTCTGCACCGCCGAGAAAGTCCTGGAGGCGGGCGATGGCGGGGCCATCGCCGTCGTCCTGGCGCAGGTCGATGTGCAGGGTACGGCGCCGGCTGGGCTCCGGCTCTCTGACCACCGCCGTGGCCAATTCATAGAGGTCCTTGAGTCTGGTCAGGGAGCGCTCCCGCTTGAAGCGAGCCAGGTCCAGGTCCAGTCGCCAGGCGATCGACACGGGCCAGAGCCAGCCGACCTGGGTCAACAGGTTGCGCAGACTGGCCGAACGTGGGGGCGGGGCCTCCCCGGGCCGCCGGTCCTGGGCCTCGAGCCCGGCGTGCAGGGTGCGACGAAAGCCGGCCTCGTCGCTGGACTGTTCCAGGTCCCGCACGGACTGGTTCAGGACGGCGGCCAGAAAGGCGAGTTTGACCCGCTCCGGCGTCAGCAGCAGCACCCGTTCCTGGTCGCGGGGGGCCAACGCTTGATCGGCTGCGTTGAGCGCCTCCAGTCGGGCGCTGGCCTCCTCGGTGCCCTGACTCCCCTGGTAGCGCTGCTCCTGGTCCCGGTCCCAACCCGCAGGGCGTTCCTGGGTGGTGTCATAGTCCGAGGACTGCGACACGAGGTCCACCTCGGACGCATCAGGCTCGCGCCGGGCGATCTCTTGCCACGGATTGAGGCTGCCGGTGGTATAGGCCAGCACGGCACGGGGCAGATAGGGGTCCACGCTGGGCCAGCCGCCGCTCGTGATCAGTTGCTCGGCGGGCGCGTCGCCACTGCGCAGGCGCACCAGCAGGGCCTGCCATTCCTCGACCGTCATCGATGCCGCGCAGGGTTCCGCCAACTTCCACCAGTAGGCCCGTGACAGTCCCTCGTCGGAGTGGAACAGCAGGGTTGAGCGTTCTGCACCCCGGCCAAGGTCATAGGCCAGGGTCACCGGGTAGTGGGGGACGCGAAAGGGTGGCGACTCGTTGCGCGCCAGGGTGAGAAAGGTCTCGAAGATCGCCTGTTGCAGATGGGTCTTGCCGCTGCCGTTGACGCCGACGACGAAGCGGATGGCGCACTGGTGCTGCAGCAGGGATTCGGCGCTGAAGGTGATCGCCACATCGTCCAGCGGCGGGTAATGCCGGAGGTGATTAGCGTCGAAACTCAGCCAACGAGCGGTCGGCAGTCGCGAGCCTCACAAATTTGAGCCTGGGGGTCCATACTTAAGGTAACCCACCGGCGAGGACGCGGCCATGCCCCAGAATCCGATCCAGTTCCAGCCCGG
>NZ_CAIKKU010000468.1 GCF_903828115.1 uncultured Thiodictyon sp. | reverse complement strand
CCGGGCTGGAACTGGATCGGATTCTGGGGCATGGCCGCGTCCTCGCCGGTGGGTTACCTTAAGTATGGACCCCCAGGCTCAAATTTGTGAGGCTCGCGACTGCCGACCGCTCGTTGGCTGAGTTTCGACGCTAATCACCTCTTCCTTTATACTGCCCGCCGATGCTCTTGTTAAAGAAGAGTACCCCTGCACTGTTGTCGTCAACATATCCACTAAATTCGAAGCTCAACGGAGCGCATGCGGCTGGCACGCCAGCAAAAGGAGAGTAACAGACTGCGACTGTGAGAAGAAACCTGATCAAATATCGTGTGTACATTATTCAGCTCCTATAGTTGTTTGACCGCATAAGGGTTTCAAAACACCAAGAAATTTGGCGACTGACCTATCGAATGTCTTACAGGGTCGTCGTCGCTAAATCCTAACCACAAAAAAAGCTAAACCCCTCGCGCGACCATGATGATGGTCCCACTCGGCGGTCCGGCTTTCCTGGATCACAGGACCCACGACGTTCCGTCCCTACCTCACGATAGGTTTTGTGTATATCTATAGACTATGGGAAAGATACAAACAAGATCGAATCGATTATCTTTTTGTAAATGCTAGTCATAAACGCGAGAAATACCAAGTGCTAGGTTGGGACTCTGCGGGTCACGCCTGGCCTCCTGTCTGCCCTTGCGGAGCACTACCCCAGCGCCGGGCGGGGGCCTTCGGCTTCGGCACTGAGGGGTTCAAGGCGCAATGGAACGGAAAACCGGTTTAAGCGTAACGCCATCCTTGATATGTCTGATGGAGAAGAGTTTTCTTAGCGGTCCTCACTGGTGGCGTGGACCTGTCCGCACGGGCCAAGAGGGTAGACCGAACTTGGCCGGCCCTGAAACGGACGGTCAACAACTCAGAAAGCGATCCAAATTGGCCATCTCCCACCTGGCTATCCAAGTTGACCCGCCCAGGACCTCGAATCCCGTACACAAAATTTGGCTTGACCCGGTTTTCCGTTCCACTGCGCCTCGAACCCCTCGGCGCTCGGCTGCGCGGGTCCCGCATAGGCTTCGACCCGGACCTTGAGCTTCTGGCCCGGCCGGAACGTCACCACGCGGCGGGCGCTGATCGGGATCGCTTCGCGGGGGGGGTTTCTGCGGTAGCCGCCCTGGCTCCTGGAGGCGGACGACGCCTGAAACGGAAGTTGCGTGCACCCTCGCCGAGGCCAGGTCGGCCGTTCCCTCGACCGTCACTGCCAAGGTGGCAGGTCAGGACCCCCCTTCGCCGGCACCGGCCCGCGTTTTCCCTCCCCGCGCGTGCCCCACACCGCCTCGCCCGCCACTTTGGCAGCCTCCGCCCGGGCGCCGCTGCCACACTGGCAGTCAGCCCCTGCCCGAGCCCTTACCAAAACCCCGTCAGCCTGATGCGTTATTCCATTAAATCATCATCTTGAAGTGCCCTCACCGCCTTGGCACAGCGCTTGTATAGCTCTCGCAAGTACCCTTCAAACCCTGACCCGAGAGCCGCCACCATGTTCAACCGCACCGTCCGTCCTCGCTCGCTGGTCAACTCCCTGCTGATGGCGCTGGTGCTGGCCGCCGGTGCCTGGAACAGCGCGGTGTCGGCCGCCACCACCGACCAGGCCGGCTTCCGTTACGACACCAGCCGCCTGACCACGGTTGACATCGCCCTGGCCGGCAGCGACGGCAGCCCCGCCCTGCTGAGCTTCTACAGCCAGGGCCCCAACGGCCTGCGCTTACTGGAGAACGGATTCACCGACGCGGCCGGCAACTACGCCGCGGACATGCAGTTGCCGGCCCATCTGACGCAGGTGGTGGTGGTGGTGCGCACCCCCGAGCGTGAGGACACCCTGACCCTGGCCATCACCGACCAGGCAATCACTTACACCGAATGATCGTTTACGGACCCTTTGGGAGACACACGCCATGCTGAGAAACCGCCCCCTGACACCGCTGGCCGGTGCCGTCCTGGCACTGCTGCTCGGCGCCGGTGCCGCCCGCGCCGCGGCCGCGGAGACCGCCCTGATCGCCTTTGCCCCGTTGACCCTGGCCGATGGCGGCGGCGCCCCCTTGGGCCAAGCCATCCTGAGCTACCAGGGCCAGACCTACGAGGTCCTGCTCAACGGCCTGGGCGTGGGCGGGGCCAAGGGGGTCAAGGCGAGCGTCACCGGTGAGGTCCTCGGGCTCACCGACGTTGCCGACCTGGAAGGCCCCTTTGTCAGCGAGCTGGCGGACGCCCCGACCGCCGAGGTCAGCAGCAACGACCTGTGGCTCAACAGTGAGCGCGGCGTCAGCATCCACCTGCACACCGACCAGGCGGGCGTCAGCATCGCCTCGGGCAGCGACACGGTGATGGTGCAGTTCGGCCAAGTGGCCGAGTAAGGCCCCGCCCGGCCCTCCCCGGACGCCCGCCGGCGCGACCAGCGCCACGTTTCAATCCTCTTCACCGCAGGCATCATCCATGCGTTACCGTCACCTCCTTGCCCCTTCCGTGGCCGCGCTGGCGCTCACCGCGGTGGCTTCCCCCAGTCACGCGGTAACCACCTGGCAGTATGTCGACACCTACGACGAGCGCGGCGTCCCCAGCACGCTGGTGGATCTGAGTGCCAAGCTCCCCAGCAGCCTGCTGGGCGACATCCGCAAACGGCTGCCGGAACGCCTCGACATCCAGGAGAACGACCCCAAGCTCATCATCGACGACCCGGGGGCGAACGTGGTGCTGCTCGAAGACGCCGAGATCACGGTGGTGTTTCTCGACGAGGGCGCCGGCTACCGCAACTCGGTCGGGTTTTTCACCTACGACCCGGGCAACAAGCCCAAGACGCCCGGGGAGCTCAAGACCAAGATCCTGTTCCCCAACTTTTCGCTCCCCCCGCAAGGGGCGATGCGCTATGGCGATGGCGTGAAGCTCGGCAAGTTCAAGGCCGGCAGCGCGGTCGGCTTCACCATCGTCGGCGACGGCTGGAACGGCAAGGCGGTCAACCCCAACCAGTCGGCCAACGCCATCTTCACCTCACTCAAGGACCTCAACCCGGAAAAGCCGACCGCCGCGGTGCCCAACCTCAACGCGCACACGGTGTTGCTGTCCAAGCCCGAGGACGGGCTGCTGCTGCTGCGCGTCGAGGACATGAATCGCTCGGCGGAAGGGGAATCTGACAACGATTTTAATGACGTGGTGATCGCCATCCAGGTGACCCCCTTCTCCGCGGTGGATCGCAGCAAGGTGCAGGCCCTGGTCAAGGAGGAGGTGGTGGACAGTGACGACGACGACATCCCCGACGTCCTGGACGCCTTCCCGCAAGACCCGAAGCAGGCGGGACGGCGCTTCTACCCGAGCGCCACCGGCTTCGGCTCGCTGGCGTTCGAGGACCTGTGGCCGAAGAAGGGCGACTTCGACATGAACGACCTGGTGGTCGCCTACCGGGCGGTCGAGACCCTGAACGCCAAGAACGAGATCGTCGACCTGAAGCTGATGTATGAAATCCGGGCGCGCGGTGCGGGCTCCGACAACGGCTTCGGTCTGCACCTTGCGGGGCTGAGCCGTGACGCCATCGACGCGGCTACCCTGAGCATCAACAATAAGGCCGCGGTGGCGCTGCCGATGGAGGCTGGTCAGACCGAGGCGGTGTTCATCCTGTCGCCCAACGTCACGACCCTGACCAACACCGGGCAGCCCTTCCCCTGCTCGATGATGAACACCGTGGTCAAGTGCGCGCGCACCGCGGCGGTGCCGATGGAGCTCAATATCCACTTCAAACAGCCGGTGACCGCGGCGCAGCTCGGCGCGGCCCCCTTCAACCCGTTCATCTACCGCACCACGCAGCGGGGCCTGGAGGTGCACCTGGTCGACCATCCGCCGACCGCCAAGGCCAACCTCAAGCTGTTCGGCACCCTGGACGACACCTCCAACCCGGCCCAGGGCCGCTATTACCGCACCGGCGCCAACGAGCCCTGGGCCCTGGACGTGCCGGAGACCTGGCGCTATCCCACGGAGTGGAACAACGTCGCCCGGACCTATCCGAACTTGGCCACCTGGGCCGCCAGCGGCGGTCAGGTCGCCAATGACTGGTATGTCAGCAAGCTGGTCGAGGCGCTGGCCTTCCCGCAGTAAGGAGCGCAGCGGCAACGGGGTTGCGTAGGCGCTGGGGTGAGGTGCCCCGGGGGCTTGGGGAGCGGGGGCGCGAGGCCCCCGCTCTTCACAAATCCGCGGTGCGGCTCACGCCCGCGGGCAATTGACGCCCCTGACCCGCGCGCTGGTTTGTGCCAGTTTCACAGTAAAAAACGACATATATATGCATTATCGGCCGTTGCCATGTAAGCCTAATTTAAAGAGATTTTCTGTTTCATTGCACCTTAGACCCCGGTGTTTACAGCAAATCCATTCGGGAGATTTGTCTCTCCGAGCGTATCGGCACCGAGCGTTTCGTCGGCCGTGACGGACTCGCTCAGGTAGCGTTCTTGCGGCAACGCCCGGCCGTGGCGCCGGATGATGGTCCAGAGACTGCGCACCGGCTCGCTCGTCGTGGCGTCCAGGGCTGCAATGGCCATCGGGAGCTGGATCTGGTAGCGTCCCGGCAAGCCCCGGGCGAGGTCCCGTTCCAACTGCTCCGCCCCCGGGGCGATCAAGCCGGCCAGGTGCGGCAGCGCGTCAGCAATCAAGAGCCCCGCGGGGTCGTAATCCACGAAGGCCCAGACCGGGACATCCAGCGCCTTCAGCAACCCCAGGGCATGGTCCACACGGGTACCGGAGGCGTCGCCCCGCCACACCACCAGTGGGTTCTCCCCTGCCGGGCTGAGATCCAGGACGGCGTCGTGGATGCGATTGAAGCATTCCCAGTTCTCGACCAGCAGAACGCTGCGGTGGGCGAGCAAGCCTGCGACCGCGGGGCCTTCGACATCCAGGTGACAGGTGGGCGGGAGGATCAGGGCGCGGCCGTCCAGGTTCAGGGGCCGTCCCGGCAGGGTCTTGATGGCGACCCGGATGCGCTTGACGGCGCTGGACGTGAATTTCTCGTCCGGCCCTAGGTGCGCGGCTGCTGCTCGGGTGAGGCCATCCCAGGCCGCCGGATCGGTGGCGGGGTCGATGCCCTCGGCGCAGAGCAACTCGCGGATGCGCGCCTTGTCGTGCGACTCGAACAGGACCGCGGTCCCCTTGGTGCGACCGATGCGATAGTCGTCGCTGAAGGTCTTAAGGACCCGGCGCCCGGCAAAGCGCTCGCCGGGCGCGTGCAGGATGCGCAATAGGGCGCGCACGGTCAGTTTGTCCAGGGTGCTCATGAATCACTCATCGCTCCCGGGGTTCGCCGTACCAGGACATCGCATACCACGATGTTGCCCGAGAGGACATGGGGCGGCGGCAATTCCAGGCGCTCGAAGCGCAGATGCCCGGTGCGTCGCCGCGCCAGGGTCACCTCGTAGAGGACGCAGTGCAACCAGATGGGCTCCGGCAGGTCCGCGTACTCTGGATGCCCCCGCTTCCACGCCAGCACCGACAGGGGCGCGCCGTCTTGCGGGACCTCAGCGAGGAGCCGGCGCAAGGCCAATTGGTAGGGCCGGGGCGCGAGCGTGAAGACCCGCGACTCCAGGTCGGCGCCGGGGCTCAGGGTGCCGATCTTGGGCTGGCGTTTGATGGCCGTGGGGCTCGGCGGCAGCCGGGCGGCGACCTCGATCAGGGCCTCGCTGGTGGCGCCGTCCAGCAGATCGGGATGGGCAGTGACGCGCAACGCCGCCGCCCGGGTTACCCACAGGGGCGGCTCGGTGAGTTCCTCGAGGTCCGGGACGGCATAATCGGGATTGCGCTTGAGGAACAGGTTGAAGGCGCGCAACCGACGCCCCGCGGGCTCGACCTGGCGCAGCCGGTAGAGATAGGCTTTGAGGATCTCGGTGATGTCGAGCAGGGACTCCCGCCATTGCGGCAAGCGCGCCCAGAGTTGGCCACGAAAGGCCGGCAGCAGCGCCGCCGCGGCGGCGGGCTCCTCCTCGAAGCGATCCATGAGTCCGCCGCCCTGGAGCGCTTTGATCGCCTCCCCCAGACGCTCGGCCCGACCGATGTACCAGGTGTTCTGGCGCTGTTTTTCGGCCAGGGTACGCACGCTGGCGAAGCGGGTGTCAACCAGCATCCGCAAGGTCGCAAGCGCACCGTCGATATGGTCGGCCAAGTCGAAGACGGCGCTGTTGAAGGCATCGGCGTAGCCGTCCAGGTCCTCGGTGCGCCCCTCCAGGTGGGCCTTGACCGCCTCGTCGACCAAGAGCGGCAGGCGCGCGGCCAGATCGGCGACATTGCCGCCGAGGGCGGCAAAGAGATGCTCCTTCTGGAGCACCTCGTCCAGATGCCGGGTCAGTGAAGAGGCAAGCCGAAAGGCGTCCTCCGCGAGTGGCACCAGGGCGCGGTGGCGGCGCAGTTCCTGGAGTCCGCGCGGGGTCGCCGGCTCGTCCGCACCATCGATCCGCCCTTGGTGATAGGCCGCGGCGACGATGGCCCGCTGGCGGTGCAGGGTTTCCAGATAGGCGATGACCAGGTCGTCGCTACGGCTCACAGGAGGGTCCCCTGCCGTCCAGCCCCCTCGGTCCAGTCCGCGCCCTCGTCGCCACTGCCCTCGGGGACCTCGTCCGGGATCGACTGGTAGGCCATCAGGAAGTCGACCACCTCTTGCAGATACTCGATCTTACCGGTTACCTCGTAGATCTCGCGCTCCGGGTTGGCCAGCATCAGATAGCCGTCGTCGGTGAGCTTCTTCAGGAGCCGCTCCAGGGTCCCGCGCAGGGTGCCGTCGCCGGTCGGCCCCTTGCCCAGGCCGGCCAGGGCTTGGAGTTCAATGCGCAGGTTGGGATTCTCGTCAATGGCGGCGATCAGCCGATTGGATTCGATGAGGCTACCGGGAGCCAGGAACTGGTCCTGGCGCAGGGCCTGCATCAGGTGCACGAAGAAGCCGACCAGGAATCGCAGGTTGTGCTTGATATCGGCGAAGCCCTCGCGCATCGCCCGGCGCTCCTCGGCCCCGACCTGGATGTAGGCCGCGAACCAAGCCCCACCCTGGCGGGTGCGGGCCAGCCGCCGACCGAGCCGGGCGAGGAAGGCCGCGGCGTCCTGGCGTTGACTCTCGTCCTCCAAGAAGCGCCAAGCGTCCGGATAACGGATGGCGCAGATGAACTCGCCGCCGAGCAGCAGCGTCAGGGTTTGCTCAAACATCGGTGGTCACCCTCACCTCGGCGGCGTGCGCAGCGGCTGGGTCTGCGTCGTGACCGGGCCCTGGTTGGGACGCGCAACCGCCGTCGTCCGTATCCAGCACCCGCGCCTCCACGAGCCGCCGCCCCTCCTCCACGCTGAACCGGTGACGGAAGAGCGCCAGGACCTCTGCATCCGGGTCCGGGAAGGCGGAGACGAGCGTGATGGCGTTGCGTTTCAGGATCGCCAGCAGGGCCTCGATGTTGCCGATGTCCAGATCCTTGAGTTCGTCAAGCGCCCACACGACCTCCACCGATGCCTGGCGCCGGATACGGTTGATGAATGCGATGAAGATGACACACAGGATCAGGTAGGACAGACCGTTGGAGGAGACCCGCTCCAGGTCGGCGGCCTTGCGGAAGGTACGGACCTGACCGTTCTCGACCACCTCACCCTGGATGCGGATCAGGCTCGGCAGGGCGGCGCGGATGCCCTCGCGAATCTCCCAATGGTCGAGGAGCGTCCGCAGGGTGGCCGCGAACTCGGGGGGCGGCAGGTCCTGGCCCTCCAGGCGCAGCCAGGCGCGATGATCCTCCGCCATCGCCTCGACCGGCCCCCAGTATTCGAGTTCTCGGATTGCCGACTTGACCTCGACGGTGACGCGCGAGACGCTCTCGAAGCCCAGGTTCTCGTCCAGGCTCTGCTGAAGTTCGCGGTTGAACTGGGCGACCTTGCGGTGGAAGGCATCCATGTCGCGGTGGAAGGCGACGATGGCGCCGGCGATTTGATTGGCCTCAACCGCCAGGGTGCGTCGGTAGGCGTCGTGCTCCTGGTCGAACCAGGCGTTGAAGACCGGCAGCCAGAGGCGCGCCGGGGCGTCGGGACCCAAGGCCGCGCGGTGGGTCTCGTAGAATTGGTCCGGCGGAGTGTCGCGTTGGGCGCTGAAGCCGCGCTTGATCCGCTCGATGAGTCGGCCGATGGACTGCGCGAGGGCCGCGGCCTCGCTTTGGTTGGTGTTGGCCTGGGCGGCCAGTGCCTCCAGGGTCCAGCCCGGATCATAGGGCTCGGCCTGCACCTGGGGGTCGGGTGGGTAGGCGCGGAAGCTGTCCAGGCGCCCACGCACCACGCTCAGGTCCCGCTCCAGCCGCTCGTGCTCGCGGTCCAGGCGCTTGAGGGCGGCCGCGTGCGCGACCGCGCGCGCCTTCCAGCGTCTTTCCTCGGCGGTCAGGTCCGCGCTCGCAGCGGACTCCAGGGCCCGCGCCGCCTGAGCGGCGCGGGTGTGCTCGTCGCGCCGCGGCCAGTCGTGGTCCTGCCAGAGCCGCCATTGGCTGACCTCGGTGCGGGACTGATCGATCCGGGCGAGCTGCCGGTCGGCGGCTTCGATTTCCTGCTCCAGGCGTTTCAGCGCGCCGGTGTCGACGCCGGCGACGCCGAGTGCCCGGTCACGCTCGCCCACGATCGCGGCCCGCTCCTCGGCCTGGCGGGTGCGCCGCTCGGCCTGGACTTGGTCGTGGGTCGCGATGGCCGCCGCGCGCTCGGCTTCCAGGGCACGGCGGTCCTGGACAAGACGGTCCTCGCGGGCACTGACCGACGATCGGTGGCGCTCATCCAGGGCGCGCAGCTCACCCTGGAGGGCGGCCACGGTCTGCTCCAGTTCCTTAAGCCGGGCGCTTGCGCGCTCCGCGGCCTCGTTGCGGCTTTGCTCGACCTGGCGCTGCGCCGCCTGCAACTCCGCCCGCGCGCCGGCGAGCCGGGTATCGGCCTGTTGCCGCTCGGCGCGGGCCAGCGTCAGGCGCTCGTCCGCCTGCCGACGCGCCTGCTCACAGGTTGCCAGGTCTTCCTTGGCCCGGGTCCGCTGGGTCTCGAGGGTGGCACGCTGGGTCTCGATGTCCGCAATCGCGCGGCGCAGGCCCTCCTCGTCCGCGGCCAGGTGGGCGTCGACCTGGGTCAGATCGAGTCCGACCCCGTAGAGGGCCGGCACGACCTCAAGCGGCTCGGGGTCCAGGTCCGTGCGGACCAGCAGGTCCTCGCGCACCACCCGGGCGATGTCGAAAACCCAATCGGGCCGGCGGGTGCGCAGGAAGTGCAGCAGGGTCCCCTCCCCCGGGCTTTGCTGGAGCAGGCGCGTCTGGCGCCGACGTTCAAGCTCCTCGGACTGCTGGCGCAGGCGTTGCAGCCGGCCCTCGTGCTCCTGATGTGCCAACTTGGCCTGGTCGAGGACCCCCTGCCCTTCCTGTAGCGTCCGCTCGGCTGCCTCGAGGGCCGCGCCGAGGACTTCGAGGGCCGCTTGCTTGCCGTCACGCAGCTTGACCAGGGCGGGGTCCGGCTGGGGGGCGCGCACCAATTGGCTGTATTCGCCCTTGCGCTCGAGACCCGCCTGTAAGCTCACATCAAGGGCCTGACGCTCAGTCCCGTGGGCCTCCCGCAGGGCGGCGAGGTCCGTGCGCGCATCGGCGTCGAAGGCCGCAAAGCGGGGCTCGAACCCCTGGAACAGGGTGGTGCGGGCCTGTGCCGCACCGCTCTCCACCCGAGTGTGGCGGCTGTCCAGGTCGTTCAGCAGGCGCTCATACCGAAGCGAGATGGTCTCCTGCTCGCCGAGCAGCGCCTCACGGCGCCGCTGCAACCCGCCCAGGCGTTCGCGCACCTCGGGCTCGCATGCAAGCAGTGCGGCCTTGGCCACGAGGTCGCGGCGCAGCCACGCGGCCTGTTGCTCGTCCAAGGCGCCGACCCGGGCCTCCTGGTCCTTGGCCTCGCGCCCGGCGCGCTCCTGGCGGATGCGCATCCCCTCGGTGCTCTGGTGGTGTGCCTGCTCCTCCTCGTGGGCCTGAACCGCCTGCTGCGTCCGCTGCCGGCGATTCTCCGCGACGTTCGCCTCCTGCTGGGCCAGGAGGTGCAGCACCCGCGCGTGGATGCGGCCGAGTTCTGCCTCTACGGTGCGGAGGCGGGTTTCCGCCTCCACGGCCTCGGCCCTGCGCCCGCCCTCCTCCATGGCCCGGCTGTAGGCACTGTAATGGTCGGGCCAGGAGGCGATCTTGCGCCGTTCCGCGGTCAGGGCAATCTCAGCATCACCCTCGGCGATGCAAGAAACCACCATCCGCTGCAGATCCTGAAAATCGGTGCGGCGCAGGAACATACCGCTGACGATCTTCTCGATATGGGTAAGGTGATGACCGGCACCGACGCACGCATACTCCGCCACCAGGGCGCGCTGGCGCTGCCCGGCCTTGCCGCTGCCGGCCTTGCCCTGGACGATGGCGCGGTACTCGCTGACCGCGGCGATCGCCTCGCTGTGGATGACGCGCTTGAGGTTGAAGTGCCGGCGCAGATCCGGGGCCTGCAGGATGTTGCAGCCGTCGGGCAGCAGGAAGAGGTCCGGCCGGTAGGGCGAACGGACGAACCGATAGCGTCGCTCCCCGCCCTGCTCACTGGCGTGCAGGACGACCAGGCACACCTGATCCCGGCGCTGGTACTCGAAGACGATGTAGGAGGTGAGGCGTGGCAGGTAGTAGCCGTTGAAGTTGAGGCGATTGGTCTCGGTGCCGACGATGCGCGCCGGGTTCTCGCCATAGAAGATGGGCACGAGCTGCAGTAGGGTCGTCTTGCCCCGCCCGTTGCGCCCGGTGAGCACGGCCCCACCCACGACCGGAAACTCCACCACCCGTCCGGGGCTGTAGGAGTCGATCAGGATGAGTCGCAGCAGTCGAAAATCCATCAGTTGGTCTCGACCACCGCCCTCGCCGTCGACATATCCAGCACCCGGGCTGCCGTCATGGCCAGCATGGCGAACGGCGGCAACGCGTCGACAAACTTGACGGCAAGTGGTGCAGTCCTCGCCATTTGGCGGGTCAGGTGCATCGCATCGGCCTCGGACATCAGGCGGCGCACCTGCGGCCCGTCAAACACACCGCGACCTTCCAAGTAGAAGTCGTTGCTGCGTAGGGAGCTGAATCCGGGGCCCAGCAGGGCCGCCAGGGTGGCATTGGCCCGTCCGCCGGCGAAGGTCCACCAACGGAAGACCCCGTCACCCAAGTGCTGGATGCTGGTGCGCTCCGGGTTCAATTGGGGCAGGTCTGCCAACAGGTCTTGGAACCTGGCTTGGGCGCGCCGAGACAACGGGAGTCCCGCCCCGCCGGCGCACAGGATACGCTGGACCCCCTGACAGAGCGCAAAACCCAGGGCCCGGGAACTGGCCATCCACCGCGCCTTGCCCGGCTCGCCGCTCGGCTCGACCCAGGCCACGCGTTGCGGCCAATCCACGCCTGCCACCCGCCAACTGCGCCCGCCGAGCAGCAGGATGCAGGGTGCCCCGTTCCCGCTCTGCAGCGACAAGGGATCGACGCTGCCCAACGCGACGGTCCCATGCCGCACCGCGACCTGGGTGGGGGTCGCAAAGGATGACAGCAGGTCGAGAAAATGCCGGCGACCGTAAAGCCGCTCGCCGCGGCGACCGAAACCAAGCAGACCGTCTTGCTCCGCCAGTATGTCGCTGGCCAGCATGAACTCGGTCACCGCGTCGATACCCGCCGGCGCAAGCTCCGGGAACAGGGCCGCCAACTGCTCCCGACAGGCCGCCGCGGCCAGCCCGCCGGCCCCTTGCAGCACCAGTGCCATCGCCTGTTGCGCCACCAGATGCCACGGCTCGGGCGGCGGCTCGACCGGTTCCACGAAGCCGGCCTGCCACAGGGACACCAGGGCGCCGGCGATCAGAAGGGCCTCGTCCGTGGTCGTCAGGAAGAGGCAATTGCGCGGGCTGCCGGTGCGCCTGCCGGTGCGCCCCATCCGCTGCAGGAAGGACGACACCGCCGCCGGCGCGTCGATCTGGATCACATAGTCGAGATCTCCGACATCGATGCCCAACTCCAGGGTACTGGTGGCGACGATGACGCAGTCGCTGTCCTGGCCGAAGGCCTGTTCCGCGTGATGCCGTTCGGCCAGGCTCAGCGAGGCGTGGGAGACGAAGGTCCGCACCCCCAAGTCCCGCAGGGCGCTGCTCAGTTCTTCGACCCGGGCGCGGCTGTCACAAAATACCAGGCGCTTGGCGCCGCGGTGCAACCGGGAGATCACGGTCGCCGCATTCGCGAGGTTGCCGACGAAGTCGATGGTGACTTCTGCCTCCCCCGCGGGCGCGGGCTCGCCGACCACGACGCCCGCGGCGGCCCCAACGCAACCGGCCGTCAACCAGCCAAGCAGCTCCTGCGGATTACCAATGGTCGCCGACAGCCCGATCCGCTGGATCGGCCCGGCGGCAAAGGCCCCCAGCCGTCCCAGGAGCGAGCGCAGGTGCCAACCCCGGTCGTCCCCGGCGAAGGCATGCAGCTCATCGATGATCGCCACCCGCAGCGCGCCAAACCAGGCTGGCCGATCCACGCGCAGCGAGATCAGCATCCCCTCCAGCGATTCCGGGGTCGTCAACAGAATATCCGGCGCCTCGCGCAAGCTCCGCGTCTTGGCGCTGTGGCTGATATCACCGTGCCAGACCTGCACGCGCCGGCCAACCAGGGCGGCATAACGGCTCAACCGATGCTCCAGGTCGTTGAGCAGGGCCTTGAGGGGGCAGATATAGAGGACGCTGAGCCCCCGCCAGTCCTGCGTGAGCATGCGCGAGAGCACCGGCAGGAGCGCCGCCTCGGTCTTGCCGCCCGCGGTGGGCGCCAGCACCAGACAATGGTGGCCCGCCAGGATGGGCACGATCGCCGCCAGTTGCTGGGGGCGCAGTTGTTGCCAGCCGAGCGAATTGACGACGTGGTATTGAACCGCCGGGTGCAGCCGCTCGAATGCGCCGGCGCTCACAGCTCGATGTCGTCCACGTCACTCGCGGCCCGGCCGGCGCGCTCCTGGGCGGACAGTTCGGTGTCCGCAATCGTCAGGGCATAGTGGGCGCGCGGGTCGAAATCGGGATACTGATCGACGCGGTCCAGCACCTCCCCGACCAGCTTCTTGAGGAAGACCCGCGGCGCCACCCCCACCCGGCCGCCCAGGTTGCCGGTGACCGCTTGCGCGAGCGCGGCGATATAGTCATCGTCAACCCGCTGCAACACGCGCTGCGGTGCCTGGCATCCCAACCCATAGAGATCGCGCACCTTGGTCCCGACCGCGGCCAGCAGTTTCAGGTCGAAGCCGGGTAAGCGGATCTGCACGGCCCGCGGATTGTCGAAGCGCGCGTCCGTCATGAAGTCCGTGTGCAGTCGCTGGGCTAGGGGTGCCAGGCGTTGCGCGCCCTGGGGGCCGTCGAAGAAGGCCGGGGTACCGGTCACGAGCAGATAGAGTCCGGGGAAACGCCCCGCATCGATCTCGTCGATCCACTGGCGCAGCGCATTGAGACCCTTTTCCCGGGTGTCGGCACGCATGCGTTGCAGGGTCTCGACCTCATCGAGCACCAGCAGCAACCCGGAAAAACCGGAATCACGCAGGATGATGAGCAGGCCCGCCAGGAAGTTACCGGCGCCGAAGTGATCGATCTCGCCCTTGATCCCGGCGGCCCGGCGAATCGGCGCCGCCACATTGGGTTGTCCGGACAACCAGGCGATCAGCCCGTCCGCCAGGGCGTGATCCTGCGCCTGCACGGCCCGGCGATAGGCGCGCAAGGTGGCGGAAAAGGCCGGCGCGACCTTGGTCACCGCCGCCAGGCGGGTCTCCATCAAGGCTTGCGTGGCGGTGATCAGGCCCTCCCCATCCTGGGCGTCGAGCTGGCCGTCCGCCAGCACGTCCTGCTCCAGCGCGTAAAACCAGCCGTCGATGATCCCCCGGAAGGCGCCTTCGCCCGAGTCGGCAGTGCTGATCCGCTCCACCACGCGGCGGTAGAGCGTCTCCATCCGGTGCAACGGGGTTTCGGTTTCGGAGATCTGCACCTCGCTGGTGGCCAGCCGGCGCGTGCGGGCGCGCTCCTGCAACCAGCGGCCGAAGAAGGTCTTGCCGGCACCATAGTCCCCGCGCACCGCCTTGAAGAGGCCGCGCCCGAGCGCCGCCGCGTCCAATTCTTCATCGAGTGTTGCGGCAAACCGCTCGATCCCGACGGCGAGCGCATCCAGCCCGTTCTTCGGCACCGTCCCGCGCCGCAGGGCGTCAATGATCTCGGCGCGTCGGTGCTGACTGACCATGTTAGTTGCCGGCGGCCCTGCGTGTGTTCAGCTGGAATTGGACCTCCAGCAAATCCCGGTTGAATTCGATCTGCGCCGTCGTCTCGTTCAGGGTCAGCACCGCGGACTGATCCAGGTTGAGCACGCGCCGGGCGGCATTCACGAAACCGCTCACGCGCATCAGGGGCATCCCCAGGCGTTGCGCCAGGGCCGTTTTGCCGAGCTTGCCGCCGCGGGTGTCGAGCGCTTCCAACAGACCCCGAATCTCTTCGTCGCACGGGGCGACCCGCGCGGCCAATTGGCGTTGCTGCCGATAGGTCGGGCTCGCCAGCAGGGCCGCGATCCAATCCACCTGGGCCACCGGTCGCACCTGGTCGAACAGGTCAGGCGCGGTTTCGTCCCGGCCGCGCCTTTTCTGCTTGGCGGCGGGCGGCGCGGGCGCCGCGGCCGGCGCCGGGAGCCGGTCCTCCCACCACTCCGGCTGGCTGGGCGGGGCGGGCCTCCAGCCCTCCAGGGTGCACAGGGGTGGGATGAACACGCTCAATGGCACCACCACCTCCTGCGGCGAGACCCCACCGTGGTAACCGAGCTTCTTGCCGCTGTAACGCAGGCGTTCACTCCAGGCGCAGACGATGCGGCTCCCCCCGTTAGGGGCGCACACCCGCCCGCCTTCGAGCAGGGTTTCATCCGCCGCAACCGGACCGCCTTCGCCATGGATCGCGTTGCGCCAGCGCTCGCCATCGGCGGCCGTGCGTTGCACGGTCTGCTCATCGATGACATGGCCATGATCGGCGGTGATGATCAGGGTGCGTCCCGCCGCGCTCGCCTCATAGAGCAGGGGGCGGAGCAGCCGCAAATCGTCCAGTGACCAGCGCAGGTGCAGTTGATCCGAGCCGCGCAGATGATCGTCTACCGCGTTATAGACCAGACCGACGACACGGCGGGTGGCGGTGCCGATCGCCTCGCGCACCGGCTCGGCCAGGTGACCACCCTCGCCGAGGTCGCCCTTGTGAAACAGGATGGGTTTACCGCCCGACTTGGACGCCGCCAGCAGTCCCTCATGGGCGGTGAAGGCAGCCTTTTCCTGATATGCGGCCCCGGCCATCAGGCGCCCCGCAAGCAGGCTCGTGCGGCTGATCTCGGTCACGGTCGGCAAGGCCGCGAGGCCGACCCAGGCGCTCGCCGCGTCCGTGGGAATCTGCTCCATCCAGCCGGAGCGCATCAGATCCGCACAGAGTTCGCGAAAGATGGGTAAGCTCAAGCCATCGACCACCAAGAACAGCACCGGCGCCTGCCGGGCCAGGGGGGCCAGGAGCTGTTCCAAGACCGACTCCACCGGCAGGCAATCCGCGGCCGGGTAGGGTTCGCGGTTCCAGGTCGCAAGCGCCGCGGCAAACCGTTGATTGAAGCCTTCGCGCCACTCCCGCACCCGCGCGGCCAGCACCCCGTAAGTGGCCGACAGTGCCGCCAGTTCATCGCCGCCCAACAATTTGAACCGCGCCCAATCGACATAGGCGCCATCTGCGGCATAGCCCTGTGCCAGGTCTGCTAAACCGGTGGCCGCGTAGGGGCGGGTTTCAAACCCGCCCCTACCTGGCGCCGCGGTGGGTGCTTGTGCGGCAACCAGCCAGCGGGCCAGGCGCAAGGCCATCTGCACCCGCTCGGCGCGCGTCCCGGGTCGGTCGCCCAGGTCGTGGTGAAGTACCTGACTTGCGGCCTGCTCCACCCGGGCCAACGCGGCCATGGAGGCTTGACCCAACAAGGTGTCCAAGGCCTGTCCAAACACCGCAAGCCGCGCCTCGAAACCGCTCGGCAACACGTCGCTCAGCCCCGCGTAGCCACGCAGATGCAGTTCCCGCAGCAGGCCCTCCGCCCGCTCGATCGCGGGTCGGGCGGCATCGCAGGGAAGGCTGCGCAGCAACCAGATAGACGCGTCCGCCCAGCGGCGGCCTTGCGGCGGCGCAATGCGCCGGTCCCCGGTGTAGCGCTCCAAGCGCACCGCAGCCGCCGCCAGTTCCGGCAGTCCAGCCCACCCTGGCGCGAGCACCAGACTCCAGAGTAGGCCGATAGGCAGTGCGTGCGCCGCGTTGCCCGCGGCCACGCAACCCATGACGAGCTCACCCACCGGACCCGCGCAGTCGGCGAGCCAGGCCAGGATCTGCGGCTGAGCATCCGCGGGCAGTCGCAGAAAACGCCCGACCCGATCCGCCGCCATGGTCCAGCGCAGCAGGCTCACCAAGTCCGGGCGCGCCTGCGGCAGGCCCAGGCTGCCGTTCAACACCTGCTTCCACGCCGTTTCCAGGTCGAGGAAGCCCCCGGCAACCGGCGGATAACCGCCTGTCGGCAGGTAATCAAGCAGCGCCTGTGCCATCCAGCCTTGCGCCGCCAGACGGGAATCGATCTCGGTTGCCTGGAACACCTGCCGGACCATGTCCCAGCGCTCCACCTGGAAGACGCGTCCGCGCGACAGCCGCGCAAGCGTATCGGCGCCGAGCGCCGCATCGCTTAAGTGCGTCAGCAGGATGACGCCGGCGGACGGCGACGCCTCGACCTGGATCAAGGCCTGCCGTGCCGCGAGGCTGGACGGACACCAGTGCAGCCGAAACGATCGGTTACCCACCGACAAGGATTCCGGCCAGACCGCCGCCGTTGGCGAGCGGATGGCGATGCAGCGGGCTTGCGGGTCCCGCGCCAGTACGGCCCCGACCTGAGCGACAATCTGATTGCGCGTCGGCACCATCAGGTCTTGCCTGTGGTTTTCAGCAACCGCCAGCTCACCGACAGGCGCAGTTCGCGGTCTTGCTCCATCTCGATACGAATAGCGTCCAGCAGGGTGCGCGCCTGCCCAGGGTCGAGATTCTCCGCCTCACCGGTGCGCACCACGACCGGGTCTGGGTCGGGCTTTGGCGGTGGTGGCTTGGGTACATCGGTCAACAGCTGCAAGGCCTTGGCCTCTTGCTCGTCCAAGGCCGGCTTGAGGGCGATGACATGCTCGTCAGCGGCCAGGACCTCGGCAATCCGGGCCTTGATGCCCAAGGCGGCCGTGCGACGGTGGTCGGACAGGGCGGTCACTGCCTCAAAAAGCCTCCATCCGGCCATGCGCAGCGACTCGTCGAGCTGCTTGGCCCCGGCCAAGGTCCGCGCCATCGCGGCCTCTGAGGTCGCGATGGGGCACTGCGCCAGCACACAGACCACCTGGCCTGGTTCCGCGCTCACCAGTGCCGCCAGCAGTGCCTCGGCCGAGCGCGCGGTGGTCAGCCGGGGGGGCTCGGCGGCCTGGGTCCCATCGCCGGCCCCCTGGGGAACCCCCGCTCCATAGGCTTGCAGGCGCTGTTGCAGGGTGTTCAAGAAGCTCGCCAGCGGCACCCTCGCCTCCCGCGCCTTGCCGAGCACAGCCTCCACCAGCTTCGCCACATTGGCAGCAGTCAGGGTCCGCAGCGTCCCCAGCCCGAACAGGGCGCCGGCCCGCGCCAGCGCCCGCTCCCACTCATCAAGGCTCGGCAGCACCTGCTCACGCAACTCCAGCGCCCCGGGAAGGTTGTCCAGGCTGGGCTGAAAGGGACCCTGGTTGAGAAAGAACGACCGGTTGGTCTGACCGGCAAAGACGAGCACGATCAGGTTCCCAGCTTCCGTCGGCAATCCCATGGCCGCCGGCTGATCCAACCACTGGCGCAGCCGCGCCACCGTGATGGGGCCGCCCTCGCGCGCCTGGGCCTGCTCGAAATGGGCCTTCCAGTGCTGACCCAGCACGAAATGGGTCTCACCCATCTCGCCCAGATTCAGTGGACCCGCAATCGAGCGCACCAGCGCCCGGGTCGCCTTGTCCATCACCGGCACGCGGCCGTCGGTGGACTCCAGGGCGCGCCCGAGTTCAAGCCACACCTTCTTCAGGGCGGCCGATTTCACCTCGGTATCGAAGCGGGGATGGGCGGGGAACTGGTGGCTGAAGAGCTGATCCAGCAGGCCCTCGAAGGCCCCCTTGAGATCCGCACCCACCGGCGGGCGGGGGCGCAGCGTCGGGTCGAGCGACCGGAACTGGTCGTCCGGACTCAAACGGCTGGCGATGGCGTCGCGTGGCTCACCCGCAATCCCATAGGCCACCTCCAGACATTGCCGCAAGCGACTCTGGAGCTGGTCGCGCTGATTCCTAGCCAGCGCCCGCGCCGGTCCCCGATCCACCAGCGACAAATGGCCCGCGTAATCGTTGAACCGCTCGCCGGTCAGGATGTAGTCCAGTATCACCAACCGGCCCAAATCGCGCAGGGTCCGCTCGGACAGGAAGGACGGCAGCCACACCAGGGTGCGCGTCGTACCGCCCCGGTATTCACTCAGGCGCGCCAGGTCGTCGGCCGGGGTCCGGTTGGCCGCGTCGAAGGGATAATCCACCACCACCGTCCAACTGCCGTCGCGCCCGCGCAGGCGGTCATCCGCCATTTCGCGCACGTTCTCGTAGACCAGCTCCACCTCGCGCCGGGTCCCGCGCCAGATAGAGGTGTACATGGTGAACAGGTCGTTCGTATCGGCGATACCGAGGCTTTCAAACAACAGCTCCCGAATCTTGCGGCGGCGATTGCCGGCATTATCCTGATCCCCGGCCCCCCGCACGATGGGTTCGATGTCCACACCGGTCACCGCAATCGAGATCAGTGGATTGGCATCGTCGGTGACCTTGATCTCACCCACCTCGGCCGCCCAGTCACGGCAGCGGCGCAGCACGTCCTGGCCCTCCCGACCCGGGATCGGCGAGCGGAACGAGCCGTGATTGAGCGCGGCCAGCCGCTGCGCGGTCAGCGCCTTGAGGGTCTCCACCTCCGGTACCAGGGCCGCCAGCAGCAGGGTCTTGATGAGGCGCGCGTCATTGCGCAGGTTCCTGGCCTTGCCGGCCTCGGCGGACCCCTCTTTGATTGCCTGCCAGGTCACGCCATGGGTGCGCTCCAGCAGTGGCAGCAGCTTCTGGTGATAGAGCCGCTTGGCATTCTCGAAGTGAATGCGCATCGCATCGGAAAAGGGCTCGTCGCCATCGGCGATCACGTCATAGAGGTCCCCCACCGGGATGATCTGACCCAGTTCCAGGTCCTCACGCCGGTCCACCAGCAATTGCAGCATCAGCTTCAAGGCGGTGCGCTCGCGCTGCAGCACCGATGAGACCGCAATCAAGGCCTGCACCAGGGCCGGGCTGAAGGGATAGACCTGGCGGAACATCTCCCGATCCGCGGTGGTGGTCAGCAGGGTATCGAGCACCTCGCGGCGCACCGACAGGAAACCGTGGAAGGCCTGTTCCAGCTCCTGGCGCGCGGCCTCGCTGCTTGGGCGCAGCACCCGCTTCTGCGCGATGGCCGGGAGGTTGCGGTCCTCAAGCGTAATGACATGGAAGCGCGCCTCCCAGTGCTTGAGCACATCGGCGAACTGAAGCTGCAAGGCCCCGGCCAGGTTCTCGCCCACCAGCTCGCGCAGGTCCCGCTGCCGGGCGACGAAGCTCACCAGCGGGATCGGCCGGTCCGCGTGGGTGGCCTCCACCAGCTTCACGAGCTTGGTCCCCTCGCTGCTGACGAATGAGACATCCGCCGCCCGGCTCGCCAGCCACAGGATCAGCTCGTCCAGGAACAGGATCACCGCGTCATAACCCAGGGCCTGGGCATGGCGGCTCATGATGGACAGCCCCAGATCCAGGCCCACGAAGCCGTGTTCCTTGACCTGCTGAGTCTCTTTATCAAGTTGCGAGAGATTCGCGGCAAACTCCGCGTAGGACGGAAAATAGGATGCAATCAAGGCACTGACCAGGCGAATCCGCTCCTCACCATTCGGCGCCTCCAGGGTGGCCGCCTCGAAGCTGCCGGCATCCCAGCCGCCCTCCAGGTCCCCCCAATTGCTACCCCGGACCGCGTTGAGCCGGGCGAAGAAGGGCTCATCCCCCAACTGAGAACGCAGCCCTTGGGCATCCTGGAAGAGCCGATCCGCCAGATAGAACCCTGGCACCGGGGCTTCGGGATGCAGACGCCGGACATAGTCGGCGTACTGGCCCAGGATGGCCGACTCCATGTCACGTGCCCCGATCATGTGATAGGGTACCAGCAGGAACCGCCGCCCCTGCGTCCAGCCATTGTGGTGAGCCACCAGGTCCGCCAGCTCAGTGATGGAACGCGCCTGCACATTGCCGGCGAGCAAGAGATTCAACACCGCCATGAAATGGCTCTTACCCGCGCCGAAGCTCCCGTGCAGATAGGCCGCCTTGCTGCTGTGACCCTCCAGCGCCTGGCGGATGAAGCCCAGGGCATTGTCGAAGCACTGCACCAACTGGGGCGTCACCACATAGTCGCGCAGCGTCTGCTCGGCGTGACTCACCCCCTCGGTCAGCTTCAGGACGAAATCGCCCTGGTGGACCCGCTCGGGGATGGAGATGATTTCCTTCATCAAGGTCATGACATCGCTCCCAATCGATGTATTATTTTATGTCGGGTACGCATCGCGCGCCCTACTGGATACGAGAATGCTCCATATCGATGGCCTTACACGCCAATCCGACGACTTTTGGAATGGGGCGACTGCCTGTGCGGTAGTCCGAAATCTTCCGTCGTGTCATTCCCAGCGTTTCTGCAGCAGCCGTGAGCGTCATCCCATTCCTTGCCATCCAGGCATTGAAGTCACTGATGGTGGGCAGTCCGGCTTGTCGACGGCAAAGTTCATAAAGCGTATCTGCGCCAAGGTCAAGTCCGTCCGGCCAGTCTAATCCGTGGCCCCACTCATCACACTTCATTCTGGCAAAGAAAGCCGGGTCTGCAAGCAGGTCGAATGGCGGCCTGACACAGTCAGAAAGATCGACGCTCAGGGTTTCACCAGTACTCCAAGCGATGTCGATCAGCAGTGGTCCGGTGATCTGAGCATCAAGAATACGAGGTGGCGTGGTCATGGATTTAGCCTCCGATATTCAGAGTGCTGCGATCAAGTCAGTCCGGGAAAAATCGTCACCTTTGAACAACAGCGGCTCACCGCGCTGCTTGGCCAGGGCATAGGAAAAGCAGTCGCCGAGTCTGAGCGTCGTCCTCGACGAACAGCACCGCAAGCAAGGCCGAGGTGTCGATGACAAGGGGGCCGTTGGTCACCGCGGCAGACCGTCTTCGTCATAACCGAGAATCTCATCGGCGCTGCGATCGTCCAGTACCGGTGCCCGCGCCACGCGCCCGGCGATGGCCATGATCTCGTCCACCGTGGTCCGACGCCGGACTGCGGGGGCCTCGTCGCGCAGGCGATCCAGTAGGGCGATGGCCTCCTTGTTCACCGAGCGGTGATGCGCCTGCGCCTGCTGTTTGAGCCAGGCATGCAACTCGTCCGGCACGTCACGTAAGGTCATGGTGGGCATGATGGTTCTCCCGCAGTCGAAACGCAGTCATAATGCCATCATCGCACCGCAATTGGTAGGGTACGCATTGCGTACCCTACGAGTTACGGGCTGATCGAATGTCGAGTCGTGTGCGGGGCGTGCCGATCACAGTACCCTCTTTCTTACGCTCTTTAGCGTGAGTTTACCCTGATTCGCCGTCGCGACGGACCCATTTCGCACCCGGTCCGCGACCCACGCAGTCCACGGACTTGCCGCGTTCGTCGGCCAGCACGCGGCGGATCATGTCCCGACTCACGCCAGGGCACGCCTGCTCCAGTTGGGTCAGGGTGAACTCCCTGGGCAGACGACGCAGCGCCGCCTGAACCTGCTCGGTCTTGGCGCCGCGGGGTGCCTGGACCTCGCCCACGCGCTCGATCAGCTCCCGGTAGGCGCTCTTCAGGATGAACAGCACATAATTGATGAAGGGCCAGGGGTCCTGTCGCCCCTCGTGCCAGCCTTGGGAGCTAAGTTCCAAGGTCTCGTAGTAGCGCTCCTTGTTCTGCTCGATCAACCGTTCAAGGCTGATGTAGCGCCCGACCTCGATGCCTTGGTGATAGCACTGCAACAGCAGCAGCAGCCGCGAAACCCGGCCGTTGCCGTCCCGAAACGGATGGATGCACAGGAAGTCCAGATTGAAGGCGGCCATGGCGATCAGCGGGTGAACCCAGCCCTCCTCCCCACACCGCTGGTTTTCATCGATCAGGCGGACCATGGCGGCTGGGCTGTCGGCCGCCGGCACGGTACGGAAACGTACCCGCTCACTGCCGTCCGAGTACCGCTCGATGATGTCGCAGTCCCGCTCCTTGTACTTTCCGGCATCCCAGATCTCCCCGCGGGTCAGGGCATGCAGGCGACGGATGGTCTCTTCTGCAACCGACAGGCCGGCACCCTGCGCGTGGATCAGGGTCAGCGCATCACGGTAGCCGCGCACCTCTTCCTCATCGCGATCACGCAGCAGCGGCGTCCCATGGATCAGGTCCGCGATCCGGCGCGGCTCGACCTCAATCCCCTCGATCCGATTGCTCGATACCGCGCTCTCGATCAGTGCATGCTCACGCAGCGCCTTCAGCCGCTGGGGAGACTGACGGGTATAGAGTTCCTGCTTGCCGCGCAGCTCACCCAGGTCAGCCAGATACCAGGCGGTACCGCCCGGGACCAGTGCGTCGCCGCCGGCGAATTGGCGCAAGGTGGTCATCCGGTCTTGCGCCGCCCGCGACGAACCGCGACCGCGGCGGGTTTCCAGGCGCGCAGGTCGTCCATGGTCAGGCCCAGGGTGCGGGCCTCGTCAATGATGAAACCGGCGAAATAGTCGCCCATGCGGGTGGCGTGCTCGGCGTCGTAGTCGTTGTGCCATTGCGTGAGCCAGGGAATGAGTTCCAACAGGCCGGAGAGCAGGGGTTGCAGGCGCGCCGGTTCCCAGCCCTCGCCCTCCTTCATGTCCAGATAATAGGCGGCGAGTGCCGTGGCCTGTTGCAGGTGGTTCCAACCGGTCCAGGCGATGACCAGACTCCCATCGGCGCCGCGCTCGGCGCCGGGGTAGCTCACCCAGCGCTCCTTGGGCACGTCGAGTCCCCCGCGCAGGCGCCAGCAGTCGGTCTTGAGGAAGTCGGTGGACTTGTATTTGGGCGGGACCGGAATCTCGCCGACCGGCTCGCCGGCGTCCTCACGCCTTTGCAGGTCCCAGGTGGACTCCCATTGCTCACGCTTGCGCAGCCCCGGTTCGGTGTAGCGCAGCACCGGCAGGAAGGGCACGGACTCGGCGGCGACCAGGACCGCTACCAGGGCGGACGGGTCGAAGTCCGGGCGGCCGGCGTAGATCTCGGCGACCTGCATGAATTCAGGGTCCCGGCGTGCCCGGTCGGCGAGGCGGCTGGTGCTGGTCAGGGCCACCGGGTCCGGCCAATAGGACGGGGTCTCCAGCCGGTCCAGCAGCCAGCCCTTGAGTGCCGTCTGTTCCTGCTCGACCCAGGGGGTGGCGGCCCAGCGGCGCTTGTATTCGGGGCGCTCGATGAGCCCGATGTACTTATCCGATTCGATCAGTGCAATCCGCGCCTCGACCACTTGCCGGTATCCCGCCGGCCAGTGGTCGGGGATTGCGGTAATAGGCGTGGAGCCGTGGCGGGTGAACCAGGTGGTCTGCTCCTCGCCCGCCGCGATTCGGCGGGCGAGTACGATTTCAAAGGCGCGTTCGCCCAGCGCGATCTCGGGCGGGTTGGGATACTCGTCATCCGTGTTGTCGCCCAGCAGGCCGTAGAGGCGATAGCAGCGCCAGTCCAGTTCCTCCTGCCAGGCGATCTGTTGGCGGCGGATGGATTCGGCGCGAACGCGGGCGGCATCGAGGCTGGCACGGGTCGGTAGGGCGGTCATGTGATTCCCGTGAGGCTGTCGAACCTCAGGCCGGGTACCCATGAAAAGTCGCCCTCGTTGTGCGTGGCGAGCGTCAGATTGTGCTCCAGGGCCGTGGCTGCGATCAGGGCATCACCCAGGGACATCTTGCGTTGCTGGCGCAAGCCGATGGCCAGATTCACCGTGGCCGGTCCAATGCCGAGTTCATCCAACGGCTCAATGATAGCCTCGATGAGTTCCTGCTCGCCCGGCTTGAGCTTGTGATACCCCAGCACCTCGATACGCGTGATGGATGAAATGGCCGGCAAGTGCTCCTCTAGCCAAGTATGCAACGGGTGGTTGGGTCTCGATGCGGCCAGGATGATGATATTGCTGTCGGCGAGCCACATCGCTCAAGCATCCCTGCCAGGTAAAGGACGGTCGGCACGCTCTGCGCGTTGCCAGGCGACCGGGTCCTCGATGTCGGCGAACACGCCGGCTGCAGCGGCCGCCGCCAATGCCTTACGCAGTGCCGCGCGTCGCTCGGCAACGGTCCTTGGCGCAGCGGCGGCTGGGGCGGGCGCATCCAGCAGCAGCAACACCCGCGCCGGTTGGCCGAATGAGCCGCGCAAGGTCTCGGGCAGATCGAGATCGATATGGCCTTGAGGTGAAATGGTGGCGGCTAGCTCGATGGCTTGCATCTCAATGCTCCGGTTCAGGGTCGCGCGGGCTGGGCAGAAGAGGTCTCACGCCAAGGCGCCAAGCTCGCCAAGGGGGTTGTGTGCGAGCAGAGGCGGCGGGCGCGTCGCCTGGTTGGTCATGGTCAATCACCATCAACCCTCCTTTTCTTCTTGGCGCCTTGGCGCCTTGACGTGAGACATTTCCGGGTCCGGGGTCGAGGCCGATCCGATCAGGGCCGCCGGGAGGCAGGCGGCGTAGTCTTGGGCGAGGCGGTCGAGGGTTTGGGCGAGGTCGAGCGGTCTTTCCTCGGTGAGCGGGAACCCCGCAAGGCTGGTCGCGGCAAAGGCGTAGCGGTCCATCCAGGGCTCGGGCTGAATGCCGCGGCCCATGCCGCTGCCCTTTTTTGGATAGCAGACCTGCTTCATCCAGAAGCATCCGGTCGAACTGTTAAGCACGCCGATCAGGGATAGGTGATCGTCTTGCGTTGCCTCGGGCGGGAGCTTGATGACCGGAGCGGTCTGCTTGAACACTTTGCCGCCGCGGTCGAGGACGAAATGGTTGTGGGTAGTAATCTCGCCAAACGTAATCGTAAGTGGCGTGCGGAGTTTTGAAAGATATCTCTCAAGATGCTCATACCAGTACTTACCGGCATCCGTCATTGTCTTACCGAAAACCGTCCTGCCATTCAATAGGGAGCGAAAACGCCAGAGATGACGACCGTCTTTCTCAGGCAAAATCCTAAAGGCGTCTCCGGATAAGCTCTCATATGGGTAATAGACGTTGGGGGCATCAAAGATGCGCCAATCGCGGACGCATTCGCCAGTAACTAAAGATACAACAGACATAATGCCATGTCGCTGAAAAAAACTTTGATCAGCTATCCAAATATCGTCTTCGCCAACCACAGTCGTTCTTCCAATTTCTTCTTTCAAATCGCCGAGAACGCCTTCAGATGCCGATTCGATCACATCCTTTAAGTTAGACGCACCACCGCCGCCAATGCTCCACGGATGTTTGCTGAAGATCATTCGTGGCGCATCGGCCACTGAGACATAGGTCGACTCGCTTCCAGCCACGTCCACCTGATCTACGATGGCGCGCCACACCAATCCCCGAGTGGGATCGGCCGGTGTAGTCGGCTCACCCTTGATACCCATTACAATGCGAATCTTGTCGCTGGCAGGCTGCTGGTCGCGTCCGAACAGGATGACAGATGGGGTACCGTTTCCTGGGATGTAGGCGTCTCCGGTGTCGATAATATGGGTGATATCTAATGCGGGCAGAGCCTCTTCGATCAGCTTGTTGCCAAACTCGCGTTTCATGAATGAATTGGCAGTGATGAGCCCGACATAGCCCGCCGGCTGATTGCCATCTCCCGGAATCGCCAACTCGAAAAACCGCTCCGTAAACGGTACGCCCAGTGAATATTGTCGGTGACAACTGTTATAGCGTGCCCGGTAGGCCGCATTGAGTGCCGCATCCTTGACCGTGATATAGGGCGGATTCCCCACCACCGCATGATAGCGCTGCCCGAGGATGCCATTGACCTGCCCCAGGTCCTCGATGGCATAGGCATGTTCCAGGCGGGTACCCTTGTAGGAGTCGGCGGCGAAAAGATCCATGGTCCCGGTGAGCCCGAACCGCGGCCCATGCAGCAGGCTATCGCCGACCGCCAAATGGAGCTGAAACCGCGGCGCATCGCTCAAGGCGTGAATGTCACTGGCGGCCAGCGCGGCGACCAGCAGCCGGAACCGGGCAATGGCGACCGCAAAGGGATTGAGGTCGACGCCATAGACCCCGTCGAGCGCCCGCTGCACCGTGTCGCGCGGGTTGCGCCCCGGCTCGTGGCGCGCCCGGATGGCGAGCAGGCGCGCGAAGGCGCCGAGCAGGAAGTGGCCGGAGCCGCAGGTGGGATCGATGAGGCGCACCGCCTGGTAGCCGAAGGTGTCGAGCGCCGGGGTGAGGGTGCGGTCGAGGATGAATTCCTCCACGAACTCGGGCGTCTGCAGCAGTGCGTAGCGCTTGCGCGTGGCCTCGGAGAGGTCCTGGTAGAGGTCGCCCAGGAAGCGGGTGTTCCACTCGGGGTCGGTGAAGTCGTGGACCAGCAGGCCGCGGTCCGGGTCGATCTTCTGCCAGAAGGCCATGAGCGCCATGGCGGCATCGCCGGAGCAGCCGAGCCGGAAGACCGGGTTGTGGCGCTCGTCGTAGAGGTCCTCGAGTCCCGGGAGGGCGCCGACCTCGCGGAAGCAGGCGAGCAGATAGTCGCGGTCGTTGTCGTGCGGCCGGGCGCGGAACCAGCCCTCATGCCGGTCGCGCGCCAGTGCGAGGCGGTTGTTCTCGCCACCCGCCGGACCGGCCAGCCAGGGCCGGGGGATGAGCCCGTTGTCCTCGATGAAGCGGACGAAGACGCAGGAGAGCAGCCAATGCACCGCCGCCTGGGTGATCGCCGCCTCCAGCCAGGCCGTCTGGGTCTCCCCGGTGCGCCCGGCGGCGCGGGCGGTCTGCCATTCGCCTTCCAGGGCGGCACCGAGCGCGCTGTCCTCGCCGATGCGCGCGCGCAGGTCGTCTTCCAGGACCTTGAGCAGGCGTTGCAGGTCTTTGAGGAGGGCGGGGGCGTGGATCATGCTTGGGTCACTGTAGGGGTACCGGGCGGGACGGGGCATTCGCCCCGTCCCAAAATTTTATCGCGTCGCTGATTGGTATTACCCGCGGTTTCGGAGAAAACGTTTCGGACGGGGCGAAGGCCCCGTCCGGCGCGGGGGCGTGGATCATCCAGCCGCTCCGGCTGCGAGCGACTCGATGTAGCGCAGCAGGTCGTCGGTGCGACCGGCGCTCACCAGTTGCTCGGCGGTCTTGTAACCGAAGGGCGGCAGCGGTTCGTTGCGGTACCAGAAGAGCGCCTGCTCCAGGTCCCCGGAGAGATCGGCCGCCGCGCGGATCGCGCGTACCGCTTCGCGCAGGAAGCGCTGTATGCCTTCGGACGCGGGCGCGCGACCGATGGTATTGCGGTGGACATGGGCCTGTCCGGCCAGGGTCTGGAGGTCCATGCCGAGCGCCTCGCTGAAGCGTTTGGGGGACAGAACGGCGATACCCGCCTGGCGGTCGTGCAAAAAACTCAGAAAGCCGTCGAAGCTCCGGTTGAACGCGGGGACGGCTTGGGCGGTGGCGGTCATGGTGTTACCTCAGCGTGGTGCACTCTCGGCGCACTTATTATGCACCAAAATCGCAGCGATGGCGCCGTGTCGTCGGCATTGGGCGGGTGTGAGGCCGAAGGCAAAGGCCCACTACAGCGCGAGGTGCAGGCGAATGGCCGCGTCGATTGCGCGCATCTGGTCTGCCGCAAGCCGACCGACCGCCGGCCCTGGGATGCGCTCCTTGGCAATGGTACGGATCTGCTGGGCCTGCGCCTTGGAGTCTTTGGGGAGCCCGGATTGCGTGACGGACAGGGCTACCTCGAAGGGATAGACGCGGGTGACGTTGGAGGTGATGGGCACGATCGTGACCGTGCTCGCCGCCCGATTATTGGCATCGTTGCTCACGATCAGCACTGGGCGGCGCTTGTTGATCTCGGAGCCCACGCTTGGGCTAAGGTCGGCATAGAGGATGTCACCACGCTTCATGGGCAAGCCCGTCGCCGCTGGTCGGCGCCCAGTCCGGGTCGAGCTCGGCCGCCGCCTCACGGTAGGCGGCCTCGAGGTCTTCCTCGCGCAGCCGGCGTAGCGCGTGCTCGATGACCTGGGACCGGCTCTTCATCGCATGGGCCTGACGATAGGTCTCGATCAGTGTCACCGCCTCCGGGGTGAGCGAGATTGACAGCTTTTCTGCCCGCATGGTGTACCTGCTGATTCGACGTTGGTGCTACCGGCTATCCTACTGAGCCTGCTACCGTTCGGCAATCCTGTCGGATCCGCGGTTTCACCTTGTCTTGCGGGCCGACCCCAACGGGGTCGAACATACCAGCCCAGGGCAACGCCCTGGGATCGCGTCGTTTTATCGGTCAGCCCTGAAAGGGCGTGACATAACGAGGAGATTGTTATGTCACGCCCTTTCAGGGCTCGCCTTCCCTAAATCGCCGACCCAGGGCGTTGCCCTGGGCTGGTATGTCAGGCCCCTTCGGGGCTTGAGCCGTCGCAGGATGACGCGGAACGCGGTACTACGGATGCTCGATCCAGGCCGGGGGGATACGGGCCCACTGGGCAGAGGAGATGACCGGTACGGGAACGCCGTCCACCGCGGGCAGGCCGTCGGCGTGCATGGGCACGAGCAGCCAGAGGGGGGGCGGGGTCTGGCCCTGGCCCGTGCGATCACGGAGCGCTTCGACGAGCCCCATGAGTTGGTAGCGCGCCAGCAGGCCGGGGTCGACCAGCAGGATGGGTTGGTTGGCCTCGAGCAGCCGGTGCCGCACCTGCGGCAGGGCCTTCTGCACCAGGCGGGTGAGGTTGGTCCAGTCGCGGCTGCCGGGGGCGGCGGCATCGGCTTGCAGTATGACCTCCCAGCCCACTTTGTGGCGTAGGGACTGGTCTTGCAGCGCCTGGATCAGCAGGGCGTCCAGGCTCAGTCGCGTCGCTCGATGGCGGCGCAGCAGTTGCGCCTCGGCATGGCAGGCGAGGCGTGGCAGGACGGTGAGTGCGAGAAAACCGCCGGCCGTGCGGGCGCGCTCCAGGCGGTCCTCGAACTGCCGGATCAGGGCGGCATCGGCGGTGAGGTCATCGATGACCCCATCGCCGGGTTCGCCGCGGGTGCCGTGGCGGGACAGCCAGGTGGTGGTGCCGGCCGAGGGTTCGGTCCGGCCGGCCGGTGAGTAGTAGCCGGGCCCCTGGGGTCCGCTCGGGTCCCAGGTCAGGGCAGCAGCAGCCTCGACGAGCAAGGCGTCGAGCGCCGGGCGGTCGGGGATCGGTGCGCACGCGGGGAAACGACCCTGGATGCGGTCGCGGATGTCGCGGGCCTGGCAGTAACGCGGGCCGGTCAGCGCACCAAGGGACAGGCGCATGGCCCGCAGCGCCGGCATCCCCTGCGGGTAGACCTCCTGGCGACTGGAGAGTGCGGCGGTGCGTGACGCGGCCGTCGCCAGCCGCAGCAGGCGCTGGGCCGACAGCGGCGCGACGCTGCCGGGCCGCTCCAGCGCTTCCAGGGTCTTGCGGGCATGCGGTGGGGTGAGCAGGGGATCGGTCCGGGCGATCTCGTCGGCGGCGACGCCCAGTCGCCTGGCGTAGTCGGCTTGGTCGGGGCCGAGCGCGACCAGGGGCGGCACCTGGTCTTGCTCGAAGAGCTGGTAGCGTGGCTTGGCGAGGCTGCCCTCGGCCTCCTGAGCGGCGCGCACCAGCGCGGTGGCCAGACGCCGGCGCAGGGTGTCGTCCTGGTGGGCGCAGCCGCGGGCGGCCAGCAGGACCAGTGCCAGCTCCGGGACGGTCATGACGCCGCCATGGATCTGGAGCAGCGTCTCGAGCTCCCCGCGGACCTGGGTGAGGGGCGCGAGCTTGAGCCAGCGCTCCCGGGCCTTGAGCAGTGTGTCGGAGAGCGCCGAGCGGGCGAGTCGGGTCACCCGCGCGACCGCACCCAGGGTGGGCCAGGCGCTGTCCGTGCCGTCGGCGGCCGGCTCCAGCCCCAGGTAGATGGCGAGCGCCTGTGCCGGGTCACCGGTGGGCGGACGGTCATCCCCGGCCGGTCGCTTGGGCAGGAGTTGGCAGGCGAGCGCGTCGATGCTGGCGACGCCGGGGGTCTCGTTCAGGCGCACCGTGGTCGGCGCTCGCGCCGAGTCTGGGCCCAAGTCGGGACGCAATTGGAGAAGCTTCTTGGCCTTGAGTCGAATCTCTTTGCGGATGCGGTCGCCGACGCCGCTGCGATAACGGAACTTGATGCGCTCCACCGCCAGCAGGTCGCGCAGGTTGTGGATGCCCATGCCGTCCAGGACGTTCTGGGCCTCGACGCTGTAGCCCAGCTCGGCGATGCTGGTCGCGGCGGTGGCGAGGCGGGCCAGCGCGGCCAGGCTCTCGGGCGCGGCGCCGACGCTCTGGGTGTCGGCGAAGGCCTGGCGCCAGGCGCGCAGCATCTCTTCGGCATTGTCGAAGCGCTCCCGGTAGTCGCGATGCAGTGCCCGCTCGAAAAAGTCGGTCAGGGCGTCGCGCAGGTGCGGGTCGAACCGGTCGGTAGCGAGGCTGACCTCGCAATCGAGCATGGCGGCCTGGGAGACGCCGTCGCCCCAGCGCGGCAGCTCGCCGGTGAGCATTTCGTAGAGGGTGACGGCGAGTGCAAAGCGCTCGGCGGCCAGGTCCCAGCGCGGTGGTTTGCGCAGTGGGAGAAAGGGGTCCAGGTAGGGGTGGGTGCCGGCGCTGATGTTCTCGGGCGAGGCACTGGTGAGCGAAAAATCGAACAGGACGAGTTGTAGCCGTCCGCCGGCCGATTGGGCGATGCCGATGTTTTGGGGCTTGATGTCACGGTGGGCGATACCGAGCCCCTCCAGGCAATCGACGACCGCAATCAGCTCTTCGCCGAACCGGCTGGCCAGATCCAGGGACAGCCGCTCGTCTTTCTCCAGGCGCTTGGCCAAGGTCTGGTCGCCGGCCTGGCACATGAGCAGCGCCGTGCGTCCGGCGATGACGAGCGTGCGGCGCCATTCCACCACGTGCGGGTTGCGGTGCAGCTTGGCCAGGGCCTCGCCCTCGGCGACCAGGCGGTCATTGTGTGAAGCGTCGGAGGCGACCTTGAGGACCAACTGCGCCTCGTCGCCGTCAGGAGCCCCGTCCGGTCGCACCAGCAGGACATCGGAGGATGAGCCCTTGCCCAGTCGGCGCAGGACGGTGAAGCCCCCTTCCAAACGATCGTTGGCGGTGGCGATGGCGGGGTCGACCGTGGCCTCGGGGTCGGGGGTGGTGAGGGCGTCTTCCAGGGCATCCAGGGCCTTGAGGAAGTCGCCGACCGTCGGGCAACGGGCGCTGGTATCGGGCAGGGTGCTGAGCTGGATGAGCTCCTGCAACGCTGGACCGGCACCGTCCATCACATCGGAGATGCACAGCCCTGGGCCGGCGCGCAGCCGCTCCAGTTGCTCGATGACGCTCCCAGCCGGCGGCTGGCCGGAAAAAAGATGGTAAGCGATGGCGCCCAAGGAGAAGACGTCGAGCTGCGCGCCCAGGCCGGCGCCATCCTGGTCCTGCGCGGCTTGCTGTTGCCAGGCGGTTTCCGGGGCCAGGTAGACGCGGCCGGGGTCTTCCACGCCGTCCTGGACGTGCAGGGTGCCGACCGTGCGCCGCCCATCGGCAGCGGCGGTGCCACCGCTACCCGATGCGCGGGCGCCGGTCTGCCAGTTCATAATCTGGAGGCTTGGCAGGACCGACTCGGGGTCCCGCACCAGGATGCTCTGGGGACAGAGCGCCCGGTGGAACAGGCGCTTACCGTGGGCGTATTGCAGGGTCTCGGCCAGGTGGCGGACCAGGTGCAGACGCTGGCTCACATTGAGCCGGTCGCCATGCTCGCGCAGCAACAGGTCCAGGCGGCGTGAGCGCGGATCATGGTCAAAGATCAGTGCCGGGCCCTGCTCGCTGTCCTTGTAGTCGCGGACCTTGAGGATGCCGGGGTGGTCGATGCCTTCGAGGATTTGGAACTCGCGAACCGCTTGTCGGATCAGGGCGTCACGCGCCTGGGCGGTGGCGGCCGTGGCGTAGGGGTAGATGCGCACCCGACGCCGGATGCTCTCGATGCTGCGGTGCTGACCCTCCCAGTCCTGCCAAGTCTCACCCTCGGCGAGTAGAGCGCCCAATTGGTAATCGCCCACCAGGCGGTGCTTGTTGGAGGGACGGATACCGGCCTGGGCCATGGCCTGCGCCAGGATGCGGACCTGGGCCTGGTCGATGCGCTGCCCGTCGTCGGCAGTGCTCAGGGTGGGGCCGGCGGTCAGCGCGCCGATGATGCCATCGTCATGGGCGCTGCCTGGTTGTCCGCGCAGATAGACCCCGGCGGCGGCGGTCCCGGACAGCTTGCAGACCAGGTCCGTGGCGGAGAGAAAGACGCAGGGCCGGATAAAAGGGATGCGCGCCCGGGACTTCTGTACCGCCGGCAGGCGCCGCAGCAGGTTGGCGAGGCGCTTGGCCTTGCGATCGGCGAGGATCAGCGGGCTATCGTAGCTGTAGGGCCTGCCGTCCGTGGTCCAGGTCCAGGTGTGGGGGTCGCCCGTGAGCACACCGGGGCGGCTCTCGATCTCCATCAGGAAGAGCGCGGCCGGGGTCAGGATCAGGGCATCGACCTCGTTGACCCGTCCTTCGTCGTCGATGAACTCGAAATTGGTCCAGGCGTGCCAGGGGTGGTGATCGGGGAGTTGGGAACGCAGCCATTGCAGGGCGTCGCGTTCCCAGGGGAAGCGGCATTCCGTGATGGCGCTCCAGCGCGTTGGACTCATGGGCATGAGAGCGAATCCCTCGGTCGCATTGTCGGGCTCTGCGCTGACTTCGTCTGGTACCGGGCGCAAGCGGGGATTTTACCTGACCAGTGTGCAAATCGCGTCCTGGTTGTCGACTCGGTGACGATCTCGGAGGCGATTCGCCACCTCGCGGCGCGTACCGACGCGCGGTCCAACCCCAGAGCAGCAACTACGAACAGGGTCTCCGGCGCTTGGGGCACGAGGCGGCACGCGAACTGGCCGCAGCCTTGGGAACGGTCTCGGCGGGGTCGCTGCTCGGGCGCGACGACGCCTTGAACCTCAGCGCAGACAAGCGCGTCCTGATCCAGCATAGCCGGGCGACTGACGCCCGCGGTCGAGCGCAGCCGCGGGCTGCAGCCGGGGATGCTGCCGGTAGCCGACAACAGGCTCCTGAAAGCCTTTGTCGGCGCGCCGGTCTCCGCGTGCCTCCCCCTGCCCTCTTCATTTCACATAACTGGGGTTTGGGGCCCTGGTTCGCCAGACCCTTCGCCTTCGACGCTTGGCTGCGTGGGTCCAGCATACTCCCTCGCCTCGGGTTGCGCCGGGGCCTCGATATCAGTCAGGGCCGGTAGCCCCAGGCTCGCACCGGGTCTGCTGGAGCGATCCAACGCCTCCGGTTTTGGTCGCGGGTTGTCTTGATCTGGCGATGGGGGAACCGGCGAGACGCCAGGGCCAAGCGATTCGGGTCACGCATGTGGTGTCGCGTAACTTAGGAGTTGTGCGACATGGGGCCGTCACTTTTCCATCTTGCTTGCTGAAGCCAGTCAGCGCCACCCGTCTCTAGGATTCCATTGGACTGACAACGGGACATCGGTCAGCACCGCGCGGACCGAGGGCATCAAGAAGCGTCGCAGCAGGTTCAGGACTTCCGTCAGCGGAACCGGATCAAGCGTGTTCTTGTTGAGAAACGCCTGCCACTGGGTCTGCTTCTAGCGGTCCTGGGCGTCGAGACCCAGCGCCAGTGGGCCGCCAAGGCCATCGCCCGCACCACGCCGGCGTTGCTGGCGCTGTTTTCCATCGTCTGCTTGATGGTCTATCGGCTACGCGACCACTGGGCGTCCTTGCCGCGCTCCACCGCCTGGTACCTCAAGCCGCAGGCCACCTTTTCCGACTGCCTGGCGCTGGTGCGCCGCACGATTTGGGCCGAGGGGAATTACGTCAACTCGCTCGCGGATCAGGATCAGGTGGTAATTTCCCGCCCCGCCTGGGAGCGCGT
>NZ_CAIKKU010000467.1 GCF_903828115.1 uncultured Thiodictyon sp. | reverse complement strand
GTGCGGACCACCGGCCCCGCGGTTGGCGCGGTGGCCGGGATGATGAACGAGGCCAGGCAGCCCTCGGCTAGGGGCAGCTCGATTTCCTGAGAATGAACGCCGACCCGTGCTCAAGACTAACGCCTCCAGCTGAGTCCGGCAATTGTTCACGCCAAGACGCCAAGAAGAAACAAAGGGATCTGCGCAGCATCCGGATCGCCCGGTGGGTAAGCCAGATCAGTTCTACAATGCCTTGGAATCCTTGGCGAGCTTGGCGCCTTGGCGTGAGAACTGCTTTCTTCCAGGATCAAGCGGAGGCGATTGTCAGGATTGTAACCGCACAGCCCCGTGGATTATCGTAACCACATCAATGCGATCCGGCTTGAGGTAATAGTTGATTCTGTATAAGTCGAACCGATTTCCGTATTCACTGTTCGTTGTCCTTGAAAAACAGGGCCATGCGCCCCCCTAAGGTCGGGCAAACCATAGCTAAGTCAGCCGGCGGCGTGAACAAGTTTGGGGGGTGAGGAACGAACCCCAACATCTTCGGCCGCTGGTATACCGGTGTTGGGGTTCGCAAAGCTCACCCCAACCTACACGCCGTTGCCTGAATGTGGTTCAGCCGCCGGTATTTGCGCCGCGGCTGGAGCGCGCGGTCAGATTCGTCGTTTGCTCGGCGAACCGGAGCATCGCGCGCAATGCCTGGTTAACGGCCTCCGAGGTATGGAAAGCAGCGGCCACATCCGGATCCAGTACCACCACGTTCGAGCCTTCTTGGTACTGGCGGTAATGCTTGCCGCGAACGGCCTTGGTAAAGTCGAAATCGTACTCGGGACGCAGGTCGTCCGTGGATTCTTCAGGATTCATAATGTTTCCTCTCATGGACAGTAGCGAGCCGTGCACTGATGATGCGGACCTGCCCGTTGTTTTCAGTGTAAGTGAAATTCATGATAATTCCGGCCGTAGGGTCGCTACGCTGGAGCGCAGTCCACCGAATCCCGCGCCGCCGCTGGTGGACTGCGCCGCGCTTGTCCACCCTACGATGTTACCCGTAGCCCGGATGGAGCGCAGCGGAATCCGGGGCGGCCTCGCAGACACACGAGAAAACCGTAGGTTCCCGCGGGGACCTGGATTGCGCTGCGCTCCATCCAGGCTACGAGCGATGCGGCCAGGGATGGGCATTTCAGGTGCACCCCAACCACTCCCGCAAAGCCGCCGCTGTCGGCAACTCCCCACCCTCCGCGATCTGCTCCGGCGTCCCCTCCGCCACCACCTGCCCGCCCGCCTCACCCCCCTCCGGCCCCAGGTCAATGACCCAATCGGCGGCGGCGATCAGATCGAGATCATGCTCGATGGCAATCACCGTATGCCCGGCATCGACCAACCGGTGCAGGACCGCGATCAGGCGCTCGACATCGGCCATGTGCAGGCCGACGGTGGGTTCGTCCAGGACATAGAGGGTCGGCCGGGGGTGGGTGCCGTCGATGGTGGGGCGGGCCTTGGTGAGTTCGGTGACCAGCTTGAGGCGCTGGGCCTCACCGCCGCTGAGCGTCGGGCTCGGCTGGCCCAGGCTCAGATAGCCGAGTCCGACCTCCTGCAACAGGGTCAGCGGGTGGCGGATGGCGGGGTGGGCGGCGAAGACCTCGACCGCCCGGTCCACGTCAAGGGCCAGGATCTGGCCGATGTCGAGCCCCAGGTAGCGGACCTCGCGCGTCTCGCGGTCGAAGCGGCTGCCGCCGCAGACCTCGCAGGGGACGCGCACGTCCGGCAGGAAGCTCATCTCGATGCGCTGCACGCCCTGGCCCTCGCAGGCGGGGCAGCGCCCGCCCGCGGTATTGAAGGAGAAGCGCGCGGCCCCCCAGCCCTGGATGCGCGCCTCCGGACTGGCGGCGAAGAGCTTGCGGATGCGGTCCCAGAAGCCGACATAGGTGGCCGGGCAGGAGCGGGGCGTCTTGCCGATCGGGGTCTGGTCCACTTCCAGCACCCGGCTCAGCGCGTGCCAGCCGGAGATCCCGTCGCACCCATGCGCAGTCCCCGTGGGAGCGGCGTCCCGCCGCGACAAGCCCGCCGCCGGCACCGGCCCATCAGGACCGGCCCGTCGTGCGGCACGCACCCCCTCATCCGCCGCCCCCAACAACCCCTGAAGGCTGCGCACCAACACCTCGCGCACCAGCGAGGACTTCCCCGACCCCGAGACCCCGGTGACGCAGGTCAGCCGCCGCAACGGCACGCGCACGTCCATGCCCTTGAGGTTGTGCAGCCTGGCCCCGCGGATGGCGAGCCACTCGCCCTTGCCGGGCAGCGGGCGCCGCGCCCGCGGCTCGCCGAGTCCGTGACCGCGTTGGCGCGCCAGATAGCGGCCGGTAACCGAGTCAGGGGCGGCGATCAGGTCCGCGGCGGTCCCCTGGGCGACCACGCGGCCGCCCTGGACCCCGGCCCCCGGCCCCAGGTCGATGACGTGCTCGGCGCGGCGGATGGTCTCCTCGTCGTGCTCCACCACCACCACGGTGTTGCCCCGGTCGCGCAGCCGGGTGAGGGTGTCGAGCAGCAGCCGGTTGTCCCGGGGGTGCAGCCCGATGCTGGGCTCGTCCAGCACATAGCAGACCCCTTGCAGGTTGGAGCCGAGCTGGGCGGCGAGCCGGATGCGCTGGGCCTCGCCGCCGGAGAGGGTGGGGGCGCCGCGGTCCAGGGTCAGATAACCCAGGCCGACCTGGGCGAGGAAGGCGAGCCGCTCCCGGACCTCCGCGAGCAGGTCCCGCGCAATGGCGGCCTCCCGTTCGCTCAGCTCCCAGCCGGCCAGCGCCGCGGTGGTCGCGGTGACGGTGAGGGCGGAGAGTTCGGCGATGGAGCGCCCGCGAAAGCGTACCGACAGGGCCTCCGGGTTCAGACGGGCGCCCCGGCAACTGGCGCAGCGTTGGTGTTCGGTCCCTGAGTCCAGCCACTGGTCCTCCTCCCCGGTCTGCTCCCCATCGAACCCGGTAAGCTCGCGCCCGGAGCCGAAGCAGGCCGGGCACCAGCCGTGCTTGGAGTTGTAGCTGAAGAGCCGCGGGTCCGGCTCCGGGAAGGCGCGCCCGCAGCCGGGGCAGGACCGTTGGGTGGAGTAGGGGGTCTCCAGGCCCCAGGTCCCGCGGGTGACCTGCACCACCCGCACCAGGCCCTTGCCCAGGTTCAGGGCCACATCGAGCAGGGCGCGCAACTCGCCCTCGGTCTTGGGGCCGACCCTGACCTCACCCACCGGCAGGTCGATGGAGTGCTCGCGGAAGCGGTCCAGACGCGGCCAGGTCCTGGTCTCGATGGGCTCCCCGTCCACCCGCAGGACGAACCACCCCTTGCGCGCGGCCCAGGCGGCCAGTTCGTTGTAGAGACCCTTGCGGGCGACGACCAGCGGGGCCATCACGGCGACCTGGCGGCCGGCGTGGTCGCGCAGGATGCGCGCGAGGATCGCCTCGCGGCCCAGCGGCTCGATCGGCAGGTCGCACCCCGGGCAGTGCTGGGTGCCGAGCTTCACATAGAGCAGGCGCAGGAAGTGGTGGATTTCGGTCTGGGTGCCGAGCGTGCTCTTGGCCCCGCCGCGGCTCACCCGCTGCTCGATGGCGACCGTGGGCGGGATGCCGCGTACCGCCTCCACGTCGGCGCGGGCAGCGGGCTGGACGAACTGGCGGGCATAGGCGTTGAGGGACTCCAGATAGCGCCGTTGGCCCTCGTTGAAGAGGATGTCGAAGGCGAGCGTGCTCTTGCCGCTGCCGGAGACGCCGGTGATGACGGTGAAGCGGCCGCGGGGGATGGCGACGCTCAGGTCTTTGAGGTTGTGCTCGCGGGCGTGGAGGATGTCGATCGATGGGCGAATGGCGAGTGGCGAGTGGCGAGTGGTCGGGAGGGCCTGACGATATGCGGGTGGCGGGGCCTCGGCGATGGCCTCGATCCCGGTGGGAGCGGCGTCCTCGCCGCGATCGGACCCATCAGCCACCGTGTCGCCTAAGCTTGCTGTAATCGGGCCGGCGGCTGCTTGCTCCAGATAGTCGCGTAAGGCCTGTGCCGTGTGGCTCAGCAAAGCCCGGGCGGGACGCCCGGGCTCCCATGCAAGGTCCGTCGGGGTGCCGACGGCGACCAGTTCGCCGCCGCCGTCTCCGCCCTCGGGCCCCAGGTCGATCAGCCAGTCGGCCGCCGCGATCAGGTCCAGGTTGTGCTCGATCACCACCAGCGAGTGACCCTGGTCGAGTAGCCGCCGCAGCGCCGTCAGTAGCACGGCCACGTCCGCGGGGTGCAGCCCGGTGGTCGGCTCGTCCATCAGGAACAAGAGCCCCTGCGCTGTCGACCCCAGACCGCCGCGGCCCTTGGACCGCCCCGTCTTGCACAGGTGTCCGGCCAACTTCAAGCGCTGCGCCTCGCCGCCGGACAGGGTCGGCACCGGCTGGCCCAGGCGCAGGTAACCGAGCCCCACGGCGGTCAGCGGCTCCAGTGCCCGGGCCAGTTCCCGGTCGTCTGCGAACCGGGTCAGGGCTTGGGTCGCCGTGAGGTCGAGCACGTCGGCGATGGACAGCTCGGCGCCCCCGCCCGCCGGGTTCGGCAGTCGCACCTCCAGCACCTCCGCCCGGTAGCGGCGCCCGTCGCAGTCCGGGCAGCGCAGATAGACGTCGGAGAGGAACTGCATCTCCAGGTGCTCGAAGCCGTTGCCCCCGCAGGTCGGGCAGCGCCCGGTGCCGGCGTTGAAGCTGAAGGTGCCGGCCGTGTAGCCGCGCTCCTTGGCCAGCGGCAGCGCGGCGAAGCGTTTGCGCAGTACGTCCAGGGCGCCGACGAAGCTTGCCGGGTTGGAGCGGGAGGTCCGGCCGATCGGTGACTGGTCCAGCAGGGTCACGTCCGCGATCAGTTCATCCCCGTCGATGCCGTCGAACTCCCCCGGGGCCTCCTCCGGGTGACCCTTGCGCTGGCACAGCGCCCGATAGAGCACATCCCCGATCAGGGTGGACTTGCCGGAGCCCGAGACCCCGGTCACCACCACCAGCCGGTGCAGCGGGATCGCGACCGTGAGTGCCTTGAGGTTGTGGGCGCGCGCCCCGCGGATCCGGATGCAGGGCCTGTCCGGCACGGGCGGGTTGGGGGCGCGGGGTGCCGCCACCCGGCGGCGGCCGGCCAGATAGTCCCCGGTCAGCGAGCCGTCCGCCGCCAATAGCTCCGCGGGCGTCCCCTGGAAGCAGATCCGGCCGCCGTGCTCCCCGGGGCCGGGGCCGATGTCGATGATGCGATCTGCCGCCCGCATCAGTTGCGGGTCGTGCTCCACCACCAGGAGCGAGTTGCCCTGGTCGCGCAGACGGCGCAGGACGCCCAGCACCCGATTCAGGTCGCGGGGGTGCAGGCCGATGCTCGGCTCGTCCAGAACGAACAGCGTGTTGACGAGCGAGGTGCCGAGCGCGGTAGTCAGATTGATCCGCTGCACCTCCCCGCCCGAGAGGGTGCGGGACTGGCGGTCGAGCGTCAGGTAGGGCAGGCCCACGGCGCACAGATAGGTAAGGCGGGAGCGGACCTCGGTCAGCACCAGGTCCATGGCTTGATCCAGGGCGGGCGCGAGCACCAACGCGGCGAAGAAGTCCCGGCAGCGCTCGACCGGCAGGCCCATCAACTCCTGGATGTCGAGCCCCGGGAGCGCGGGCGTCCCGCCCGCGAGCGGGCTGGGTGTCTGCTCCCCCAGCCGCCATCCCAGCGCCTCGTCCTTGAGCCGTGCCCCCTGGCAGGTCGCGTACAGTTCCGGTACCCCCGCCTACGGCGTCGGCGCCGG
>NZ_CAIKKU010000466.1 GCF_903828115.1 uncultured Thiodictyon sp. | reverse complement strand
GCCGACCCGGGTCGCGCCGCACCGGGTGCGGCGCGCCCGGCGGGGCTCAGCGCCCGGACAGCAGTACGTTCATCATCAGGCTGTTGAGCCGCCCGACGAAGGCGGCCGGGTCATCCAACTGACCGCCCTCGGCGAGTTGCGCCTGATCGAACAGGATCAGGCCCAGGTCCGCGAAGCGGGTCTCGTCCTCCTCCGTCTCCAGGCGCTTGACCAGGGGGTGGTCCAGGTTCACCTCCAGCGTCGGGCGCTGCACCGGGGCGTCCTGGCCGACCGCCTTCAGCACCCGGGCCAGGTTGGCACTCATGTCGTACTCACCCACGACCAGGCAGGCCGGGGAGTCGACCAGGCGGGCGCTCGGGCGCACCTTGTCCACCCGCTCGCCGAGCGCGGTCTTGAGGCGCTCCAGCAGGGTGCCGTGTTCCTTGGCCGCCTGCTCGGTCTTGGCCTTTTCCTCGGCGTCCGCCAGGCTCCCCAGGTCCAGGTCGCCCTTGGTCACCGACTGCAGATGCTTGCCCTTGTATTCGTGCAGGTGGTTGACCAGCCACTCGTCCACCCGGTCGGACAGCAGCACGACCTCCACGCCCTTCTTGCGGAAGACCTCCAGGTGCGGGCTGTGGCGGGCGGCGGCGGGGCTGTCGGCGGTGATGAAATAGATCTTGTCCTGACCCTCCTTCATCCGCTCGACATAGCCGTCCAGGGTCTCGGTCTGGGCCTCACCCTCACCGTGGGTGGTGGAGAAGCGCAGCAGGCCGCCCAGGCGTTCGCGGTTGGCGAAGTCCTCCGCCGGACCCTCCTTGATCACGCGGCCGAATTCTTTCCAGAACTCGGCATATTTTTCCGGCTCGTCCGTGGCCAGGGTCTCCAGCAGGCCCAGGATGCGCTTGGTGTTGGCCTGGCGGATGGTGTCGATCTTGCGGTTGTGCTGGAGCAGTTCGCGCGAGACGTTGAGCGGCAGGTCATCGGAGTCCACCACGCCCTTGACGAAGCGCAGGTAGTGGGGGAGCAGCTTGTCCGCCTGGTCCAGGATGAAGACACGGCGCACATAGAGCTTGATACCGTGCTTCTGGTCCCGGTCCCAGAGGTCCCAGGGCGCCTTGGAGGGGACGAAGAGCAGGGTGGTGTACTCGTTGGTGCCCTCGACCCGGTTGTGGACATAGGCGAGCGGCGGGTCATAGTCGTGGGAGAGGTGCTTGTAGAACTCCTGGTATTCCTCCTCGGTCACGTCGGCCTTGTTGCGCATCCACAGCGCCGTGCCGCGGTTGACCTTCTCCCAGACGGGACCCTTGTCCTTGGGCTTGTCCTCGCCCGCTTCGGCCTCGTCGCCCTCCGGACCCTCATCGGCGTCTTTGAGCATCTCGACCGGCAAGGCGATGTGGTCGGAGAACTTGCTGATGATGGAGCGCAGCCGCCAGGGGTCCAGGAATTCCTTCTCGTCCTCCTTCAGGTGCAGGGTCACGTCGGTGCCGCGGGCGGCCCGCTCCACCGTCTCCAGGGTGTAGCTGCCGCGTCCGTCGGACTCCCAGTGCACCCCGTGTTCGGCGCCGAGACCGGCGCGGCGCGAGACGATCGTCACCCGGTCGGCGACGATATAGCTCGAGTAGAAGCCGACCCCGAACTGGCCGATGAGCTGGCTGTCCTTGGCCTGATCGCCGGTCAGCTTCTCGAAGAAACGCTTGGTGCCGGAACTGGCGATGCTGCCGATGGTCTCCACGATTTCCTGGCGGCTCAGGCCAATGCCGTTGTCCGACACGGTCAGGGTCCCGGCCTCCTTGTCCACCGTCACGCGGATGCGCAGTTCGCCCCCGTCGCCCTCGTAGAGCCCATCGTCGCTCAGGGCCTCGAACCGCAGCTTCTCCGCCGCGTCCGAGGCGTTGGAGATCAGCTCGCGCAGGAAGATCTCCTTGTTCGAATAGAGTGAACGGATGACGAGATCCAGGACCTGGCTCACCTCCGCCTTGAACTCCAGTGTTTCCTTATGCGCTTCGACAGTCATACGTTTGTCTACCTCTTTGAAAAATCGATCTGTGAGTGTTCGCCGGGGCCCCCTGGCCTGCCGACAAACCGAAAGTCGTAGGGTGCGCCGTGCGCACCGGGCGGTCGCCGTGTCATGGCGGCCGGGTCTGCGGTCTGCGCCGATCGACATCCCGGTGCCACGGCGTGACGCAGCAGGTGCGCACGGCGCACCCTACGTCGGCCTGACGCCGTTCGGCGGGACTTAAGGGGCGTCCGACGACACGCGCAACGCCGACGGTGTTATTGTCGCACGCCGTCCCGGGGCTACAATCCCGACTTCCCGCCGTGGCCGCGGGTGCGCCGCACGAGTGCGCGGCGGCCGCGCGACCCGAACCGCATCAATGTAGGCCATCACACCGACAATCAAGGGGTTGACCATGGAGCCGAAAACGATCAAAACCACGCCCTTCGCGGGGCAACGCCCAGGGACCTCGGGGCTGCGCAAGAAGGTCCGGGTCTTCGCGCAGCCGCATTACCTGGAAAACTTCGTCCAGTCGATCTTCGACACCCAGGACGCGCTCGCCGGCGGCACCCTGGTGGTCGGCGGTGACGGCCGCTACTACAACCGCGAGGCGATCCAGACCATCCTGCGCATGGCCGCCGCCAACGGCGTCGCCCGGGTGCTGGTAGGCCAGGGCGGCATCCTCTCCACCCCGGCGGTCTCCTGCCTCATCCGCAAGTACAAGACCCAGGGCGGGATCGTGCTCTCCGCCAGCCACAACCCGGGCGGGCCGGAGGAGGACTTCGGGATCAAGTTCAACGTCGCCTCCGGCGGACCGGCGCCCGAGTCGGTCACCGAGGCGATGTTCGCCCGCACCCAGACCATCGACACCTATCGCAGCCTGGACTGCCCGGACACCGACCTGGACCAGCTCGGCACCGTGCAGATCGGCCCCATGCAGGTCGAGGTCATCGACCCGGTGGCGGACTATGCGGCCCTGATGGAGTCACTGTTCGACTTCGGCGCCATCGAGGCGCTCTTCAACTCCGGGCTCTTCCGCCTGCGCTTCGACGCCATGCACGCGGTTACCGGCCCCTATGCCATTGAGATCCTTGAAAACCGCCTGGGCGCCTCGCCCGGCACCGTCATGAATGGCGTGCCGCTGCCGGACTTCGGCGGCCACCACCCGGACCCCAACCTGGCCCACGCCCAAGAGTTGGTCCACCTGTGTCACGGCACCGACGGTCTGGACTTCGGCGCCGCGTCCGATGGGGACGGCGACCGCAACATGATCCTGGGCAAGGAATTCTTCGTCACCCCCAGCGACAGCCTGGCGGTCCTGGCGGCCAATGCCCACCTGACCCCGGGCTACAAGGACGGTATCCGCGGCATCGCCCGTTCCATGCCCACCAGCCAGGCGGCCGACCGGGTCGCGGAGGCCATGGGGATCGAGTCCTTCGAGACCCCCACCGGCTGGAAGTTCTTCGGCAACCTCCTGGACGCCGGGCGCATCACCCTGTGCGGCGAGGAGAGCTTCGGCACCGGCTCCGACCATGTGCGCGAGAAGGACGGGCTCTGGGCGGTGCTGTTCTGGCTCAACCTGCTCGCCGTGCGCCAGCAGTCAGTGGCCGAGATCGTCACCGAGCACTGGCGGCACTTCGGGCGCAATTTCTACACCCGCCACGACTATGAGGCGGTCAACGCCGAGGCCGCCGCCGGGCTCGTGTACCACCTGAACATCCTGCTCCCGGCCCTGCCCGGCAAACGCCTGGGCACCTATACCGTCGCCTATGCCGACGACTTCGCCTACACCGACCCCATCGACGGCAGCGTGTCGAAGCATCAGGGCATCCGCATCGGTTTCGAGGGCGACGCCCGCATCGTGCTGCGCCTCTCCGGCACCGGCACCGAGGGCGCGACGCTGCGGGTCTACGTCGAGTCCTACGAACCCGACCCGACCAAGCACCACCAGGACCCCCAGGACGCCCTGGCCCCGCTCATCCGGATCGCCCGGGACCTTGCCCAGATCGAGGAGCGCACCGGGCGGGCCGAGCCGACCGTCATTACTTGACAAGACCCAGGCGCCAGGGATGGCGCTGCAAACTCGGCTAAGATGCCAAGAACAACGCACTGGTAAGAGCAATCCGTCGATGGAAGCCCTAAAGCTGCAGACTGTCGATGACCTGATCGAAGCGGACGATGAGCGCGTCGAACTGATCGACGGCGAACTCGTCCGCCGCCCTATGGCGCGCTTCGAGCACGGTCTCGCCCAACTGGCCCTGTCCGATGAAGTCCAGGTTTTCCGACGCGCTGGAGGCCCTGGCGGCTGGTGGATCGTCAGCGAGATCAGCGTCCGCTACAGCGAACATCAATGCCCTGCTCATGACCTCGCCGGCTGGCGCAAGGAACGCGTACCCGAGCGCCCCAGCGGCGTCATGACCCTGCCCCCCGACTGGGTATGCGAGATCCTCTCCCCGGGCCATGAGCGCAAGGACACCGTCCACCACCTGCTGCTGCTCCAGCGTGCCGCCGTCCCCTATTACTGGATACTCTCCCCGGAGGACCGCACCCTCATCGTCTATGCACTCGACGGCGGCAGCTACCGGGTATGTTTCTCGGTCGCGTATCGGCCGCCGGAGACCCAGGCCCGGGCACGCATCCCGCCCTTCGAGTCCATCGACATCGACTTGGGCTACATCTTCGGCGAGTCGAGTTGAGCGGGCGGCCGACCTGCGTCATCGTTCCCACCGGCGTTCGATCCGCACGGCGGTCCTCGGGAATTGGCTGTGCGCCGTAGGGTCCGCTGTGCGGACCGTCGCCCCCGCAGCCCCGTAGGGTCCGCTGTGCGGACCAGCGACCTCGCGGTCCACGCCAGATGCGCCCGCCGACGGATGGCGACCGCCGCGACGCCATCGTCACCCGAAGATCGCCCCCCCGCGGATATGCTGCCGCTGATCCGGCAGTATAAGAACCGGCGGCGGCAACACCTGTCGGCAATCACTGATGGCGCCAACGAGCAAGACGCCACCTTGTCCGCCACCCCCGCCGAGACTAACATCAAGGCCACACTCGGTCCCGGGCGGTTGCACTTGCCCATTGCCCGTCACCCTGACGCACTCGCGGAGCCGGCCCATGAACCCCCTGTCCTATATCGACCCAGACGACCCCTACCCGGAAAGCGACGGCCAACCCATGGCGGAAAACACGCAACAGTACGACTGGCTGGTCAAGATCAAGGAAAATCTGGAGATCCTGTTTGCGGACCGCCCGGACGTGTTCGTTGCCGGGGATCTCTTGTGGTACCCGGTGCCGGACCGCCGCCTGGCCGGCCCCATTGCCCCGGACGTGCTGGTAGCATTCGGCCGACCCAAGGGCCGGCGCGGCTCCTACAAGCAATGGGAGGAGGGCGGCATCGCGCCCCAGGTAGTCTTTGAAATTCGCTCGCCCTCCAACAGCGTCAAGGAGATGGCGGACAAGCTCGCCTTCTACGACCTCTACGGCGTCGAGGAGTATTACGTCTACGACCCGGCCGAGAACGCGCTGCGCATCTGGCTGCGCCAGGCAGGGCGACTCGCCGCCATGGCCCATGTCGGTGGCTGGACCAGCCCGCGTCTGGGGGTGCGCTTCGCCCTGACGGCCGCGGGCCTCACGGTCTTCGATCCCGCGGGGCGGCCCTTCCTGTCGTCCGTGGAACTGGCCAGACGGGCGGTCAGCGAGGCTGCGCGCGCCGAGCAAGCGGGTGCGCGTGCCGAGCGGGCGGATGCGCGTGCCGAGCAGGCGGATGCACGCGCCGAGCAGGCGGATGCGCGCGCCGAGCAGGAGCGGCAACGCGCCGAGCGGCTGGCCAAGCGGCTGCTGGCACTGGGGATAGACCCGGACGCCGCGGCGGACTGAGGGGTGGATCGTCACTGAAGTCAGCGTCCGTTACAGCGAGCACCAAGGCCGCTCCCACGAGATCACCGGCTGGGCCGCAGAGAGCGCGTGCCCGAACGCACCAGCGGCATCATGACCCAGTCCCCGAATTGGGCTAACATCAAGGCCGTACTCGGTCCCGGGCGGTAGCCCTTGCCCACCTCTTGCCCGTCACCCTGACGCACTCGCGGAGCCGGCCCATGAACCCCCTGTCCTACATCGACCCGGATGATCCCTATCCGGAAAGCGACGGCCAATCCATGGCGGAAAACACCCAACAGTACGACTGGCTGGTCAAGATCAAGGAAAATCTGGAGATCCTGTTTGCCGACCGCCCGGACGTATTCGTTGCCGGGGATCTCTTGTGGTACCCGGTGCCGGACCGCCGCCTGGCCGGTCCCATTGCCCCTGACGTGCTGGTGGTATTCGGCCGCCCCAAGGGTCGGCGCGGCTCCTACAAGCAATGGGAGGAGGACGGCATCGCGCCCCAGGTGGTCTTTGAAATTCGCTCGCCCTCCAACAGCGTCAAGGAGATGGCAGACAAGCTCGCCTTCTACGACCTCTACGGCGTAGCGGAATATTACGTCTACGACCCGGCCGAGAACACGCTACGCATCTGGTTGCGCCAGGGGGGGCGACTCGCCGCCATGGCCCATGTCGGGGGCTGGACCAGCCCGCGTCTAGGGGTGCGCTTCGCCCTGACACCCGCGGGCCTGGACCTCTTCGACCCCGCGGGGGCGCCCTTCCTCACGTCCGTGGAACTGGCCCGACGGGCGGCGCGTGAGGCGGCGCGGGCAGAACGGGAGGCAGAACGGGCCGAGCGATCGTCGCAACGTGCCGAACGTCTGGCCGAGCGTCTGCGGGCCTTAGGCCTGGACCCGGACGACGCCGCGGACTGAGGCGTGCCAGGCTACAATTCGGGCAATACACCACGCAAGGTTTGTCGCGATGTCCCCATCCACCGCTGCCATCTGCGACGCGTCGGCGCACCAGGCCCCCGCCGTCGCCCGCCCGCCCGGGGGCGCCCCCCAGGTGCCCGTCGAGCCGCGCTCGGCGGACGGACTCCGGGTCTCGGAGGAGACCTATTGGCAGGAGTATTACCTGGAATCAGACATCCGTTACGAGTGGAACAACGGTCGTCTGGAGGAGAAGCCGGTGTCCGACTACGGGACCTATCTGGTCTATGCCTGGTTCGTCAGGCTCTTGGAAGACTTCCTGGAAAACCGACCCATGGCCCGGATGGTCGCCCTGGACATGGGCTTCCGGCTGCCCCTGCCGACCGGGACCGTCATCCGCAAACCCGACTTCGGCGTCGTTTGCAACGACAACCCCCAACCCTTGTTGCCCCTGGATGCCTCCTATCACGGCATCTTCGACCTCTGTGTCGAGGCCCTGTCGGACCAGGACCGCCGCGGCCTCGAGCGCGACCTGGTGACCAAGAAGGCCGAGTACGCCGCCGGGGGCGTGCGCGAGTATTTCATCCTGCACCGCGAGCCCGAGCGCCAGTCATTCTTTACCCGTACGCCCGCGGGGCTCTATGTGCCCATCGCCCCGCAAGACGGCGTGATCCGCTCGCGGGTGCTGCCCGGGCTGCAATTCCGCCTGGCCGACCTGTGCACCCAACCCAGGTCCGAGGCGATGCGCGACGACCCGGTCTATGCCGATTTCGTACTCCCCGGTTGGCGGGAGGACCGGCAGCGTGCCGAGGCGCAGGCGCAGCGTGCCGAGGCCGAGGCACAAGCCAGACGGGAAGCGGAACAACGTGTTGAAGCCGAGGCACAGGCCAGACGGGAGGCCGAACAGCGTGCCGATGCGCAGGCACAGGCGCGCCGACAGGCCGAGCAAACGCTGGCGGAACTGCGGGCGCAGATCGCGGAGCACCGGCTGGACCCCTGACGCCGAACGCTTATCGCAGCCCGCATCGAATGCGCCGAGGAACGAAACGCAACAGTACGACTGGCTGGTCAAGATCAAGGAAAATCTGGAGATCCTGTTCGCTGACCGCCCGGAGGTGTTCGTTGCCGGGGATCTACCGCGGTACCCGGTACCCGACCGCCGCATCGCCGGGCCCATTGCCCCGGACGTGCTGGTGTCATTCGGTCGGCCCAAGGGTCGGCGCAGCTCCTATCGGCAATGGGAGGAGGACGGCATCGCGCCCCAGGTGGTCTTTGAAACCCGCTCGCCCGCCAACAGCGTCCGAGAGATGGCGGGCAAGCTCGCCTTCTACGTCGGATGCTCATCGCTCTCTCCGCGGCCTTGCCGTTGTTGCTTTCACCCATTGAGGAACCAACCGAGATGAATTACCGGACCGCACTGATAGACAGATTCTGGGATTTTGCCGAGAGCGCCGACTTGGTTGGACTTCTCGACGGCGAACGTTCGGCGTCGCGACCACCGGTTTTCAAGAGTGAGTATACCAATCACAATCTGCTGTTCCCGAACACCGGAGACTCGAATTACAAGGCACAATTGACTAACGTCATCCCGCAATCACGGCGGCATCGCTGGTTTCGCAGCATGACCAGTTCACAGGCCCTCGCCCAATCGGTTTTCGGGAATCTCCATCTCCTTGGCTGTGTTCACGTACTCGAGGGCCTCCAAACCGAAGATGGGTCGCCGTTCCTTGATTATCTTCCGCTGCGGGTTGAGCTCGAGTACGAAGTCAACTGCTTGGGCGAACCCCGGCCCACCTCCGTTGACGTTTTGTTCGAAGGGCCGCACAGGTATCGTATCGCCGTGGAGTGCAAGCTCTCGGAACCCGATGTCGGGTCCTGTTCGCGCCCGCGGTTGACTCCGGACGATGCGAACTACTGTCGAGACTACTGCGATGGTTCTTACGCGCCGCAACGCGGTCGCATAGAAAGATGCTCGCTGACAGCGATCGGCGTGCGATACTGGGATCACGTTCCCGCCTTATTCGATTGGTCTTCCGAAGACGATCAGCCTGAGTGCCCGCTTCGGTTGACCTATCAGCTTGTGAGGAACGTCCTCGCGGCTTGTGTCCGCCAAGGCGATCTGGGTGGGGCAACAACCGCGTCGCCCGTTCACGGGCACGCAGTCTTGCTGTACGATGAACGCAATCCCGCGTTTCTCGATGGCGGCGCGGGAGACCGAGAATTCCGGAACGTGAGCAAAGCCCTCAAGGTTGGGTCGCTTCTTCGCAGGTGTTCGTGGCAGGCACTGGCGGGAACGCTGGGCCAGGTTCCGCAACTCGGTTGGTTGGTGGACGGTATGGCCCGAAAGTACGGGATTGAGGGGCACGCGGCGCCCTATAATGAAGCGGGCCTTCGCGTCCTGAAGCCGCCAGTGATTGGGCGCACCGGGGCTGGGGACTTGCTGGGTTTGAGGCGTCTTCAGGGTTCGGCTCCCTTCTGGTTGGGTTGATCAGACTGTAGCCATGGTCTGTCTGGTCCGCAAGCCGTCTCAAGGACTGAAGATCGAAGAAGGCCGGTCGGACCGCGGACCCCACGACTGGGACGCGCGCGCTGACTCCTGGTCACACGACCGGGCTCCGTGCTGCACACGTGAAGCGATGTCAACCGACCGACCGAGCGCACGCAGTCCTCGGGGATCGACTCGAACGGAACGCCACTCACGACTGAGTATCCGCGGGGGATGCGGGCGCCGCACCGCTGTACGGCGCCCCCGGTCGCCTAGGCCGCCTCCGCCTGCCTGATCTGCGCCTCCCCCAGCACCGCATCCGGCACCATCCGGTTCAAAGCCGAAAGCACCGCCTTGAGCGAGGCCCCGACCACGTCCCGGTCGATCGCCGCCCCCGCCACCCGCGCCCCGTCGATATTGAGCAGCACATAGGCGGCGGCCTCGGCATCGGTGCCCTCGCCGATGGCGTGTTCCTGGTAGTCCAGCACCTGCACGCGCTGGCCCGCGAAGCCGACCCAGGCGGAGACGAAGGCGGCGATGGCCCCCTGACCTTCCCCCCGCAGGGTATGCTGACCCACAGCGTCGCCGAGCCGCACCTCGATATGGTCGTGCCCGTTGCGGATCAGCCGGTAGCCGAGCAGCCGCCGCGGTCCCTGGTCGCGCACGAAGTGCTCGCGGAACAGGCGCTCGATCCCCGCCGCCTCGACCTCCCCACCCAGGCGCTCGCTCTCGCGCTGCACCAGTTGCGCCAGTTCGACCTGGAGCCAGCGGGGCAGGTTGAGCCCGAAGTCGCGCTCCATGATGAAGGCGACCCCGCCCTTGCCGGACTGGCTGTTGACCCGCACCACCTCCTGGTAGGTCCGCCCCAGGTCCAAGGGGTCGATGGGCAGATAGGCGACCTGCCAGGGGGTCTGCGCATCCTGGCGCTTCAGACACTTGCGAATAGCGTCCTGGTGACTGCCGGAGAAGGCGGTATAGACCAGTTCGCCCACCCAGGGATGCCGGGGGTGGGTGACGATCCCGGTGCATTCGCCGACCACGGTCAGGATCTCGTCCGGGTGACTCAAGTCAAGGCCTGGGTCGATCCCCTGGCTGTAGAGGTTCATGGCGAGCGTGACCAAATCCATGTTGCCGGTGCGTTCGCCGTTGCCGAGCAGGGTGCCCTCGACCCGGTCCGCCCCGGCGAGCAGGGCCAGTTCCGCCGCGGCCACGGCCCCGCCCCGGTCGTTGTGGGTGTGGACCGAGAGGATCAGGGAGTCGCGCCGGCTGATATGGGTCGCGAACCACTCCACCTGATCGGCAAAGCGGTTGGGGCTCGCCACCTCCACCGTGGCCGGGAGATTGATGATCGCCGGGTGCGCCGGGGTCGGCTGCCACTCGTCGATCACCGCCTCGCAGACCTCCAGGGCATAGTCCGGCTCGGTGGCGGTGAAGCTCTCCGGCGAATACTGGAAGGTCCAGTGGGTGTCCGGGTAGCGGGCGGCGGCCTCGCGCACCCAGCGGGCGCCCTGGACGGCAATCGCCTTCACGCCCTCACGGTCACTGCCGAAGACCCAGTCGCGCTGCACCGGGGAGGTGCTGTTATAGAGATGGACGATGGCCCGCGGGGCCCCGTCCAGGGCCTCGAAGGTGCGGCGGATCAGGTCCTCGCGCGCCTGCACCAGGACCTGGATGGTCACATCCGCCGGGATCTGGTCCTCCTCGATCAGGCGCCGCACGAAGTCAAAGTCGGGCGCGCTGGCGGCCGGAAAGCCGACCTCGATCTCCTTCAGGCCCAGGCGCACCAGGAGCTGCCAGAGCCGCCGCTTCTGCGCCGGCCCCATGGGCTCCAGCAGGGCCTGGTTGCCGTCGCGCAGATCCACGCTGGCCCAGATCGGGGCCTGCCGGATGGTCCGGTCAGGCCACTGGCGCGTCGGCATGGCGAGCACCGGGCTCGGACGGTATTTGCGGTGGTCGAAGGGGGTCATTGCCATCTCCGGGGGGGGAAGTAAGGGAGTACGGAAGTACGATCGCGCCATTTTCGTTGTCGTTGTCGTTGTCGTTGTCGTTGTCGTTGTCGTTGTCGTTGTCGTTGTCGTGATCGAGGTTATCGTAGTGCGCCGGATTCTCTCGTACCCCAAAGTGCATCGCTTCTCCGATTACGATTACGACAACGACAACGACAACAATGGACTGACGTACTAACTCTGGTTGATGGGGGAAATACTACGCCCCAAGGCGCGGAAGATGATTGCGAACTTGATGCCGGATAGGGCCATCCAGGCAATTTTCTGCTAATTTTGCCGTGCAACGAGACCCAACAAACCCCCCAAACGCCAAAGCCCGGCAAAATTATGAAACTGGACAGCTACGACCGGCGCATCCTCGAAGAACTGCAACGCGAGGGCCGCCTGAGCAACCAGGACCTGGCCGACCGCATCGGCCTGTCCCCCTCGCCCTGCCTGCGGCGGGTGCGCGCCCTGGAGGAGGCCGGGATCATCCTCGGCTATCGGGCGCTCCTGGACGCCCGGCAACTGGGCTTTACCCTGGTGGCCATCCTCAGCATCTCCATGGACCGGCACACCCCGGAGCGGTTTGCGGGCTTCGACGCCGCGGTCGCGGCCATGCCGGAGGTCCTGGAGTGCCTGCTGCTCACCGGAAGGGACGCGGACTACCAGTTGAAGGTGGTGGTGCGCGACATGGCACACTACCAGGAACTGCTGCTGGAGCGGATCACGCGCATCGAGGGGGTCAGCGGCGTACACTCAAGTTTCGTCCTGCGCCAGGTGGTGGAGCGCACCAGTCTGCCGGTGGGGCCTTAAGCGCGCGTGCCAGCTCCAGACCCATTCCAGCCACGAACCCCCGGACGCACCATGCCACTCTCCCAAGACCCCCGTCTGCGACTCGTCTTCGGCGCCAGCGGCTACATCGGCACCTATCTGGTCCCGCGCCTGCTCGCGGCCGGGGCGCGGGTGCGCGTCTCCTCGCGCAAGCCCAAGACCCTGGAGGCGCGCGGCTGGCCGGGGGTGGAGATCGTCGAGGCGGACGCACTCGACCCGGCGAGCCTCCCCGCGGCCCTGGCCGGGGTCAGCATCGCCTACTATCTGGTCCATTCCATGGGCGCCGGCAAGGACTTCGGACGGCTTGACCTGACGGCGGCGGCCAACTTCGCCGCCGCGGCCGCCGCCGCCGGGGTGGAGCGCATCTGTTACCTGGGCGGCCTGGTGCCGGCGGACGCCGTGAGTGAACACATCGTCTCGCGCCGCGATACCGGGGAGGTACTGCGCCGCGGCGCGGTGCCGGTCACTGAACTGCGGGCCGGGATCATCGTCGGCCCGGGCTCGGCCGCCTTCGAGGTCATGCGCGACCTGGTCTACCACCTGCCGGTGATGATCACGCCGCGGTGGGTCACGGCCAAGTCACCCCCGATCGCGCTGGACAACCTGCTGGAATACCTGACACTGGCCCCGGGTCTGCCCGAGACCGCCAACCAGGTCCTCGACGCGGCCGGACCGGAAACGCTCACCTACGCCCAGATGATGCGTACCCTGGCAGAGGCGGCGGGCCGGCGCCCGCCCTGGATCATCCCGGTACCGGTATTGAGCCCCAAGCTCTCGGCCTATTGGCTGCGCTTCGTCACCGCCGTGCCCACCAACGTAGCCCGCGCCCTGATCGAGGGCCTGAAGCACGACTTTACCGCCAACCCGGAAGAACTGCGGCGACTGGTCCCGCAGCGCCTGCTCGACTTCCGGGAATCGGTCGATGCCGCCTTTGCGGCGGAACGCAACGCCCAGGTCCTGGCCCGCTGGACCGAAGGAGCCTTCAACATGCGCCAAGGCCGACTCGACTACGCCTATTACGCCAAGCGCGCCGGCGGCAGCGCCGTCACCACCGCCCCCGCGGCGGCGGTGTGGGCGGTCGTCGCCGCCATCGGCGGGGACAACCGCTATTACTATCTGAATTCACTCTGGACCATCCGCGAGACCATGGACTGGCTGGTCGGCGGCCGGGGGCTGGCCCGCGGCCGGCGCCACCCCACGCAGGTGCGGGTGGGCGATCGGATCGACACCTGGGAGGTGATCGGGGTGGAACCCGAGCGGCGCCTGACCATGACCTTCGGCCTGCGCGCCCCCGGGGCCGGGGTGCTGGAGTTCGAGCTGGAGCCCCTGCCGGGGGGCCGCACCCGGCTGACCGCCACCGCCTACTGGCACCCCGCCGGGGTCTGGGGACTCATGTACTGGCTCGCGATGGAGCCCTTCCATCAGGTCATCTTCACGGGCCTGACCCGGGAGATCTGCCGCCGGGCGGAGGGTGCTCGTGACGTTGGTTGAGGCTTACGAGAATCGACACTACCCCATCGGCGCTGCTGACCCGGTGGAGGCCATCAAATTCCGCATGGACCACATAGTCGTTGAGTTCCAGACCCTTGTGCTCCCGGCAATAGCGTATCGAGTCGGCCAGGATCTGCCGGCGGTGATGGCGGTCGAACAGGTAATACCAGCGCTGCACCGTGAGAGTCAGGAAATAGGTCCCAGCATTCAGGTCCACTGGCACGCGGCGTGAGGGCATGATGTTTGCTGTCGCTCGGGTAAATAACGCTCCAGTGAATGACGCTCAATCAGGGAAAGGGCCATCGGCAATGGCCGGACGGGGCATTCGCCCCGTCCGAAACGTTTTCTCCGAACCTGTCGGCCCAATCAACGGTCGGCCACGGATCAAACGTTCGGGGCGGGGCGCATGCCCCGTCCCGCCGCGGTTGATGGGGCATACCCCGTCCGGTTTGAGCATACCCCGTCCGGCCCGAGGCACTGGGCTAGGTCCCACCAATACCGCTCAACCTGCGGGTGGACGCGACTGCGGCGACTGGCCGCCGAGCAGGACATCCAGGGTCGCGGCCTGGAAGATGCCGTCCAGCCAGGTGTCCAACTGGCCGAGGGTCGCCGCGTCGATACGCGCCTGCGCCCAAGGTGGCAGATCACCAAAACGGACCCGGAGCAGGCGTTTCAGCGCATCGCTCTTGCCTTCCAGCTTCCCCGTCCGCTCGCCTTCCCGCATCCACTTCTGTGTCCACTCGTCAACGTGTTCGGCCAACATGGTTTCGACCTCCCCTAAATCGTGCAGTTCCGGCAAATTCTCGCCTGGCAGCAGGCGCCGGAGCAAGACCCGCGCGAACCAGACCGTCAGCGCCCGTCGCAGGCTCGCGTAGCGTGGACCCTGCAACCGGGTGCCAAGCCGACGCAGGATCGGGCGTAGCGCCTCCGGGCCTTCGGCGGCCAGGGT
>NZ_CAIKKU010000465.1 GCF_903828115.1 uncultured Thiodictyon sp. | reverse complement strand
TGGTGACCAATCTCATGGACGATCGTTTCGCACATAGCCTGCTTGGGATCTTTGTCCGCAGTCGGATCAACGTAGATCTCTATTTTTTCGTGGTCGCCGAGCGGAAATGTCTCGCCGAGGACGAAGCCACCGTTCGGTGCCGCGCGCACTCGATCAACGTAAGCAATACCTCGAAGTTTATCAGGATCGAGATGTGCCGCGGGAATGGCCTCTTTGAGCAATGCATACACTGCCGCGTCGTCCGATAACGGGGAGCAGTCAAACCCGGACACCAACACCTGTGCCGCGGTGGGGGTAGGCCCACCTATTGAGCTCGCGGAGATGCCTGAACTTCCCCCCGCACCCGGCGCCGGAACCGCAAGGTAGGCATAGAGCAGATCAGTGTGATCCCGGAGCGCCCCCTGGGCCTTGGGTGTGTGCTGGTCCAACAGGTCGTGCGTCTCCAAGACTCGGCGTCGGTACTGCTCGGCTGCCGTGCGCAACTGACCTTCCCAGTGACGAACGTCCCTTAGGCAGTCTTCCGCCTCCGCAAGCGCCTGGTAGGCCGAAGCACGGTCATCCTCGTCCGCGGTGTCGTAGGTATGCTGCCGTTCGCGGACCTCGCGTTTCCAGTGGGCTTTCCGGTCCGCCAAGGTGTCTAGGGCAGCGCGTAACCGGGCATCAATGAGTGCCAGGATTTCTCTGGCTTTCCCCGCAAACTGCCCTAGTGCGTTGGCAAAGCGCGTGGGGACACTCGGGTCGGTGATAGAAAGCGCGTCATCGGCCATCGGTGTTGTCCGCCCCTGACTCGATCAAAAGCGGTGATCCAGGGCCTTCTGGGCCAGCGCCGCCTTGCGCTCCAGATATTCTGCGTAGGCGGCTGCCTGCTTGGGGAAGGGGGCCAGTACGGACATGGCCTCCGCGTAGCGCTTATGGAATTGCTGGAATCGGGCATCTTTCCAGGTGTGGCCCAACTCGGCGGCCTCCCGATCGATGGTCCGGGTGAGTTGGTCCAATTCCTTGTTCAAGCCTTCCAGTTCTCGGGCGAACTGGCGCACGGCCCGGGGTTCAATGATGACGGCAGCCATGGTGGATATTCTCCTCAGCGAGGCATGGAGTCGCGATGAATTTTGCCCACCTCATCGGCATAGGCCGCGATCTTGGGGGACAGTTGTTTGGCGGCCTCTTCAAAGTCAGTCAGTTGGTGGCCGACCCGCTGGAACCCCGCACGGAACCGTTGATATTCCTGGTCCTGCCAGGTATGGCCCAAACGGGCGACCCGGTTGCCGATCTCGGACTCGATCCGGCGCACCTTCTGCAAATAAGCTTTCAGATGATCGGCAAAGGTCTGAAGCCGCTCAATACTACCGACCTCAATGCTATCACTGGGCATTGGGAGTTCTCCTGGGTCAATGCGGTCGTTGCTTCAGGCTGGCCAGGGTTGTGGTCAGCCAATCGGTGCCCGGCAAGGCGTAGGGACGGAACGGGAGCAGGGATTCGGGTTCGTCCTTGTGGACGAAGACCAGCCGATTCGGCTTGAGTCGCGCCGCGGCCGTGCTGTCGATTAGTTGAGTGGAGTCACCATCGTCCATGGGGCCAGCCACGCGGAGTCGGAATTCGGCGACGGCCGACCTCCCCACCGTCTGCAGGTTGCGCATGCTGTCGCACCAGGCCAGTACATGCATTCCGAGTTCGGGTCCCTGCCGCAGCAACTTCAGGAATTGCGCCTGGGGTGAGTCCGCGTCCGGGGAGGAATAGCCGTCACCCTCTTGGAGGGCACGCGCCTTGTGTAGCCCCAGGATGACCCAGTAGACGTGCAGCGGCAAGGCCCGATCCGCGGCAATGCGTTCTTCGAGTAGGGCGTCCAGGGTCATCAATTGATCCGCCAAATGGCGCGCCTTTCCTACTTGGACCTGATGGGGTAATCCGTCCGCCAGGGTTTGGCTCTGGTTTGCCCAGGCAGCGTCGGAACGTGTCAGGTCCAAGACCAAGAAGGCCACCTGCTCCGGCCCGCGCTGCGCTGCAATGGAGAGGATGGCCGCAACCATCAGCCCCACGGCCTGTTCCTCATCCCGCGCGACGGCCAACAAGTTGCTTCCGCCCTCGGGCAAGAGGCGCGCGGCGATCGGCGGGCGCATGGCGATCGGCTCGCCCAACCAGGCATTGATACTCCCCCCCGACTGCGGCCAGGACCCAGCACCAAGCAGGGTCGAAAGTGGCACACACTCGGGTAGACGGGCGGGATCGGAACCCACAAAGACCCGCGGCCAAGGCTGGGTCGGCAGGCGGCGGGATGCAATGAACCGACCCAGGTTGGCCTGATCCTCGCCGCTATACAGCGCGACCTGAAACTCGCGGTTGCTGTCCTTCAGGCCGCCGTTGGGGTTATAGATAGCCTGACCCTTACGGGTTAAACGCGCTGGCACCAGGTTGTCGTCACCCAAGACCCTGCGCGCATCGGCCTCGCTACAGCCCAGGGCAATGCGGATACGCATTTGATCCGCCGTTTTCGCGCTCAAAGTATCGCCGTGACCAATATTTTGAGAGCAGAGAAGGACATGGATTCCCGGCCCCCGTCCCAGCCGGGCGAGGTTATCGAGGACCGCCGCCGCCCGGTTCGCCACGGCCGGATTATCGCTCGGGAATAGCACCTGGAACTCATCGACGATAAGTAGGATGCGAGGCAGGACGGCGCCGGTCTTGCGCCGGTAGGTCGCGAAATCGTTGACGCCTGCATTGCGGAACAAGTCGCCGCGCGACTGGAGTTCCGCGTTCAGCCCTTCTAGCACCGAGAGCCCATAATCGGGATCATCGTCCACCGCGATGACCTTGGCATGGGGTATGCCGAGCTCGGCATAGGCATTGAATTCCACGCCGGCCTTCAGGTCGACCAGATAGAACTGCAGCTCCTCCGGCGAATAGGCAAACGCGCCGGCGTTGATCAGTACATGCAGCAGGTTACTTTTGCCCATGCCGGTGGCACCCGCGAGCAAGCCATGCTGGGCCGATCCGCGGACTCCTCCTTGTCGATGGCGAGCGCAACCAGTCGCCCGTTGCCGTCAACACCAAGCGGGATACGAATACCGTCGATGCTGGAGCGTTTCCAGTACGTTGCCGCAGTGAGTCCGTCCTGTTCCAACAAGCGGACCAAGGGGATCTCGACCTTTTCCGCGGACTTGGCGGGCTCACCAAAGGCCGCGATGACTCGGCTGGTCAGTTCTGCCGGTGCGGGCGGGTCCAGCGCCAACTCACCTTGCGCGAAAAGGTCATCGCGCCAGACGAAGCGCCCCGCCGCCTCGTCGATGCAGACCATGGATCGCTCCAACTCGCCGATGTCGAAGCGATAGGGCAGTTCCTGCTCCTGCATCCGCACCACGATGGGATACACCCCGCAGCGCGGCCCATTGTGGGCGATGCTCGCCAGACGCCGTGCGGCTGTATCCGTGAAATTGCGCGGGAAGTCGAGTACCACCAGCACACGGTAAGGCTCGGCCAGGTCCCCCGCGCGGGCGTTATAATCCTCTATGCTTTCCGCCGGGTCCGGGATACGTCGCTGAATAATGTCCTCGACCCGCTCGGCCAGTTCACCCAGTCGCTTCTCGATATCGTCCGGCTCCGACCAAGCACGCGTGTTCACCAGGCGATCCAGGTAGTCTCGCAGGACCATGAACACCGAAACGCTGTTACCTTGACCCACTGGGTCGATGAACGTGAGATATAGCCGCCCTGGGGGAATAGTGGCCAAGAGGCGCGTCACCATCGATTGGATTGCGCCAATCACCCGGGCACGTCCGGCAACCGAAGTGGAGAAGAGCACCCCACGCCCGTTATGCAGAGAAACCAGGGAGGGCAGGACAAACGACAAAGAGTCCGCTACCGGTTTCAGCAGCGTGGCAACCTGTGGGTCCTGGAAAGTCAAGGTTCCGAAGCGCAGCGCGGGGGCGGCGGCCTTGGCTGGCGTCCACTCGCTCCATCGCGGGGTATCCCAAGCTGCGCCGATGAAGCCGGTTGATGGACCAAATACCGCAGCCTCGTCACGCAGCCCGAGGGCCAGTGGCGAAAAGCGCGCGACCAGTGCGGCCTCCTCCCGTTGCCTCTCTTCGCGGGCCTGCTGGCATTGCTGGATACCGATCTGCTTACTTTCGGCCTGCCAACGCTCAAGACACCAGCCGATGCTGCCACGTAGTGTCTCAATGTCCATCTCCAAGGTCAGGCGATTGCGTCGAACATCGGCGCGTGATAGCTGTTGCATTGCCGGAATGATGCAGAGTCCGAAGGTCCCCAGAATACCGACACCCAGAAAGAAACCCGCCCATTGGCCGAGCAGTAAAACGGCGACAACGAAAACTGCCGCGGCCCAGCCATAATAAGACAGATCGACCGCCGGTTCAGTCATTCCGGCTAGCTCCTTGCTCTTTTCAGTAATCGTTTGCGCCAGCGCATCAAGGAAAGGAATCTGGGGGGTCTGGCCCGAGGCTTTGCCAACGTCGGCCATGAGCTTCTGTAGATCGAGTCGCGGATTGGGTACGGACTTACCCTCGCTGATATGTCGATAATGGCTCGCTGTTACCGCCCACCTTGCTACCTGATCTCTTTGCTCAGCTGCGGCTGCGAGACGCCGCTCGGTCGCAAGTACCGCTTCATGCGCAGTATGCGCGGCCCGCAAAACGTCGGACTCTATAGCATTCGCCAATGCCCGCAGTTCGCCGATGATGGGGACCAGCTTGCCGTGCTCCGCCGGGCCGACACCGGGGCTGTCCCGGCCCTGGCTCTCGACCTCCGCGTTCTGGTCATTGACCACCTGACCTGCACGCACTAAGCTGATTGCCCGCTCAATGCGATCCTGTGTGAGACCCGCCTCCCCAAGGGCGGCCCCAAGCAAACCCGGGTCGTGCGTAGCTGCCAAAACAAAGATCTCCGACGAGATATAGTTTTCACCCCGCTGCTTGGCCACTGCTTCCGTATAATTCAGCAGCGAATTCAGATCATTTCCTACAGGCACGTCGCGAGATTCGACATCCGGCACCTTGAGCAGCTGATCCATAGACTCGCATAGAGTCGAACGCAAGTTGTTTGGACTCACGTCTATTTTTTCCAAAAGATGCCGAACTACTCCGCCCGATTGATCAAGGAGGGCGACCATAAGATGAGCGGGCTCAATGAACGGATTGGCGTACCCATTGGCCAGGCTTTGAGCGTCTGCCAGTGCCAATTGAAAATGAGCCGTCAGCCGATCCATACGCATTTGATATCTCCGAATATTAGCGTCTTGCGATAGGGTGGAAACCTCATTCGCAAAATCAATGTCTGCGTCTATCTGCTCTGTGGCTAGATACAGTCTGTACGCGTCGTTTTCTCATGCACCGCGACGGTCGTCCGTATCGGATCCAGAGGCGACCACTGGGGCATCACCGGTCATCGCCACACAGCCCTGTGTCGAAGTGCGTTGATTCGCCAAACCCATCACCATTTCAAACATGCACAAGTACCGCAGGAGCGACCTAGCCACGACGCAGTGTCTCATCAATCGCCGCTTCGCGCTGGGCTCAATGGTCGAGCGCTTGACCGATACCGACACCAACAGGCTTCCAGCCTGAAAATATGCCGGCGGCTCGGCGCAGTAAGCGCTGGCTTAGCCATAGCGATGATCACCAAAGATGTAGCTTGGGGAGTCGGCGACCGAGCACCTTTCCGGGCCTACTGACACACTAACGCTGCGGGACCAGAAGCGAGACCGCGCTTGGCATCGGCGTACTGCCCATAGCACAGGCCGCCGGCATCCTGTCGGAATGACGGCTGACTTTTGGCTGGGACGGCGATTAAGGCATCGCGATGACGAAGATGTCCGGGCGTTGCGCCGCGCGGCCCTGGTCGGGGGAGGGACGCTCGCGCGCCCATTGGGATTAGGAGTTTCCGGAAACGGCCAAGCCACCTGCGCCGCAGTTCCGGGCCGCGCGTGGGCCGGAGGGAACTGCAAGGGTCTCAAGTGGCGTCCAGAGTTTCACGTCGGTGTCACGCTGTCGCCGGTCAAAGGTCAGTGCGGGCAGGTCGCCCGCAAGACATGCAACAGCATCAGATATCCGTTCTTATCGGGCGGACTAGGCGCCACCAACGACTGTAGCGCGAACCATTCCCAGGGCTGCACTTCCAGCAATTTACACAGTTCGGTATCGACCGTCAGGTCACACAGACCCGGGGTTACATTGGCATCGTGACACACGCTACCGCGGGGGGCGTGAAGAGATGATGCGCTCATCTCCCCCCCGGCATCCCCGATCAGATACCCGGGGGCAACATTCAGCGCTTGCGCCAGTCCACGCACCCTCCCCATGGAAGGTTCACGGCCATCGGCCTCCATCTGGGCAATATAGCTCTGTGACGTCCCGATAAGGTTCGCCAGGGCTGCCTGCGTCAATCCAGATGCGTTCCGAGCTGATTTTAGTCGTGGTCCGATCATGGGTAAATGATCGCACAGAGTTATCGGGTTTGCAGAAAAATTTCTGGTAACCCAGAGATCAGGTGCGCCCGGTCCCATCGCGATGCTCGCGTGGTAGACGCACATCGCCGACCCGGCAGCGTTCGTGGCCACTGCCCTGGACTCGCCAACCTAGGAATCGCGGTTGGCCGCAACCTCGGTGTCCGCCACGGTCGGCGGGGCCGCGATTTCTTGAAAAGGACCGGATGGCTACCCCTCAAAACCATCGAAAATACCTACTCCAGAGGTTTTGATGGTTTTGAAGGTCGGGGGACGGGCCTTTCGGCAAATTCTGCGGTGGACGGGATGCTCCACGAGTGACAGCAGGCGCGCTGCTCCGAACTGACCACGGGCGATGCCTGCTGCTGCGGGCAGGTCGGCGCCGGGAGCGATCAGGGTAACCCAGAGAACAGGCGCGCCCAGTCCCATCGCGATGCTCGCGCGGTAGACGCGCATCACCGACCGGGCAGCGTTCGTGGCAGTTGTCCTGGAATCGCCAACCTGGGAATCGCCGATAGCCGCGTGCTCGGTGTCCAACACGGTCAGCAGGGCCTTGATCTTCTGAAAAGGCCCGGGTGGATACCCCTCAAAACCCTCGAAACCGCCTGAGCCAGGGGTATTGAGGGTTTTGAGGGTGGGGAGACCGGCCCTTTCGGCAAATTCGGCCGCACGCAATTGGTCGAGGTAGCTCATGCTGCTGGCTCCCCGCGCAGGGCAGGATGGAGGTGGTAACGCGTGGTCGGGCGGCCCGGCCCCGAGGATGCCTCGCCACGGATGCGCCCGTACTCGATCAGCACGGCCAGGGCGGCGGCAGTCCCTTCCCGATCGAGCAGCCGCCAGCCGCGCTGCGACACGTCGCGGGCCGTGAAAGGCTCCGGCAGGTCCGACAACCGCCGGTCCAGTTCGAGCGCGGCGGCCATATCGGGCACCAGGGCCGGGGCATAGATCCGCTGGGCGTGGGTCTCCAGATACTCGGACCAGGCCAGCGCACGCAGGACCGCGGCCCGACTCACCGGCCCTCCGCCCGGCGTATCTGCCAGGTGGCACAGCAAGGCCAGCGACGGGATCAGGGAGCGGAACTTGGCCAGATGCGATTCCAGCGCCGGGTGGATGCCGTCCGCGCGTATGCGCCGCTCCAGATTCGCTCGCCACTCGTTGAACAGCGCCTGCCCCTCAGGGCTGAACCGCAGCCACGGCAGACGATCGCCATCCTCCTGCGTGGCCCCCAGCGCCGCTGAGTCGATCTGGTCCAACCGCTCGTAGACCGCGCGGGCCGTGCCACGGGCCTGGGTGTCGGGGCAGCGATCCACGTTGTGCCAGGTGCCGGGGGCGTCGGGCCAGACGGCCAGTTGCAACCGCTGGATCAGCCCATCGTCGCCACGCCCGCCGCGGATCGCGGACAGCATGTAGGCCCCGGGGCTGGCGACGATGGGTCCGAGTTCAAGGTGGCCGATCCGGCCGTCGCAGGTGCGTGTCGCGGCGCAGACGACGCCGCGCTCGCCTCCCCATTTCATTGCGCCAGAAACCCGCGGTCCGCCCCTGGTTTCGCTGCCTTCGGCCCTCCCCGGCCCAGCCCCCCGGCTGGCCGCGACCCCGGTAGCGGCTGCGGCACGATGCGGTGGCCGAGCGCTTCGCTGTCTCGCCGAGCCGCGGCCAGTGATGGGTGCGGGCGGGCGTAAATCTTGCCACACGACGACGCGCGGGTAGCCGGGGCGCCCGCTTGCCCGTTACACTTGGGCCATGTCCAGGCTCAAACGTCTCACCGTCCGCGGCTTCAAATCCATACGCGAGCTCGAAGGCTTCGAGCTCGGGCCTCTCAACGTGCTGATCGGGGCGAACGGCGCGGGGAAGAGCAACTTTATTTCGCTGTTCCGCATGTTGGCGGAACTCTACGAGCAGCGCTTGCAGCTTTTCGTGCAGGAGCAAGACGGCCCCGATGCGTTGCTGTTCGGCGGGCGCAAGCGGACGCCGAAGATGGAGGCCGAATTCTATTTCGGCCAAAACGGCTATCGGATCGCTCTCGAACCGATCGGCGACAGGCTCGTATTCACCCGTGAGGAAACCTCTTTCAGCGGCGACCATGGCGATTTCCGGCGCTCGATGGGTGCTGTGCATGTCGAATCGCGTCTCGCCGAGGCGAAGGACGATCGGTTCGCCCCATACGTCAAAGCGGCAGTGGTCGAATGGCGCGTCTATCATTTTCACGATACCAGCATCTCGGCGCCGGTTCGCCAAAAGCAGGCAGTGCGCGACAATCTGCGTCTCAAGCCGGATGCCGGAAACCTCGCTGCCTACCTGCGTCGGCTGCGCGAAGGACATGAAGCACATTACCGCCGCATCGTCGAGACGATCCGGCTGGTGGCCCCTTTTTTCGGCGATTTCGTCTATCGAGAGGACCCCGGCGAGCGCATCGAGTTGGAATGGCACGAGGCGGGCGATCCGGATACCGTCTGGGGACCGCGCCAATTATCGGATGGCACCTTGCGCTTCGTCTGTCTGGCGACCCTGCTGCTTCAGCCCGAGCATCTCCAGCCCTCGACCATCCTGCTCGACGAGCCGGAGCTTGGTCTGCATCCCTATGCGCTTGCAGTCTTGAGCGACCTGTTGCGCCAGGCGAGCGATCGGTGCCAGCTCATCGTCTCGACCCAATCGGTTGAACTCGTCAATTGCTTGCAGCCCGAGGATATCGTCGTGGTGAGCCGCAAGGACGGCGCGTCCGTCTTCGAGCGTCTCGACGCCGAGCGCTTGAGCGACTGGCTTGCGGACTACGCGCTTGGTGACCTGTGGAAGATGAACGTCATCGGCGGGCGGCCGACGCGATGATCGAGATCGCGGTCGTGGGCGAGGGTCCCGCGGAAGAGACCTTTTTCCGCGACGTGCTGGGACCGGCGCTGGCCTATCGGCAGATCTTCGTTCAGCCCCGACTGATCCCCACGTCCAGGCACGGCCGAGGCGGCGCCTTGAGCCGTGATCGGGTGCTGCGCTATCTGCGCAATACCCTGCGCGAGCGCCAAGACCTCTATGTTGCGACCTTCTTCGACCTCTACGCCCTCGACACCGACTTCCCGGGGTGGAGCGAGGCGCAGGCGATCGCCGACCCCCTGGTCAAGGCCGCCCTCATCGAGAGTCGCTTGGCGGAGGCCGTCGTGGAACTCGCGCAGTGTCGGGCCGATCGCTTCCTGCCTCATATCCAGCCCCACGAATTCGAGGCGCTATTGTTCTCGGATACCGACCGCCTGGTCGAGATCGATCCCGACTGGAAGTCGGCCGCGACTCGCCTGCGATCGATCCGAACCGCCGTAGCGAGTCCGGAGCATATCGACGAGGGGCCGCAGACGCATCCGTCCGCACGGCTCCATGCACTCTTGCGCCCGCGCTTCCGCAAGGTGCTTCATGGACCGCGCGCCGCAGCGCAGATTGGGATCGAGCGGATTCGTGCGGAATGTCGGCATTTCGGGGAGTGGCTGGCGAGGGTGGAGGGATTGGGGCCGTTGAAAACCTGAACCCGAGCGGCCGGAAGACCAGTCGACGGCGCTCGCCCCGTCATGACTCCACCCGGTAACAGAAGAGCTTGGTCGCCTTGGCGGGATTGAGCAGGAAGTCGATACCGCCGGTGAGGTCATAGCGGTATTCGACCTCGCAGCCGTCTTGTTCGATCAAGGCGATGTCGATCGTACGGTCCGGTCGGTGATCGCCGCTGCGCTCGGGAAAAACCGGGATGTGGTCTTCCCGTCACCCAAGCGCAACGAGGCGATGTACCGGATCAACAACCACGGCTGGCGGGGGGGCGTGTCAGAAGGCAGGGTTGACCATGCGGGTGCATGATCTTCGGCACAGCTTCGGGGAACGGGCCGCAGACGCCGGAATCCCGTTGGACATGCGCCAGTCGCTGCTCGGTCACGAGCATCGGGATGTAACCCTGCATTATTCATCGCCGGGGTTGGCGCGACTGTTGGAGGAGGCGGAGCGGATCGTGAGACCCGTGCCGGTGCTGGGGGTGGTGCACCCCAAAGTCCGCGCGGTCGCCTGAGTTGGGTGGGAGAACACCCAGACCACAGAAACACCGACGGACGCTGCTTGGGTTGGCTAACCCGCTGAATTTGGCGCGCCCGACAGGATTCGAACCTGTGACCCCAGCCTTCGGAGGGCTGTACTCTATCCATCTGAGCTACGGGCGCTGGTGACTCGATTGACCCTCAAGGTCGTAAGTCGCGGCGTTGGCGAGGGACCCTTGCGGTCGGCTCTACGCGACTTGTAAGGATACAGGGGCCGGGGCGGTGCGTCCATATCCGCGTGGCCCGCGTGCGCGATGAGAACGGATGTGGTGGCCGAGATCCCGGGTACGCTGTCCTGGTCGTTGTCGGTTTCGTGATCGGATTGTTCGATTACGACAACGACAACGACAACGACGCCCGGTGCCTGAGAAGGTCCGGTCGCTGTAGGGTACGCAGGACCTCGCAGCCTGCCGCGTAGTCCCGTCGCGGCTGAAGCCGCTCCCACGGGGGACCTGCAGGTTCCGGGCAACGGACGCCCCGTCGCGGCCCACCGGCTGAAGCCTCGGCCTCCGGTTGGGGGACCGCGGGCGCTAGCCCAGGATGCCGCGCAGGTTGGCCAGATGCGCCAGGCCCCGGGCGCGGCCGGCGGCGGGGTCGGCCGCGCGCTGGTCGTCACGCTCCAAGGCGCCCTCGGGCAGTTCGGCGAGGAAGCGGCTGGGTTCGGTCTGGATCAGCTCACCGAAGAGTTTGCGGCGCCGCGCATAGCTGAAGGTCAGGGCGCGCCGCGCCCGGGTGATGCCGACATAGGCGAGGCGGCGCTCCTCCTCGATGCTGTCCTCTTCGATGCTGGTGCGGTGGGGCAGGATCTCCTCCTCCATACCGACCAGGAAGACCTGGGGGAACTCCAGCCCCTTGGCGGCGTGCAGGGTCATCAGGTGGACGCGGTCGCCGCCGGTCTCCTCGTCCTGGCGGTCGAGTACGTCCATCAGGGTCAGGTGGCTGACCATCTCGCCCAGGGTCTTGGCCTGGTGGTTACCCTTGTTCAGGCTGCCGAGCCATTCGATCAGGTCGTGGACGTTGTCCATGCGCCGGTCGGCGACCGCCTGGCTCGAGGCGTTTTCGCGCAACCAGCCCGGGTAGTCGATGGCCTCGGCCAAGGCGCGCACGGCGGTGACGGGGTCGGCCGCGGCGCGTTTGGCGAAGGTGCCCATCAGGTCGGTGAAGGCCTGGAGCCGCTCGCGTTGGCGCTCCGCCAGGTGCTCGCCCAGGCCCAGTTCCCCGCAGGCGGCGAGCAGGCCGACCCCGCGCCCGCGGGCATAGGTGGCGAGGTGTTCCAGGGTGGTGGGGCCGATCTCGCGGCGCGGGGTGTTGACCACCCGCAGGAAGGCGGCGTCGTCCTGCGGATTGGACAGGAGGCGCAGATAGGCCATCAGGTCCTTGACCTCGGTGCGGGAGAAGTAGGAGGTCCCGCCGCTCAGGAAATAGGGGATGCTGTGCTCGCGCAGGGCCTTCTCGAAGGGGCGCGCCTGGTGGTTGCCGCGATAAAGGATGGCGATGTCGCCGAAGGGGACGCCGTCGGTGAACTTGCAGTGGAGGATTTCGGAGACGACGCGCTCGGCCTCGTGGGCCTCGTCGCGGCAGCTCAGGACGCGCGGGGCCTCGCCGGGGCCGTGGTCGCACCACAGGCGCTTCTCGAAGACGTGGGGGTTGTGCTTGATCAGGTGGTTGGCCAGCGCGAGGATGCGCGCGCTGGAGCGGTAATTCTGCTCCAGGATGATGACCTTGAGCGTCGGGTAATCGTCCTTGAGACGGGCCAGGTTCTCCGGCCGGGCGCCGCGCCAGGCATAGATGGACTGGTCGTCGTCGCCCACCACGGTGAAGGCGCCGCGGGGGCCGGCGAGCTGGCGCACCAGTTCATACTGGGCGCCGTTGGTGTCCTGGTACTCGTCCACCAGCAGATAGCGGATACGCCCCTGCCAGCGCTCCAGGACCTCCGGGTGGGTGGCGAAGAGGCGTGCCGGTCCCAGGATCAACTCGTCGAAGTCCACCGCGTTGTAGGCGCGCAGGCTGCGCTCATAGTCGGCATAGAGCCCGGCGAGTTGGGCCTCGAAGGCGTCCACGGCGGTGGACCTGGCCTGATCGGGGTCGATCAGGTCGTTTTTCCACGCCGAGATCCGGTGCGCCACGGCCGCCGGGTTGAAGGCGTCCGCGTTGGGGATGCCGCGCAGGTGCTCCTTGACCAGCGATTCGCTGTCCTGGCCGTCCAGCAGGGAGAAACCGGGGCGCAGGCCGACCGCACTGTGCTCGCGGCGCAGGATGTCGAGCCCCAGGGTGTGAAAGGTCGACACCCGCAGGCCCCGGCTGTCGCGGCCTTTGAGTTCCTTCAAGGCGCGCTCGCGCATCTCGCGCGCCGCCTTGTTGGTGAAGGTGACGGCACCGATGTGGCGGGGCGCGATGCCGCAGGCACCGATCAGGTGGGCGATCTTGCGGGTGATGACCCGGGTCTTGCCGGAACCGGCACCGGCCAGGACCAAGAGGGGGCCGGCGGTGTAGCGCACGGCCTCGGTTTGGTTGGGGTTGAGTCCGTTCATCTCAGCCCCGGTTCGCCAACTCCGCCCTGAGCCGCGCCAGCGCTTCCTCGGCCTGGGCGCGCGCCGCCTCGGCGGCTTCCTGGGCCGCGATGGCCTGCTGCATGCCTTGCTCGGCCACGGCCCGCGCCTGTGCCTCGGCTTGCGCCTGCGCCTGCGCCTGCTGCATGGCCGCCGCCGCCCGTTCCTCGGCCTCACGCCAGCCGGGCAGCACGAACGGCGCGTAGACGGGGTCGTGGCGCATGGCCTCGGGGCTGGGCTGGGTCAGCAGGTCGTCCAGACGGAACTGGAACCCCGGCAGGACAAGGGAGCGAATCACCCCGGCCGCGGGCACGATGGGCACATAGACCCCGGCGGACGTGCGGGCGTAGAAGGCCTGGTGCCCGGGCTCACGGTGCAGGATGTAATACTCCGCAACGCCGCCGGCCGCGTACTCGGCGCGCTTGGTGACCGCGTCCCGCGCGATGCCGCGGCGGTCCTTATCCGAAAGGGCCTCGATACAAACATCGAAGACCCCGCGGTAGGAGGCGTCCAGCGGCTGGAGGGGCACCGGGTTGTCGTCGCGCACCACGCCCAGGTCCGGCTTGCGGATGACGGTGCCGGTCGGCAAGACCAGCCGGAAGCCCATCTCCAAGGCCACCATCCGCGCGCTCGGCCGGGCGCGCAGGAAGTGCCGCAACAACTCGATAAACCAGGCATAGACGAGAAAGGTCCCATAATCGGACACTGGCTTTTCCTCCAGGCGACCGTTGTTCCACTCGTAATGGACGTCCGATTCGAGGTAATAGTCGCGCCAGTACTCCTCCTCGGTGACCTCGCGGCCGTCGTGGGAGACCGGCTCGCTCACGAGCGGCACCGGCGGCGGCCGGTGCCGCCTGGCTGGGGCGCTGGTGCTCCTGGGCATGGGTCGACCTCGCGGCATCTGATGGTGGGACTGGTCCAAGGTTAGCACTTCCGGGCGCGGGTGCCGCTGACGGCCGTCGCACTCGTTCGCAAGGTCCCTCTGGGAACGCGGTCCGCGAAGCCCTGCTTCGCGCGTACTCCGAGTCCGGAAGCAGGGCTTCCGGGATCTGATTCGCCAGAGCATGACGAAGGCGGTGAATTGCAGGGTCCGCTCCAGCGTCTTGAAGATCTGGTCGAGCCGGCCGCGGTACCGGTCGCGGGCCGGGGCGGCCTGCCGCGGGCAGGCCCGGGCGTCCATCCCGTCCGGAACTTCAGACGTCGGTCGGCAAACCCCGGCAGCCACACGCATCCCGGAAACCGTTCCGGACAGGCCCATACCCCGTCCGGCGTGGGCTGCATGGGGGAAACTTGCATTGGCATCAGGCCAGAGAAGCGGCGCCCGGGAACGCGCCGTTTCTATCCGCGGCCGTTCGTAATACCATGGCGGCCTCCTCCGCCCACGGTGACGCCGAGCACTCGATGAAGTTTTTTGCCGCCCCTGCCTTGCTGCTCCTGGCCTGCGCGCTCCCCGTGCTGGCAGAAGACCCCCCGCCGCCGCCGGCCACCCCCCCCGCTCCCGGCGCGGGCGGATTTCTCGAGTCCCCGTCGGCGGCGCCCTCGCCGGTGGCCGGGGACCCGGTCGAGCCCGAGATCACCATCCGGGAGGGTGCGAACGAGACCATCTACGAATACCGGGTGCGCGGCCGACTCTACATGACCAGGATCCAGCCCCAAATCGGTCCGGCTTATTACCTGATCGACAGCAATGGGGACGGGTCCCTGGACCAGCGCAGCAGCATTCCGATGGACATCAACGTCAATCAGTGGCTGCTGTTTTCCTGGGACTGACCGCCGGAGCGACCGCGCCCGGCACACCGGCGGGGCGGCGATGCTCCGGTCATCCTAGTCGTGCAACCGCGCGAGCGCGGGACCCGTCGCGGCCGCGGCGCGGCGCAGGGTCGGCGGCGGGGGCATCGGGGACTCCAGTTGCGTCAGCATCGCGTCCAGCGCGCGATCCAACCCCAGGTCCAGCTCCGGCTGGGCCTCACGGAATTTGACCCCGACCCCGGCGGGGCTGCGGTGTACCACCGCCGCCTCCAGGCGCCAGGGCTTCCCCACACACTCCATCTCCAACTCGACCCGGGTGCCGACGGGCAGGGTCAGGTTGCGCACATCGAGATACATCCCCTGCGTCGACAGGCTGCGTCCACGCGCCGTGAAAAATCGCCGGCCGTGGTACAAGATTTGCACATCGATGTCGATCGGGTGTCTGGCAGGGTTGTGGCGCTCGGCCATCATGGTTTTCTCCTCCTTCGGTTTATCGACTTTCTTTATTATGTTAGGAACAATAGTTCATCGCGTGGTTGAATTCAAATGACGATCGTGTGAACCGGAGGTCCCGCACGGGGAGGCGGGTGCCGACGACCCGCAAAAAGAAACCCCGAACGTCCGGGGGTGGGCTTTCGGGGTAATTGCTTCCCCGGCTGGGATGGCCGGGGACAAGGGAGCCGCACGGGGGGGGAGGATCGGCGGCTCCGAGCAGAGGAGACTTGCCATATCAGAGCTTCAGGGTCGGAAAAAGTTCCGTGACCAGCGCCGACCGTTCGTCGGCGCCAAGTGGTCAGTGGGCCTGATCCCAGTCGGCGCCGACACCGATGTCCACCACCAGCGGGACCGCCAACTCCGCCGCCCGCTCCATGTCGCTGCGGATGCGCCCGCGGACCGCGTCCACGGCCTGCTCGACGACCTCGAAGACCAACTCGTCGTGGACCTGCATGATCATGCGCACGGGCGGGCGCTCCTGCTCGATCCACCCATCCAGGCTGATCATGGCCCGCTTGATGATGTCGGCCGCCGTACCCTGCATGGGGGCATTGATGGCGGTGCGTTCGGCGCCGGCGCGGCGCGCCTGGTTGCTGTGGCCGATGTCCGTGAGATAGAGGCGGCGGCCGAACAGGGTCTCCACGTAGCGGTCCTCCCGCGCCTGGGCGCGGATGCGGTCCATGAAGGCGCGCACCCCGGGGTAGCGGGCGAAATAGCGATCCACATACTCCTGGGCCGCCCCCCGGTCGATGCCGAGTTGCCGGGCCAGGCCGAAGGCCGACATGCCGTAGATGAGCCCGAAGTTGATGGCCTTGGCGGAGCGGCGCTGCTCGGTGGTGACGGCCGCCGGGCTGAGCCCCAGGACCTCGGCGGCGGTCGCCCGGTGGATGTCCTGGCCGCTCGCGAAGGCGGCGAGCAGGCGCTCGTCGCCGGAGAGGTGGGCCATGATGCGCAGCTCGATCTGGGAATAATCGGCGGCCAGGATGCGGTACCCGGGCGCGGCGACGAAGGCCTGACGGATGCGCCGCCCCTCCTCGGTGCGGATGGGGATATTCTGCAGGTTCGGGTCGCTGGAGGAGAGCCGGCCGGTGGCGGCGACCGCCTGGTGATAGGAGGTGTGGACGCGCCCGGTGTCCGGGTTGATCATCTTGGGGAGCTTGTCGGTGTAGGTGGAGCGCAGCTTTGACAGCCCCCGGTGCTCCAGGATCAGCCGCGGCAGCGCATGGCCCTGATCGGCGAGTTGCGCCAGGACCTCCTCCGCGGTCGAGGGCGCGCCGGTGGGGGTCTTGACCAGCACCGGCAGACCCAGTTCCTGGAAGAAGATCTCGCCGATCTGCTTGGGTGAACCCAGGTTGAAGCGGCGCCCGGCCGCTTCATAGGCCTGCTGCTCGAGGTCATGGATGCGCTGGGCCAGTTCCCCACTCTGCACCGCCAGCAGGTTGGGGTCGATGCGCACACCGGTGCGCTCCATGCGCGAGAGGACCGGCACCAGCGGCACCTCGAACGCCTGGTAAAGCGCCGCCAGCCGACCGGTGGCCTGCAGGCGCGGCCACAGGGTCTGGTGCAGGCGCAGGGTGATATCGGCGTCCTCGGCCGCGTAGTGGGCCGCGGGCTCCAGCGGGACCTGGTCGAAGGTGATCTGTTTGGCCCCCTTGCCGGCGATGTCCTCGAAGTGGACGGTGTCATAGTCCAGGTATTTCTTGGCCAGGGAGTCCATGTCGTGACGGCTGGCGGTGCTGTCGAGCACATAGCTCTCCAGCATGGTGTCGTGGGCGATACCGCGCAGGGTCACGCCATGGCGGGCGAGCACGCTCATGTCGTATTTGAGGTTCTGGCCGACCTTGGCCCGGGACGGGTCCTCCAGGAGCGGTTGCAGGCGTGCCAACACCGTCGCGCGGCTGAGCTGGTCGGGGGCCCCGGGGTAGCAGTGGGCGACCGGCACATAGGCGGCGCGACCGGCCGCGACCGCGAAGGAGACGCCGACCAGGTCCGCGCTCATGTAGTCGAGCCCGGTGGTCTCGGTGTCGAAGGCGAAGAGGTCGGCGGACTCCAGGCGGGCGACCCAGTCCGCGAAGGCGTCCGCGGTCAGGACCAGATCGTAGTCGGCGGCCGGGCGACTGGCGGGCGGCACAGTGGTCACGGCCCCAGGCGCGTCATCCAGGGTGGCAAGCAGGCGCCGGGCCTCCAGGCGCTCATACCAGTGGCGCAGCGCGACTGTATCCGGTGACGCGGGGATCAGGTCCCGGGGCCCCAGGTCGAGCGCCACATCCCGCTTGATCGTGGTCAATTGGCGGGCGAGCGGGAGTTGCCCGAGTGCGGCGCGCAGATGCTCCCCGACCTTGCCCGTGATCCGCCCGGCGTTGGCGACGACCCCGTCCAGATCACCGTACTCTTTGAGCCACTTGGCCGCCGTCTTCTCGCCGCACTTGGGCACCCCGGGGACGTTGTCCGCCGCATCGCCCATCAGGCTCAGATAGTCGATGATGCGCTCCGGGGGGACGCCGAACTTGGCGATGACCCCGGCGTGGTCGAGCAGGGTATCGGTCATGGTGTTGACCAGGGTCACATGGTCATCCACCAGTTGGGCCATATCCTTGTCCGCGGTGGAGATCAGGGTCCGCAGGCCCTGTGCGGCGGCGCTGGTGGCCAGGGTGCCGATCACGTCATCCGCCTCCACCCCCGGGATCACCAGCAGCGGCAGGCCCATGGCGCGGATCACCTCCTGCAGGGGCGCAATCTGCGCGCGCAGGTCCGCGGGCATGGGCGGGCGAGTGGCCTTGTAGGGGGGATAGAGGGCGTCGCGGAAGGTCGGCCCCGCGGCGTCGAAGACCACCCCGATAAAGTCGGGCCGCTGCTGCTCGATCAGTTTGCGCAGCATGGCGAGCACCCCCACCAACGCGCCGGTTGGCTCGCCCTGGGAGTTGGTCAACTTCGGGAGCGCGTGATAGGCGCGGAACAGATAGCCTGAACCGTCGACCAGAATCAGTGGATACTTGGCAGCCATGGGCGGTCTCGTCGCAGGGAGAGGGACAGGGCAGGGGGAAGGCAACGGTAGCACGGCGGCGGCGGCTAATTGAGACCGCTGACCGGGGGCGCGGGCGGGGCGGCCGTCGGCTCCTCGATCAGGAGCCGGACCGGGGCCAACTCCCGGTAGAGGATCGGCAGCGGCGCCCGGGCGCTCAGGGTGAGTATCCGCGTGCCCGAGGGATAGATCAGATGGTAGGTCTGGTAGAGGTGCAAGGGCCCTGGTCGGCCGATCAGGTCAAGGATCTGGGGCAGGGGCGTGGGCGCCTCGCTGACCAGCGGGATCAGGGTCGTAGCGATCACGAGCCCGTCGGGCCGCAGCATGGCCGTGGGCGCGGCCAGCTCGGACCGGTACAGGAACAAGGGATACAGCAGGCGCTTGAGGGCAGGATTCAGGATCAGTCCGACCTGATCGTCGCCGACCAGCCAGCGCATCCCGGCGGCGGAGTCCCCGAGGCCGCGGTGTTCCCCAAAGGCTTGGGCCCAGCCGCGGAAAAAGGCGGCGTAACGTTGGATCATGCGCTCGGCGGTCACGGTCGCCCCAAGGGTTGGCTGTCTTGACGAGAGTATGGGCCAGGACGGACACAATTTCCGCGACATCCGCCCGCGCAGCGGGGCGTCCCCGCCAGGTAAGATGCAGGGACACCCGCAGAACTGCGGAATCCAGAACCAGGCAACACTCCCGCGGGGGATTGCGGCCTAACATCGTCACTCATGTCTCATATCCGATCCAAGACTGGCCCCCGATGCGCGCCCCCCTTCTCTTACTGATCCTGGCAGTCGTGTCGGCATCCGCCGCCGCCCCCCCGGACGCGGCCCCCGACGGCGCGGCCGGCACCGCGACGCCCGCCGGGCGGCGCGTGCCCGCGGACGGGTTCTGGTCGGATGAGCCGCAACTGCAGATCTTCAGTGCCACCCTGGAGCCGAAGACGCAACGCCTGACCATTATCGGTGAGAACTTCGGCGGCCACCGCCTGCCCACGGTCAAGCTGGACGCGGCCGTCCTGAGCATCGCCAACGCCACCGAGACCCGCCTGGTGACCGACCCCCTCGCGGCCGACCAGGCCAGCATCGGCACCCATCTGCTGACGGTGATCGCGGGCAATGACCGCACCAGCTTCGCTGTCTACACACTGGTCATAGGCCCGCCTCCCGGCCCCGGCACCGGCGACGGCGCCCCCCGCCCGGCCGGCCCCGCGTCCAATCAGGTCCAGGTCATCGACCGCGGCGGCGACGTCGGCTGGTCGACGTCCATCGCGGTGGGCGCCGACGGCAACCCCCTGATCCTTTATCTCGACTACACCAATCGGGACCTGAAGCTCGCGCGCTGTCGGGATCCCTCATGTACCAGTGCCGCCCTCCGGGCCATGGATACTGAAGGGGACGTGGGGTGGTCCAACGCACTGATCGTCGGCGCCGACGGCCTGCCGCGCATGAGTTATTTCGACAACACCCGCAAGGACCTCAAATTCATCCGATGCGAGGACCCCGAGTGCCTGACCTTCAAGGCGCAGACGATCGATACCGAGGGCCAGGTCGGACAGCATACGTCGCTGCTCCTGGGGCGTGACGGTCTGCCCGTCATCAGTTATTACGACAAGACGCGGGGCGATCTGAAAGTGGCCCATTGCCTCGACCCGGATTGCGCCGCGGTCGAACGCGCCACGGTGGACAGCGTGGGCAACGTCGGCTGGTACACCAGCATCGCACTGGGTGCCGATGGCAATCCGGTCATCAGCTATTTCGACGTGACCCGGCGCGACCTCAAGTTCGCCCGGTGCACCAACCCGTCTTGTGCGTCCGCCCGGGTGACGGCCGTGGATATGGGCGGCGTCGGCCTGGGAACTGATATCGTGGTCCCCGACGACGGTCTGCCCCTCATTGCCTACTGGGACTTTTTCAACGACAACCTCAAGCTCGCCCGCTGCACCGACGCCGACTGCACCAAGGCCGAACTGGCGGTCATCGACGGCAACGGCTCGGTCGGCTCCAACGCGGCCATGGCCTTAGGCACCGACGGCAATCCCGTCATCAGCTATCACGACCACACCCACAGCAACCTCAAGATCGCCCATTGCAGCGACCGCGGCTGCACCAACGTCCGCCTCGCGGCGCCCGATGCCAACGGCTCCGTGGGCTGGCATACGAGCATCGCCATCGGTGCGGACGGACTGCCCATCGTCAGTTACTATGACGAGACCAATGGGGATCTGAAGTTCCTGCACTGCGGTGACCCCGCGTGCAGCCTGGTTGAGTAGTACGCGCCGGTCTCACCTCTGCCAGACCGGGCAGTTGCGCTGGATATCAGCCCTGACGATATCAAGATGCTCTTGCTTGATTTGAGTGGCACGGATTGGATCGAACGATTCAAAAGGGGTGCCGAAATGCGTGACCAAGTTGGCGTAAATAACAACCTTCAGTGCGGCGACCTCCGGCTGGGCCAGAAAGAGCACCGTCAGACGCTCTTCGCGATTGTTTTCAAACGCACGCCCGGGGCGGATGCGACCAGCAATCACCTGGTAGTCGTCGCGCGACGCGATCCGGTAGCCGCGCGCGACGATGGCGTTCGTCACGATGGCGCGCGCACAGTCGCGCCGGATGTGAGCCACCGTGATTTCCAGATTCCCTGATGACGTATCAGCCGGCGGGCCTCCCGCGCAAGCGCTGAGGAGTACAACGCAAAGCATGCACAGCGCGCGTTTCATGTCTCATTCGCCCTCAGGCCGACAGGCCGAGGTCCGCCCACAGGCGCAACGTCGGGCCGGACTGGTTCATGGTGTAGAAGTGCAGCCCCGGGGCACCGCCGTCGAGCAGGTTGCGGCATAGACGCAGGACGACCTCGTGGCCGAAGGCGCGCAGGGACTCCAGGTCGTCCCCGTAGCCCTCCAGCCGCCGCCGCGCCCAGCGCGGGATCTCGGCCCCGCAGGCATCGGAAAAACGGGCCAGTTGGGTGTAGTTGGTGATGGGCATGATGCCGGGAACGATGGGGACCTCGACCCCCTGGGCGCGAGCGGCATCGACGAAGCCGAAGTAGGCGTCGGCGTTGTAGAAGTATTGGGTGATGGCGGAGTCGGCCCCAGCCTGTACCTTGCGCTTGAAGTGCTCCAGATCGCGCGCCGGATTGGGGGCCTGGGGGTGGTACTCGGGGTAGGCCGCGACCTCGATATGGAAGTCGGCGGCGTGCTCGGCGCGGATGAAGGCGACCAGTTCATTGGCATACCGGAAGGCGCCGGCGGACCCGGTCCCGGTGCCGGAGGGCAGATCCCCGCGCAGGGCGACGATCCGGTGGATGCCCTGGGCGCGGTAGCCCGCGAGCAGGGCGCGGACCTCATCGGGGTTGGAGCCGATGCAGGCAAGGTGCGGGGCGGTGTCGAGACCCTGGCCGCGCAGCCAGGCGACGGTCTCGAAGGTGCCCTCGCGGGTCGAGCCCCCGGCGCCGTAGGTGACCGAGAAGAACTCCGGCGCGACGGCCGCCAGTTCGGCGATGACGGTCTTGAGCTTCGCGCTCCCCTCCGGCGTCTTGGGGGGGAAGAGTTCAAAGCTGAAGGTGGGTCGGTGTTGATCAGTGGCGTTCATGCTGGTATTGCCCTGGGCCAGACTCCGGCCTCCCGGCCGGAGTCACGGTAGCGTTTGCCTACCGACCCCAACGGGGTCGAACCTACCAGCCCAGGGCCACGCCCTGGGATAGCGTCGTTTAATCGGACCAGCCCTGAAAGGGCGTGACATACGGAACGGTTCACCAATAAGTTAAACACAGCTATCAGGCGAGTCCGCTAGGGCATGCTTTCAGCGTCGTTGTCGTTGTCGTTGTCGTTGTCGTTGTCGTAATCGTAATCGAAGTTATCGTAGCACC
>NZ_CAIKKU010000464.1 GCF_903828115.1 uncultured Thiodictyon sp. | reverse complement strand
TTCATCGCCGACCTGGCGACTCCGTTGATTCGGGAGGCGATGGAATCGGTGCGTACTATTGATGTCGAGAACTGGGCAAAAACGCATATCGGTGCGTCGATGCTGGCCCGGCGTCGGCATGCTCTCATTGATTGGGCATCAAACACTAAAACTGTATGAAGATAATTTGTGGAATAGGTGGGATATTGAACACCCTAGTACCGCGTGATGGAAGTGCTCGGACCATTTTAAGCTAGGCAACCAGCGGCTTTCCCTGGTAGGTCCAGCGGAACGGCTTAGCCATCGTCTTGTTGAAATAGTCGATGAAGTTTTCGATTTTCTGGCACAGGTCGTCGACCGATAAGAAATTCCCTCGCCGAATAACTTTTCGTATCAAAATCGAGAACCAGATTTCGATCTGATTCAGCCACGAGCTATGTTTTGGCGTAAAGTGAAAAACGATGCGATGGGTGGGATCGCACAGAAACGCTTGGCGGGTCGCCACGGATTGGAGAATTCCGCACTTGCCTTTGACCCCGAGGTCGCCTTCAAAGCCGATGTTATCAGCAACTAAACGCACGACCGACTCCGAGGAATGGGTGTTGAGATTGTCCATGACCAAGTGCAACTGCAACGGTGGCGAGCACTGCGAGCACTCGGCGATCATGGGAGATAAGAAGTAGGCAAAATCCGCCTCGGTGCGCGTCGGGCCGAGTCGCCCAGTAACCTTCCCAGTCGCGACGTCGAACTCGGCAATCAGGGTATGGGTGCCGTGGCGGATGTACTCGAACTCGCGGCGCTCGATGCGCCCCGAGGTCATCGCCTGGGTCGGGGCAATTCGTTCAAGTGCCTGAATGCCTGTCATTTCGTCAATCGATGCAGTCTTGATCCCGAGCGCCGCCCGCGCCGATGCGAGGCGGTAGGTTTCGCAAATGTCCTCGCATTTTTCCGCGAAATGCGCGTCCGGCTTGGCCTTCAGCCAGTATTGCGAGCGATGCGGTTTGAGGTCTGCTTCTTTTAAAAAAGCGCCCGATGGAGCGCGAGGAGATCGAATCTACAATTCCCCGTTTTATCGCTTCGTCGGCGATCTCACGCTGCGTCCAATGCGTGATCGCCCGCCCGCTGTCTTCCGGCGCTTCGCAGGCCAGCGCGACGATCGCGCAGATCTGCTCGGTGGTGAAGGTTGGCGGCGTGCCGGAGCGCGGCGCATCCGACAACCGCTCCGCGACGCTCGCGCCGGGGTTCTCCGCCCACCGCCGCCGCCACGCTTGGACCGTGGAGCGACCGATGCCGAGTTGGTCCGCCGTCGGCCGCACGCCGACACCCTGACCCGCCAGCAGGATAATCCGCGCACGCAGGACCAATTGCTGTGGGCAGGTCGCTTGTCGCTCAAGCGACTCCAATTGTCGACGCTCGCGATCGGTTACGAGGACAGGGGCAGGACGAAGCAGGGGCATCGCAAAAATCCGAACAGGCTATAAAAAATGCTATATTATAAAACACTCTTCAGAAACGGTATCAGAATTTTCATCATGCGGTACCAGTCGCGCTCCACAAGCCTATTGCAGGGAAGGTGAGTAGAGGAGTCCTCCGCAGGTACCCGGGAGTATCCGACCCGCTGCCCGCGTCGTCAAGGGGGTACGCCGGGGTGCGCGCCAACGGCGCGCGGCCAGGTCTTGCTCTCGAGCCGGGGCTCTGCCCCGCCATGCCGTCTTGGCGGCTCGGTCGCCCGTGTTGCCTCGGGTTGCCGCCTTGGTCTGGCGGTAGAGCCGCCAAGACCCGGTGCCGAGGGGGACCCTCGGCACCAGAAGAAAGCGGAAACCGTAGTCTGGCCCCGGTTTCCGGCCCCGGTTTCCTGGCCCCGGTTTCCGCGGTTTCCGTGGCCCCGGTTTCCGCCCCCGGTTTCCGCCGTTCCGCGTCATTCAAGGGATCGTCATCTTGCGGCTATCCGGGCGTCATAGCTGATTGCTAGGATCCAGCCCAACGCCGTTAAGTTAAGGTGATTTCTGTTAAAAATATTACCCGAGAATAGGCTTGATAAAAATGTCATATTTTGGCAAGGTCGGGCTGCGCTTCAACCGTGCTTCGACGTCTTCCATCAATTTCTTCGATAGGCTGATGCCCTTTTCATAGAC
>NZ_CAIKKU010000463.1 GCF_903828115.1 uncultured Thiodictyon sp. | reverse complement strand
GTCTATGAAAAGGGCATCAGCCTATCGAAGAAATTGATGGAAGACGTCGAAGCACGGTTGAAGCGCAGCCCGACCTTGCCAAAATATGACATTTTTATCAAGCCTATTCTCGGGTAATATTTTTAACAGAAATCACCTTAAGAGGTTTCGAGGGCGCACTGCGCGGGGCCAACGGGACAAGGCCCGGGAGTTCCAAAAGGGGCGGGTTGACCCGTGGCGCACTCATGGCGCACTCTCTACCAAGAAACGGCAGTTATCCACAGATAACGGCAACAACGGTGACACCCTAAACGCCTGTTTTCCTTGCTGGCGTTTGTTGTAGAGTGTTGTTTATCCGTGACTTTTAATCAGGTGGTCGCGCGTTCGAGTCGCGCAGGGCGCACCAAGCAAAACAAGGGGATAGGCGCAAGCCCGTCCCCTTTTCGTTTACGAAGATGCCGCCGGGGTAACGCTGGGGGTAACAAGCCGGACCCGTTAGGCCCTGTTCGGGGGTGTTACGCCCGTTCGTCGGATGCCCGGCGGTACTCGACGTGGCTCGGCTGCCGGGTCCCAATGCGGAGCGTCTATCTACCGCTGATCGGCGGTATGCCCAAGCTGAACGCGGCTACCGACAGACTTGTCGCGCCTCAGGTAGCGATGCGCTCGGCAGGTTGCCCTTGGAGGCGAGGCCAAGCAGGCGGTTGCCGTGTCCGGAGTCTCGACGGCTGCAGGCATATCCGCCACAGATTTTGATGGATATGGCGACTCTCCGGATTTTCCCGACCGGATTCCGATCGTTCCCCTTGTGTTTTATATCTAGGTCGGTATATTAATGGACATCTTCGTACATGACGACGCCAAGGCCGACCTGCTGGCCCTTAAGGACAGCGAGCCCCAGGCGTTTGGTCGGATTCTGGCCCTGTTGCAGCAGTTGGCAGGCGATCCGGACCTTCTTGACCGGTTGACCCAACAAGACTACGGCGCGTACCGCTCGGCAGATTTTCACGTCTGTAAGTGGCAGGAGCAGTGGCGAAAGGGGCGGGATTTGTGGCGCTTGAAGGTCTGGGATCTAGAAAACAAGGGTCTTCGTTATCGCGTCGTCTACGCCTTCGAGCCAAAAAAACACCACTACCACGTTTTGGCCATTGCGCCGCGGGAGTTCGACTATGACACCAACCACCCCTTCGGCAGCCGCATTCTCCGCACCTATCAAGAGCTTTGAAAAGGTCGTCGGCGCGGCGGGAGAAGCCACTAGCCGCACCCGCTGCCAGGTCTTCGCATTTGAAGCCTACATCGCACCTCAGCCGCCGGCCCCCACTAAATACACCTCGATCAGCCAGTTGGTTGACGATTTGGAGAAGGACGACCAAGGGCGCGCCGCCTTGGAGGCCGGCAGGCGTTGGGTGGCCGACACATTCTATGACGAGGATGGAGACACGGTGCGTGCTCTACGACTTCGGCTTGGATGGTCTCAGACCCGTCTCGCCGAAGCGCTTCAAACCAGCCAGTCTCATGTAGCCCGAATTGAGCGTGGCACGGAAAACCTGACAATAGAAACTTGCCGCAAGATTTCCAGAGTCTTGGGAATCGATTTGAATAGATTGAACGACGCGCTTGAGCGTCAGGAAGCCATCGCGGCAGCGAAGCAGAAATGATCTCGCGTCACATAGAGACCCTCTTCTGCGACGATATCCGCCATGAGGTGGGAGGGAAACTCTCGTTCATTGGGGTCTATTCTGGCGGATTGATTGTTCCGGCGTTTCCGGTCACGCTGCCCAAGCTGTGCCTGTCAGTGAGAATCGTCACGCCGACCGGCGAACCTCTTAGTTCCCTAACGCTACGCATTTGGAAGGATGACAAGATACTGCAAGAAATGGTCCTCGCGGAGGACCAATTGGCCGCCGCCTCATCAGACGCGACCGATGAGATGATTGGTGAGCAGCAGAAAAACGGGGTTCGGGTATCGGTATCGCAAGTTTTGTTGGTCTTCTCCCCTATTCAGTTTGATGAGCCTTGTGTCCTGAAGGTTCGTGCACAGACCGAGACGGGCGAGTTGGCTGGGGTGGCGCTCAGAGTGATGACGCAGCCTCAACTGATCGAATAGCCTTACCGCCCTGCTTAGTTAGGGTTCTAGGCGCTGGCCAACGGGGTCGTCACTGCGAGGGTTCACCTTGAGCCAGACTGCCAGGGGGCGAAGACCGGGGCCAGGAAGTTGCGCCAGCCGATTCCTGCGGTCCGAGGCACGCCGATTAGCGGCCAGGGCTCACCACAGTGCGTACGTCCTTGATGGCGCTCCGCTCCAGCTTCACCGGCCGCCAACAGGATCGGACTCCGACCCGGCCCTTGAGGTTGCGCCGGCCGGACTACTCGACCCCAAGCCGGTCGGGGCTGGAGTTTCACCAGGTGGTCCCCCGCCGGATGCTCTGGGAGGTTCGGCCCGTGCATGGTCGGGAGCGGGGCTGTCCAGGCATCAGGCTCGCGGATCGCACCGCAACAGACGCGCCACGGCTTCACCAGGGCCGCCGGGCAGTCCGCCCGGTGCATCGGCATGGGCAAGAACCTCGAACGCTGCGAGCGGGGCCGGGGGCGAGCAGGATGCAGCCGTCCGGCGCTGCTCCCCTTCGCCAGGGCGCCGATGGTGCAGCCCTTGAGGTTGTGCGAGGTGTCGTGCATGGGCATCGGCAGGACAAGGCCGCAGGTGCAGTGGCCGAGTCAAGCCAGGATCGCCAGGGCATCAACGCCCACGTGCTCGATGGCGATCCGCCCCTTAGCCGCCGACAGTCCCAGCGTCCGCGGATCGCTCTAAGTTGAGCGCCAACAGGCGCCGAAGAATCTCCTCTTCTGGCATGTCTGGTGTGTAGTCCTTCCAGCCGTAGGCTATGGCCACCGCGGCGTCGAGCTTTCGGTGAGCGTTTTCGAGCCAAGTCGGCCGTTTGTTGTAGAGCGTGGTCAGGGTCAGCTTCTTCAACTCGGCCGCGTGCTCGGCCTTTGGGATGATCCGATCCGGGTAGCCGAGGACAACCTCAGGGACCCGATCTACCCACGCGGGAGGGTTTAGCCAGATCTCACGACGCTCGTTGAGGCGATGAGCGGCTTCGGCAATCTTGATGGCAACCGCGCGCCGGTCGGCCGCCACGGTCGGCAGGACCGCCCCCGACTCAAGGGCCTCAGTCGGCCCCTTGCTACCTGCCGGGGTAAGGCCCTCGGGGAAAGGGAAGGTCTCGAAGGTGGTGGTTGGGGTGTAGCGCGGATCGTTGCCCTTCCCCAACCAGGTACAAAGCCCTAGCGACCACAATTCATGGAACCTTGAGTGCAGAATGCCGAAGGTGGTATCGTCTGCGCGGGTAACGACGATCAATTGACAATCGGGAATGACGCTACTGTGAACCCAAACAAAAAGGCGATGCTTTGCAACGCGAGCGGTTGCCATGAATCGCGGAAGTCGCTCGATCAGTGTAAGCAAATCGTCCCTGCGGCGTTCATGCCGCCACCAAAAGCGCCGCAATGTGGCGTTTCTGCTTAACTCGCGCGATGGCCTAACGTGCTGCGCTATATAGTCAAATGGTTGTTCAAAAAGAGCGGCGTCTTCGGCATCCATCGTCGATCCAAAGTCGATCAGCCAAGTATTAGACGGTCGTCTTGTAAGATCCAATCCGTTCATCCATGGCTTAAGAACATCCGCATTCGTTCGCCCATTAGGATTTGGCAGAGCCACCCAAGATCGCGCTAAATCCGCTGGCACATCAAAATCACCCGTTTTTTGATTGCCGTTGAAGGCGGTTTTAGCGTTCGCCGGAAGTCGCATCGCCGTTGTAAGGTCAAGACTGGTCTTCCCGTCCGATGGGCTTAAGTCGGCGAAAAGTTCCTCTACGGCGGCTCCGTCCAAAGCTATAGGATGCCCTAACCCTTTACCGGCGAAGGCCACCAGGGACACACGCACCGCGGCCCCGTCGTTGATCCATGGCTCATCCGACCAGGCGTTGAAGATGACGCCGGTCTCAACGATGCGGTCCAGGACCTTGCGATTGGCCCCGCCGCGAATGCTGTTAGTGGTGACCAGCCCCGCGTACCGCGTCTTGCCCTCGGCAATCTGCGCCCGCGCCTTTTCAAACCAGTAGGTCACCAGATCGGCACCGCCTGGTACCCGTCCGGCGTAGAGTTTCCGAAGCCGTGTCACATACTCTGCACCAAGACCCCCGAGCATCTTCTTGTCACCTAGGAACGGCGGGTTACCCACGATTACATCCGCCTTCGGCCATTCGGCCTCGGTGCCATCCGGGTTTATCAGGGCATCCCGATGTTGGATCGCGTCGAGCGGCTTGAGGATGGGGTCTTTGCTGTGCTGGTAGCCGTTGCGCCGACACCATTGAATGTCGCCGATCCACACCGTGACGCGCGCCAGTTCGGCGGCATATTCATTAATCTCAAGCCCTAGAATGTTATGCGGCCCCGTCTGCAATAGCTCATCTGTCGTCGGTATACCAAGATCTCTGGCTTCCACATGGACACACTTCTCCAGGTCGCGGAGTGCCTTGAGGGCCAGGTAGAGGAAGTTGCCAGACCCACAGGCCGGGTCTAACACCCGGAACTCGTAGAGCCTGAGCAGAAATGCTTGATAGGCGTCACAAGCCTTGCGAAACAGCGGACTCTGGTTATTTTTCCCATGGACCGCCTCAATGCCTTCTTTGGCCGCATCCCACTCCCGCAGTAAGGGTTGGGTTACCACGGGATCGATCAACTTACCTATCGTGTCGATGTCGGTGTAATGGGCGCCCAAGGGTGCGCGGGAAGACGGATCGAGCCCACGTTCAAACAGAGTCCCGAAGATGGTCGGGTCGATAGCCCGCCAGTCCTTGTCGCGAGCGGCGGCATGTAGCTCAGCCAGGTCCGATGGTAGCAGCGGCGGGATGTCAATCGTATTAAAAAGCCCGCCGTTAAACCAAGCGATATCATGGTCGCCATATTCGCCATGAGGGTTTTGCATCGCCAAGAAAAGCGTACCCAGGCGCTTTCTGGCTTTCTCGCTGTCGCCTTCCGCATTCTTGAGCAAATCGGCGAAGAGATTGTTTGGCAATAGCCGTTCGTCCTCGGCGAAGAGACAGAATAGACATTGCACCAGAAAATGGGCTACTCGTTGCCAGTCCTCGCCCCGCTTGCGCATCGTCTCCGCGAGGTTGGCGAACGTGGTTGCCGCTTCCTTGGTGATGGCTTGGTTTGACTTAGAGGGCTTGAGTTTATCGGGATCGGTAAAAACCCACCGAAGAATCTCACGCTGAGAAGGGTCAATCAGGTCCTCTAATCGGATTTCTCGGGGTTGGTCGGGGTAACCGGGAAAGGCGGTATGAATGATGATCCGCTCGCGGTCGGCGACGACGAGCAACGGCGGTGTCTCCAACTTCAGAACGTAGTCTGTGAGTTGCTTGAGCGCGGCGTCCAGGTCGCGGCCGGGCTTTTTGTTCTCCCAGCCGAAATGATCCCGCTTCCACACATCAGCCCAGCCATTGCCCCCGCTGGATTTCTGTGCGCCACGCTCGAAGCAGTAGTTGTCAGGATCGTGCGGCTTATCGACACCGAGCAGATCGCACAAGTCGCCAAACCATGGTTGGGCGCCTTGCCGTTCGTTTAGCTTGTTGCCCTTCCATTTGGCGATGAAATCATCCGGTGTCATGGGCTCCCGTCTCCTCGGTTCTTGTTGGTTAACTTGATGACTCGCTATCCGCCCCCCGTCGGCCCGGGTTTTGGCCAGACGCGGCCAGTTCCCCCCGTCTACCGGGTTCGGGGCGGGGTCAGACCATACACCCGTTACAGGGTAAATTGCGACTGGTTCGCAATGGTTCGGGTCAGCCAGGGGTGTCTGATGTCAACTATCTTGGCCGGTCGATGACAATTATCTTGGCCGGTGGTGGGGCCTGAGCGATAGGGCCAGTGAGTGCGGTAGGGCTGAGGTGGTGGGCGCCCCTGGCGGGGCCGCGCACGGCTAGGAGCCCG
>NZ_CAIKKU010000462.1 GCF_903828115.1 uncultured Thiodictyon sp. | reverse complement strand
TGCGGTAACCCGTCGCGGCCTGGGGGCCGCTCCTACCGCGTAGGTGCGGCCCTCAGGCCGCGACGGATGTTACCCTCAGGGTTTCAAACCCGCCCCTACACCAGCCAGGGGCCTGTCCGGATGTCCGGTGCGAAGGCTATCACCGCCCCGTGAGCCCCTCCTGGCGGTACTGCACATCGCACAGCAGCCGGGCCAGTTCGGTCTTCACTGCGTGGTAGCACTCGCAGGCGCGGGTCGCCAGTCCCTCGCGATCGAGCACGGTGATGTGGCCGCGGCGATAGCGGATATAGCCCAACTGTTGCAGCTTGCCGGCGGCGGCGGTGACGCTTTCGCGGCGTACGCCCAACATGCCGGCGACCAGTTCCTGGGTCATGACCAGTTCGCGGGCCGGCGCCCGGTCGAGGGTCAGCAGCAGCCAGCGGCTCAATTGCTGTTCTACGCAATGGTGACGGTTGCAGGCCGCGGTCTGTGCCAACTGGGTGATCAGGGCCTGGGTGTAGCGCAGCAGCAGGCGCTGAAACAGGCCGGGGCCGTCGAAGGCCTGCTTGAGGCGGCGGCGCTCCAGGCGGTAGGCGTGGCCCGCGATCTGCACGACGGCGGAGCTGGGCGTGGGGTCCCCGCCCATGAAGAGCGTCACCCCGACCATGCCCTCGTTACCCACCCCGGCGGTTTCAACCGCCGCGCCGCTCTCGGTGACATAGTGCAGCGAGACGACCGCGCTGGTGGGAAAGTAGGCGTGATGCAACTGCCGGCCCGGCTCGTAGAGCATCTCCCCCAGGGGCAGCGGGAAGAGCTCGAGGTGCGGAGACAGGGCCGCGAACTCGGGGTCCGGCAGGGCCGCGAGCAGGTGGTTCTGGTTCGGACTGTGGCACACCTGGTGCATCGAACGTCAGCCCTCCGCGGCCGGGGGCGACGGCGGCCTGGGCGTGGTTTCAACGCCGATGCCGCGATAGCCGATGAAACGGCACGCCGGGGTGAAGATCGGCTCGCCGCTGACCCGGTAGTGCTGCTGCGAACCGTCGGCATTGACACGACTGAAGGGGAGGTCGATGAACGGCTGGCGGGCAGCGATGGCGGCGCGTATCACGGCGCGCTCGGTCTCGTTCCAACTGCCCGAGCGTTCTTCTTCGGCGAGGTCCGCGGCCCCATCGCCTTGGAGGCCGAGCATCTCGCTCACCGGACCGGAGACTCTGGTGAAGCGGCCGTGCTCGTCCTCTTCCCAGTACCAGTCCGACGCCAGTTCAGTCAGGCGGCGGTAGCGGGCCTCGCTTTCGCGCAGTTGCGCGGTGCGCTCCTGCACGGTCTGCTCCAGGATCTGGTTGTGCGCCTCGAGTCGGCGGTACAGCAGCCGCACCTCCAGCATGTTGTGGATGCGCGTCTTGACCTCCAGCAGGTCGAAGGGTTTGCTGATGAAGTCCTTGGCGCCGGCCTGCAAGGCGCGCAGTTTGTGCGCCGGCTGGGCGGTGAGCACCAGGACGGGCAGGTAGCCCACGGCGTTCTGCGCCTGCAGCGCGGCCAGCACCTGGAAGCCGTCCATGCCGGGCATCTGCAGGTCGAGCAGGATCAGGTCATAGTCGTGGTCGCGATGCAGCGCGCACACGCCCGCCGGGTCCATGGTCGCGGTCAGGCCGGTATAGCCCGCGTCGCCCAGCAGGCGCTGCAGCAGACGCACATTGGCCTCCTGGTCATCGACGATCAGGATGCGGGCGGCGAGGATCTCCTCTTCAGGTAATTTCATCTGCTTCTTATAGGCTTGCGGGTTGACTGGCGGCCAGCGCGTGCTTGAACGCCAGATCCAGGGTATCCATGAACTCGCCCACCTTGATGGGCTTGGTCAGGTAGTGAAAAAAGCCGGCCTGTTTGCCCTTCTCGATGTCGTGCGGCATGGCATTGGCGCTCAACGCAATCACCGGGATCCGCGCGGTCGCCGGGTCCTCGGCCAGGATGTGCAGGGCCGTGATGCCGCTGATGCCGGGCAGGTTGATGTCCATCAGGATGACCTCGGGCAGGAAGGCGCGCGCCAGCTCCACGCCGTGTCGGCCGTCGCGGGCCGAGAGCAGCCGGATGTCGGGCCGGCGCTCCAGCAGCCGTTGCACCAGCATCAGGTTGGCCGGGTTGTCCTCCACGCACAGGAGCGTCCGCAGGGTACCCGGGACCGCCGGGGCCGGCGCGGCCAGCGGGGTATCGGCCGGTTCGGCCGCCAGGTGCGGCGCGGCCGTCGCGTCCAGTTCGATCCAGAAGGTGCTGCCGACGCCGACCGTGCTGTCGACCCCGATGCTGCCGTTCATCAACTCCACCAGGCGTTTGGAGACCACGAGCCCGATGCCGGTGCCCTCCTGGGCCCCGGCCTCCTGCCCCAGGCGGTTGAAGGGCTGGAACAGTTGCACCAGCTTGTCGGCCGCCAGGCCCTCGCCCGTGTCCTGCAGGCTGATGCGGGTGCGCCCGTCGCCCGCCGCGGTGACCCGCAGGTCCACGCGGCCCCCGACCCGATTGTACTTGATGGCGTTGGACAGCAGGTTGACCAGCACCTGCTTGACGCGGGTGCGGTCGGCGCGCACCAGCCAGGGCCCGTCCAGTTCCGGGAAATAGACGCGGATGCCACCCTTCTGCGCCTGCGGCTCGATCATCGCCTGGCAGTCGGCCAGGACCTCGGCGAGCGACATCGGCTCGGGCGACAGCGACAGCTTGCCCGATTCGATCAGCGACAGGTCCAGGATCTCGTTGATCAGGTCCAACAGGTACCAGCCGGCCTGCAGGATCTGGTCGATCGAGTCCTTCTGCCCGGGGGTGGGCGGCGGGGCGCCGGTCTCCATCAGTTGGGCGAAGCCGAGGATGGCATTGAGCGGTGAGCGCAGTTCGTGGCTCATGCTGGAGAGGAAGTCCGACTTTGCCAGATTCGCCTCCTCGGCCGCCACCTTGGCCTTCTTGAGTTCCAGGTGGCTCTCCTTCAACACCGCGTCCAGGCGCAGGCGCTCGGCCTCCACCTGCTGACGGGCGGTGTTGTCGGTGCCGATCAGCAGGTAACCGATGATGGCGTCGGCCGCGTCCTGCAGCGCCGTCACCGACACCACGGCCGGCAGGCGGCTGCCGTCCTTGCGGATGTACGTCAGCTCATAGACGTCCTCGATGCGGCGCCGCGCCTTGAACACCATGGCCTCGAACCCCGCCGTGATGGGCGTGCCCAGCTCGATGCTCAACGCCAAGGCGCGCGCCTGAAGCTCCTGGGGGTCGGAGATGTCCGCGGGGGTGATGCGATTGACCACGTCGGCGGCGGCGTAGCCCAGCATCCGCTCGGCACCCACGTTGAAGATCTGGATGATGCCGTGCTCGTCGGTGGCGATGCTGGAGAAGTTGGCACTGTTCAGGATCGCGGTCTGCAGCGCGCCGGTCTTGAGCAGCCCCCGCTGGCGCTGATCTTCGCTGACGGCCTTCGCCGTACCGCCCGCGCCCGCGTCGGGCGCACCGTTTCCGTCTTCACGCATGAGCAATATCCGATTTCGATGCAAGTTGGGCCGCGCGGCGCGGGGTACACAAGGCGCCAGAAGGGAGGGTAACACCCCAGGGCGGCGGGCGTCGGTGCGGTAGCGCACACCGGGCGGCGCCAGCACCCCGTGGGAGCGGCTTCAGCCGCGACGAGGCCTCGCGAACTGCTACAGCTACCGGACGTTCTCAGGGACCGGGCGTCGTTGTCGTTGTCGTAATCGAATAACCCGACCACGATTACGACAACGACAATGTATCCGGGATCTCGGGCACCACATCAGTTCTGATCGTACCCAGCAGACGCCAGGGGCGTAAACATAGATCCTCTGTGCGATGGCGTACAGCCTCGGGCGGCCCGGCGGCATACCCTGGGAGTGAATCCTTGACGACCCCTGCCCGGACGCTCGACCGGACCGGCGTGGCCGAGCCGCGAATGAACGCAACCGGACGCAGACAATCATGATGACTCCGGCAATCAAGAAGGGCCTGATCGCGGCCGGGGTGCTCGCCGCCGCCGTGGGTGCGGTACTGGCCTGGACGGCGCTGCGACCGGCTGGCCTCGGGGCCGGCTTCGTCAGCGGCAACGGGCGGATCGAGGCGACCGAGATCGACGTTGCCACCCGACTCGCCGGGCGCGTGCAGGACATCATGGTCAACGAGGGCGACTTCGTCGCGATCGGCCAGCCCCTGGCACAGATGCAGGTCGACGTGCTCGACGCGCAGCGTGACGAGGCGCGCGCCAAGTCCCAGCAGGCCGTCACCGCGGTCGCCAGCGCGACCGCCCAGGTCGCGGTGCGCCGCAGCGACACGGCCGCGGCCGAGGCCCTGGTGGAGCAGCGCGAGAGTGAGTTGGATGCGGCACGGCGGCGCCTGGCGCGCTCCGAGACCCTCGCCAAGAAGGGGATGACGGCGCGCCAGACACTCGACGACGACCGCGCCGCCGTGCACGGTGCCCAGGCGACCCTGGCCGGGGCGCAGGCCCAGGTGGCCGCCGCGGTCGCGGCGATCACGGCCGCGCAGGCGCAGGTCGTCGGGGCCGACTCCGCGGTGACGGCGAGCGAGGCGACCATTGCCCGGGTCGCGGCCGACATCGCGGACAGCCGGCTCAAGTCCCCGCGCGACGGGCGCGTGCAATACCGCATCGCGCAGCCGGGTGAGGTCCTGGCGGCCGGCGGCCGGGTCCTCAACCTGGTGGATCTCGGCGATGTCTATATGACCTTTTTCCTGCCCGAGACCGTCGTCGGGCGGGTCGCGCTGGGCAGCGAGGTCCACCTCGTGCTCGACGCGGCGCCGCAGTATGTGATCCCGGCGCGGGTGTCCTATGTCGCCAGCACCGCCCAGTTCACCCCCAAGACCGTGGAGACGGCCAGCGAGCGGCAGAAGCTGATGTTCCGGGTCAAGGCGCAGATCGACCGTGAGCTGCTGCACAAGCACCTCAAGATGGTCAAGACCGGGCTGCCGGGCATGGCCTGGCTCAAGCTCGATGGGTCGGTACCCTGGCCGGACAAGCTGGCGATCAGGCTGCCGCAGTGACCCCGGTGCCTGCCCAAAGGAGCCCGGGCGTCCCGCCCGGGCGGGACGCCCAGGCTCCCGTGGCGAGCCTGGCGAACGTCAGTCTGCACTACGGCAAGGTCGTGGCCCTGGACGATGTCACCCTGGACATCCCGGCCGGCCTCATGGTCGGACTGCTGGGTCCGGACGGCGTGGGCAAGTCCAGCCTGTTGGCGCTGCTCGCGGGCGCCCGCGCCGTGCAGCAGGGAGGTGTGCAGGCCCTGGGCGGCGACATGGCCCGCGCCCGCCATCGCACCAAGGTCTGCCCCCATATCGCCTACATGCCCCAGGGGCTGGGCAAGAACCTCTATCCGACCCTGTCGGTGGAGGAGAACCTCCAGTTCTTCGCGCACCGAGCGCTCCGGTATGAGCGTGATCGTGGCGACCGCCTACATGGACGAGGCGCAGCGCTTCGACTGGCTGGTGGCCATGGACGCCGGCCGCGTGCTCGCCACCGGCACCCCGGCCGAGTTGCTCGAGCGCACCGGCACCGACTCGCTTGACGCCGCCTTCATCGCCCTGCTGCCGGACGCGCAACGGCGCGGCTACCAGGCCGTGACCATACCGCCGCTGGTCGACAGCGGCGAGATCGCGATCGAGGCCACGGGGCTCACCATGCGCTTCGGTGACTTCGTCGCCGTCGACCACGTCGATCTCTCCATCCGCCGCGGCGAGATCTTCGGCTTCATCGGCTCCAACGGCTGCGGCAAGTCCACCACCATGAAGATGCTGACCGGCCTGCTGCCGGCCAGCGAGGGTCAGGCCTCCCTGCTGGGGCGGGCCGTCGACCCCAAGGACATCGCGACCCGGCGCCGCGTCGGCTATATGTCGCAGGCGTTCTCGCTCTATTCGGAACTGACGGTGCACCAGAACCTGGTGCTGCACGCCCGCCTGTTCCAGTGGCCCGCGGCGGACATCCCGGCGCGGGTGGACGAGATGGTCCGGCGCTTCGGGCTGGCTGAGGTCCTCGATGCCCTGCCGGACACCCTGCCGCTGGGTATCCGCCAGCGACTGTCGCTGGCCGTGGCGATGGTGCACAAGCCGGAACTGCTGATCCTGGACGAGCCGACCTCGGGCGTGGACCCGATCGCGCGCGACCGCCTGTGGCAGTTGATGATCGACCTGGCGCGCAATGATCAGGTGACCATCTTCATCTCCACCCACTTTATGAACGAGGCGGCGCGCTGCGACCGCATCTCGCTGATGCACGCCGGGCGGGTGCTGGTGACCGAGGTGCCGGCCGAACTGGTGCGCCGGCGCGGGGCGGCCACCTTGGAGGAGGCCTTCATCGGGTACTTGAAGGACGCCGGGGCGGGGGGCGAGGGGGTGGGGCCGGCGTCGGTGCTTGAAGCGGTTCCGGCGGCGGGGTCGAGGCTTCCCGTGACGCCTCGCGGGCGGGACGCCCACGCTCCTTTTAGCCCCGCCCGCGCCTGGAGCTACTGCCTGCGCGAGACCCTGGAACTGCAACGCGACCCGGTGCGCGCCACCATGGCGCTCCTGGGCACCGCCATCCTGATGTTCGTCTTCGGCTATGGCATCAGCCTGGACGTGGAGAACCTGACCTTTGCGGTGCTCGACCGCGACCAGACTACGCGCAGCCTCGACTATGCCCTGAACCTGTCCGGCTCGCGCTACTTCGTCGAACGCCCGCCGATCACGGACTACGCCGAGCTCGACCGGCGCATGCGTGGCGGCGAACTGGCGCTCGCCATCGAGATCCCATCCGGCTTCGCCCGCGACCTCGCGCGCGGCCATCAGGTCCAGATCGGCGCCTGGGTGGACGGCGCCATGCCGGTACGGGCCGAAACGGTGCGGGGCTATGTGCAGGGGATGCACCAGGGCTGGCTGCTCGACCAGGCACAGCGCCGACTCGGCCAGGATGGCGCGACCGGCGCGGCCACCATCGCGACGCGCTTTCGCTACAACCCCGATGTGCGCAGCCTGCCGGCGATGGTGCCGGCGGTCATCCCGATGCTGCTCCTGATGATCCCGGCGATGCTGACCGCGCTGTCGGTGGTACGCGAAAAGGAGTTGGGCTCGATCATCAATCTCTATGTCACCCCGGTCACCCGCAGCGAATTCCTGCTCGGCAAGCAGTTGCCCTATATCGTCCTTGCCATGCTCAACTTCGCGGTGCTCACCCTGCTCGCCGTCACCGTCTTCGGCGTTCCGGTCAAGGGCAGCCTGCTGACCCTGACCGCCGGGGCCCTGCTCTTTGTCATCTTCTCCACCGGCTTCGGGCTCTTCGCCTCCACCTTCACCCGCAGCCAGATCGCGGCGATGTTCGTCGCGATGATCGGCACCATGATCCCGGCCATCCAATTCGCGGGCATGTTGAACCCGGTGTCCTCACTGGAAGGCTTGGGGTATGCCATCGGCCGCGTCTATCCGGCCTCGCACTTTCTTACCATCAGCCGCGGAGTGTTCAACAAGGGCCTGGGATTCACGGGACTGCAGGACTCCTTCTGGCCGCTCGCGCTGGCCGTGCCGGTCATCCTCGTCCTGTCGATCGTCTTGTTGAAGAAGCAGGAGAAATGAGGATGCCGCACCTCGCCACCATCTACCGCCTGGGCATCAAGGAACTGTGGAGCCTGGCGCGTGACCCGACGATGCTGATCCTGATCGCCTATACCTTCACGGTATCGATCTATGTCGCGGCCACGGCCATGCCGGAGACCCTGCACAAGGCGCCGATCGCCATCGTGGATGAGGACGGCTCCCCGCTCTCGGCGCGGATCGGCACGGCCTTCTACCCACCGCACTTCCTGCCCCCCAAGATGATCGGGCTGCCCGCCATCGATGCCGGGATGGACGCCGGGGACTATACCTTCGTACTGGACATACCGCCGAACTTTCAACGCGATGTCCTGGCGGGCCGCACGCCGGCGATCCAACTCAATGTCGATGCCACGCGCATGAGCCAGGCCTTTACCGGCAGCAGCTATGTCCAGCAGATGGTACTGGGCGAGGTCACCGAATTCGTGACGCGTTACCGCGCCGCCGCCGCCTTGCCGGTGGACCTGGCCCTGCGTGCGCGCTTCAACCCCAACCTGGAGCAGTCCTGGTTCGGCTCACTGATGGAGATCATCAACAACGTCACCCTGCTGTCGATCATCCTGACCGGCGCCGCCCTGATCCGCGAGCGCGAGCACGGCACCATCGAGCACCTGCTGGCCATGCCGGTCACGCCCGCCGAGATCATGCTCTCCAAGGTCTGGTCGATGGGCCTGGTGGTCCTGCTGGCCGCCGCGGTGGCCCTGGTGTTCGTGGTGCAGGGCGTGCTGCGGGTGCCGATCGAGGGCCTGGTGAGCCTGTTCCTGGCCGGCGCCGCGCTGCACCTGTTCGCCACCACCTCATTGGGCATCTTCATGGCGACGCTGGCGCGCTCGATGCCGCAGTTCGGGATGCTCGCGGTGCTGATCCTGCTGCCGCTGCAACTGCTCTCGGGCAACTCTACGCCGCGCGAGAGTATGCCGGAGCTGGTCCAGTACGTCATGCTGGCCGCGCCGACCACCCATTTCGTCGCGCTCGGTCAGGCCATCCTGTACCGCGGGGCCGACATCCGGGTGGTCTGGCCGCAATTCCTCGCCCTGGCGGCCATCGGCGCGGTGTTCTTCACCATCGCGCTCAATCGCTTCCGCAGGACCATCAGCCAGATGGCTTGAGAGAGATTATTTCACGCAGACACGGATGTCGTCGTTGTCGTTGTCGTTGTCGTAATCGAGGTTATCGGAGAGCCTCGGATTCTCTCGAACCACTAATTGCCTCGCTTCTCCGATTACGACAACGATTACGACAACGATTACGACAACGACAACGACAATGACAACGACAATGACCACGATACCGACTGAAATCAGCGATACCGACGCATCCACCCCAGCGGCGGAGTCGATCACCGAGGCCGAACGCCAGGATGCCTTGCTGAAGACCGGGGCCTTGCAGGCCGCGATCTTGAGCAGCGCCAACTTCTCGAGCATCGCCACCGATGCCCACGGCGTCATTCAGATATTCAATGTCGGCGCGGAACGGATGCTGGGCTACGCGGCCGCTGACGTCATCAACAAGATTACCCCGGCCGATATCTCCGATCCCGAGGAAGTGATTGCGCGCGCCGAGGCGCTCAGTCTGGAACTCGATACCCCGATCACCCCGGGTTTCGAGGCCCTGGTCTTCAAGGCCTCACGCGGCATCGAGGACATCTATGAACTGACCTATATCCGTAAGGACGGCAGCCGCTTCCCGGCGGTCGTGTCAGTCACCGCGCTGCGCGACAAGTGCCATGACATCATCGGTTACCTGCTGATGGGTACCGACAACACCGCGCGCAAGGCAATCGAGGCCGAGCAACGCCTGCTGGGTCAGCGCCTGCGCGACCATCAGTTCTACACGAGGTCGCTCTTTGAATCCAACATCGACGCGCTGATGATCACCGACCCGTCAGGGATCATCACCGACGTCAACAAGCAGATGGAGGCGCTCAGCGGCTGCACGCGCGACGAACTGATCGGCGCGCCGTTCAAGAACTATTTCACTGAACCGCAGCGCGCCGAGGCGGCCATGAAGGTGGTGCTGCTGAAGAAAAAGGTAACCAACTTCGAGCTGACCACGCGCGACCGGGACGGCAAGGAAACTGCGGTGTCCTACAATGCGACGACCCTCTACGACCGGGACCGCAAGCTACAGGGGGTGTTCGCCGCGGCGCGCGACATCACGGAACACAAGCAGGCACAGGCGCAAATCCTCAGTCTGGCCTTGCATGACACACTGACCCAGCTCCCCAATCGCCGTTTGACCAACGAGCGCCTGCGGCAAACGATGGCGAGCAGCACGCGCAATCATCACTATGCCGCGCTGATGTTCATGGATCTCGACAATTTCAAGTCGCTCAATGATACCCAAGGGCATTATGTCGGCGACCTGTTGCTGATCGAGGCATCGGGACGTATTTCCGCTTGCGTGCGGGAGGAGGACCTGGTCGCGCGCTTCGGCGGCGATGAGTTCGTGGTGATACTCGCGGAACTCAGTGCCGATAAACAGAAAAGCATGGCCGAGTCCGGCATGGTCGCAGAAAAGATCCGCGCCGCTCTGGCCAAACCCTATGCGCTGACATTCATCCATGAGGGAAAGGCTGAAACCACCGTCGAGCATCGCTGCACCGCCAG
>NZ_CAIKKU010000461.1 GCF_903828115.1 uncultured Thiodictyon sp. | reverse complement strand
GCTGGCCGCCGTCGGCAGCGCCCCGGGGTCGGCGCCGGGCCGCGCCAGGACGGGCGGCTGCGCCTGTGCCTGCACGCCGCTCGTTTCCCGGACCGGACGCTAAGACCATGGGCACCCATGTCGACGAGTTGACCAGCGAGGTCTCGGTCGAGCCCGCACCCGACCAGGGTCCGACCGCCGGCCCGCTGCCGGAATGGGAGGCCTTGGCGCGCCTGCGCGAACAGCGCCGCCGCCTGGATCAGGATCAATGGCGCACGGCGGCGGAGGGGTTCGATGACTGAGTCGCTCTTCACCGCCACGGTCCCGGTCTTCAAGGTGGACGGCCAGGTCCACGGGGAACTGGCCCGGGACCTGCTGCGCCTGGAGATCGCCGAGGACAGCACCGGGCTCAAGACCTGCTCGGCGCGGTTCATTGCCCAGGGTCCGATCCCCGGCGGGGAGGACGAGGGCCTGCTCTATCTGGACGGCAAGGTGCTCGACTTCGGCAAGGGGCTTGAGGTCTCCATCGGTCCGGCGTCGAATGACCGCACGGTCTTCACGGGGTCGGTGAGCGCGATTGAGGCGTGCTTCCGCGAGGAGGGCGAGCCGCAGGTGCTGGTCCTGGCGGAGGACCGGCTCATGGACCTGCGCATGACCCGGCGGATGAAGACCTACGAGGAGCAGAGCGACGCGGACATCGCCCGCGCCATCGCCGCCGAGCACGGCATCCCGGTGCAGGCGCAGGCCCAGGGTCCGACCTACGACCGCGTCCAGCAATGGAACCAGAGCGATCTCGCCTTCCTGCGCGAGCGCGCCCGGCTGATCCGGGCGGAGGTCTGGATCGCGGACGGTACCCTGCACTTCAAGACCCGCGACCAGCGCACCGGCACCGAGCTGACCCTGGTGCGCGGCAACCGCCTCCTGTCGCTGGACGCCCGCGCCGACCTGGCCCATCAGCGCACCAAGGTCAAGGTCAGCGGCTACGACGCCGCCGCCCGCGACGCAATCGACGAAGAGGCCACCGGCGACGCCATCCAGGCCGAGATCGCCGGGGGCCGCACCGGCCCCGAGATCCTGGCCCAGGCCTTCGGGGAGCGGGTTTCCTACCGGGTGCGCGAGGCGCCGCTCAAGAGCGCGGAGGCGACCGACTGGGCGCGCGCCGAACTGCTGCGGCGTGCCCGCGGATTCGTCCAGGTACGGGGGGTCACGGACGGCGCCGCGGACCTGATCGTGGGTTCCAGGGTGCGCCTGGAGCGGGTGGGCAACCCCTTCGAGGGCGGCGGCTATTACGTGACCCAGGTCTGTCACACCTACGACCTGACCGACGGCTTTCGCACCCGGTTCGCCGCCGAGCGCCCCACCGTCGGCAACGCGGCGGCCAGGCCATGAGCAACGATTTTCGCCCGGACGGGGACGCGCCGCGCTATTTCGGCCTCTACCCGGCCATCGTCACCAACCTGGTGGACCAGGACGGTCTGGGCCGCATCGAGGTCAGCTTCCCCTGGCTGGGGGCGGACGGCGCCACGGTGCGCGCCTGGGCCACGCTGCTCTCACCCTACGCCGACCAGGACCAGGGGTTCCAGGTGCTGCCGGAGCGCGACACCCAGGTGGTGGTGGGCTTCGAGGCCGGGAGCCTGCGCCGTCCCTACATCGTGGGCGCGGCCTGGAACGGCAAGGAGTCCCTGCCGGTGAGCCCGGAGAAGGCCAACAACAAGCGCATCATCAAGACCCGCTCCGGCTCCATCCTGGAGTTCGACGACACCGGCGGTGCGGTCAAGGTCACCCTGTCCACCAAGAGCGGGCATCAACTGATCCTGAAGGACAGTCCCCAGGAGGTCAGCCTGGAGCATCAGAACGGCTGCAAGATCACCATGAACGCCGCGGGCCAGGTGAAGATCAATGCCACCAGTACGGTGGACATCACCGCCTCCGTCGTGAACGTGCACGCGCCCATGGCGCTCTTCGACGGCACCATCAAGTGCACCACGCTGATCACGACCTCGGTCGTGTCGTCCTCCTACACACCGGGCGCGGGGAACATCTGGTGAGCGCGCACCCCTGGGTCCTGGTCGCCCCCTGGTACCGCTGGGACCGCCCCGCGGTGCCCGGTGCCGGGCGCGGCACCGCGCCGGCCTTCCAGAAGTTCTCCTCCGACACCTATGTCCTGGATTTCCTGGCCAACCCCCAGCATTCGCTGCGCTTCGAGCCCGGGGTGGACGAGGTCCAGGAGCTGCACTACACGGCCGCGCCCAAAATCCTGCCGCCCGCGGCACTGGCGGGGAAGATCACCAGCCTCTTCCCCACCGGCAAGAAGGGGCAGCCCGGCCCCTTCCTGACCAGTCTGCGCCCCACCGGTCTGCGCAAGATCTATCTGGACACCCACAGCCGTCACTATCTGGTGGTGTGCGAGCTGCACTGCGATCTCGCCGGATTCCCCTCCCCGGATGCCCGCGAGGTCTGCCAGGCGGGCCTGGTGGTGCGCCGTCGGCACCTGTCCTATCCGGATTCGGCCCGGGCCGAGGCCCAGGCGATCGTCAAGGACCTGGTGGCAGTGGACCGCGCCATCGCCGCGCTGCGCGGCGCGGCCCCGGGCGCGGACTGCGGCTGCGGCCCCAGCCGCGATCAGACCTTGGCGACGCGGCTGCGCTCACTGTTCAAGACCGCGGCGCCGAGCCTCCCGGCCTTGGAGGAGACGCGCGCCGGGCTCAATACCAGGCTCGCCGCCTGGCGGGGCCGCGCCGGCGCCCACTGGCTGCTCGAGGGCTGGATCCCCGGGGACCGGGACCGGATCGGGGCCTGGGGCCTGGTGGAGGACGAGCCGCAGGACCTGGTGGAAGCCTGGTCGCCCATGTGGGCACTGTTCGCGGACCCGGCCCGGCCCGACCACGACGCCGCCGGGCGGACCATCTTCTACGGGGTCCTGCCGAGCGCGAGCTTCGACACCGACCTGGCCGGCAAGGCGCGCTTCGACGACCACACCACCTACGAGGTCCGCTGCTTCGTGCGTCGGCACGACCCCCGCTGCCCGCGGGGCGCGGCCCCGGACTGCCGCGGCGAGCTGGTGTGGAGCCGCGCGAGCGAACGCTACCGGCTGGCCCCCCCGTTCGATCTACTGGGAACCTCCAACAGGCCCGTCACCATCCAACTGCCGAACCTGGCCGAGCTGGCCGCCCAGGCGACCCAACTGCCCATCGGCAAGTTCTCGCCGATCAAGATCATCCAGCCCCAGAGCTTGAGCCCGAAGGTGCAGGACGGGGTCTGCACGTCCGGCACCATGGGCGGTCCGGCCATCTGTTTCATCTCCATCCCCCTGATCACCATCGTCGCCTATTTCGTCTTCAGCATCTTTCTGCCGATCGTGGTGTTCGTCTTCGGGCTCTGGTTCCTGCTCGCATTCAAGTTCTGCATCCCGCCGCAGATCGACTTCGGCGTCGGTCTGGAACTCAAGCTCGAGGCCGCGGGTGAGTTGGGGCTGGATCTGGATGCGGACTTCAATATCAACGTCGAGGTCGCGGGGGTGCTGACACCGGTGAGCGCCGCCACCCTCAACACGGAACTCAAGACAACGCTCGCGGGAGGCTTCGCCGACGCCTACGGGTTCGACCCCGGGGACGTCGGGGACGGGCTCGCCGATTTCTCCAGCACACCGCTCAAGGGGCTGGCGGACGTGGGCCTGGAAATCGAGGCCCTGCCGGCCGACGTCGCCGCCGACCCCCCGGTACGCGGCAACATCGAGGCGGATGTGCACTTCGAGACCCCGGTGACACGCATGGGGACACGCGCATGATCGACACCCGCAAACTCCTGGGGCGCGGCTGGTCCCTGCCCCTGGCCCCGGACCGCGCCGGCCGGCTCGTCTACGCGGATGGTCCGGAGAAGGTCCGCCAGGCGATCGGCATCGTCCTGCAGACCGAGCCCGGGGAGCGCCTGATGCGCCCGGACTTCGGCTGCGGTCTGCGCCGCTTCCTGATGAAGCCCAACACCACCGCGACCCGCGCCCTGATCCAGCGTGAGGTGGAACGCGCCCTGGCCAACTGGGAGCCGCGCATCCGGCTCGAGTCCGTGGGCGTGACCCCCGGGGAGGACCCGGCCCTGGTCCTGGTGACCATCGCCTATGTCCAGGTCCTGGACGGGCGTCGCGACAACCTCGTCTATCCCTTCTATCTGGAGTGATGTCATGCCGTTGCCCAGCCCCATCCTGGATGACCGCTCCTATCAGCAACTGCGCGACGAACTGGTCCGGCGCATCCCGGTCTATACGCCGGAGTGGACGGACCACAACGCGAGCGACCCCGGCATCACGCTCCTGGAGCTCTTCGCCTTCCTGGGCGAGAACCTGCTCTACCGGTTCAATCAGATCCCCGAGGCGACCAAGCTGGAGTTTCTGCGCCGGCTGGACGTCCCGCTGCGCCCGGCACTGCCCGCCCAGGGGCTGCTGCGCCTGAGCACGGAGCGCCCCGCCGGGGTCCTGGCCCCCATCGGCACCGAGGCACGCGCCGGCGATCTCGCCTTCGAGACCCTGACCGAGACCCTCGTCTGGCCGCTGTCCGCCATCGGCGCCGGCCGGGTGCGCACCGCGGCGCCGGACCAGGCGAGCGAGCCCGAGGTCTACGACCTGGCCGTGCGGGCCGCCCAGGCCCTGGATGACCTGCCGGCGGGGGCCAGGCTCGACTATTACCGCACCGAGCTGATCCCCACCGCGGCCGACGGGGTCCCCGCGGACCTGCCGGGTACGGTCGACAGCACCCTGTGGATCGCGCTGGTCAGGGAGAAGGGGTTCGACGCCGCCAGACTCGGGGGCGCCGTCCTCAACCTGGCCTTTGTCCCGGCGACCGACTATCCGTCCGCGCAGTCGGTCCCGGCCTGTCCCGGCGAGGGTCCGGCGCCGCGCGGGCCGGCGATCGAGTGGCAGATATCGCAGACCGCCCTGCTCGGCGGCGAACCCGACTACCGGCCCATCCAGGTGGTCGGCGACAGCAGCTCCGGACTCTCCCGGGAGGGCGTGGTGCGCCTGCGCCTGCCCAAGGACCTGGCCCCCGTGGGTCCGCCGCAACTCCCAGACCCGGACCGCGCCGGGACCGGGTCCCGCCCCCCCAACCTGGACGACGAGACCCAGGCGCGGGTCTTCTGCTGGCTGCGCGCCTTCCGCGTCGACCAGGGCGACCTGCCGCGCTGCGCCCTCCTGGTCGCCAACGCCGCCCAGGCGCGCCAGTGCGTGCGCGCCCGACCCGAGTATCTGGGCACCGGGACCGGCCAGGCGGAACAGCGCTATGCGTTGGTCAAGCGGCCGGTGCTGGCCGGCAGCGCCCGGATCGAGGTGGAGGAGCCCGCGGGCTGGACCGCCTGGACCGAGATCGACGGATTTCACTTGAGCGGCCCGGACGACCGCCACTTCCGCTGCGACCCGGAGACCGGCGAGGTCCGCTTCGGCAACGGGGAGCAGGGTCGGCCGCCCCAGATCGGGGAGCGCATCCGCGCCCTGGAGTACCGCTACGGCGGCGGCACCCGCGGCAACCTGCCGCCCGCGAGCGTCTCCAAGGTCCTGCTGGACGGAGTCAAGGTGGACAATCCGCTGCGCACCCGCGGCGGCGCCGACCCCGAGCCCATCGAGCGCGCCCTGGAGCGCATCCCCGGCGAACTGCGCCGCCGCGACCGGGCGGTCACCGCCGGGGACTTCCGCGAGTTGGCCCTGGCCACCCCGGGCGCCGGGGTGGGCCGCGCCGAGTGTTTGCCCCGCTTCCATGCCCCCAGCCTGACCCCGGGACGGGCCGGGGTGGTCACGGTGGTGGTGTGGCCGACCGAAGACCCCCGGCAACCGGACGCGCCGCTGCCGGATCGCTATCTCGTGGCGCAGGTCTGCGCCTGGCTCGACGAGCGTCGGCTCGTGACCACCGAGCTCTATGTCGTCCCGCCTACCTACCATCAGGTCGCGGTCTCGGTCGCCCTGGCGGTCAAACCCGGCTACGGGATCGAGGCGGTGCGCCGCTGGGTGGAACTGTTGCTCCGCCAATACCTGGCCCCCCTGCCCCCCTACGGCCCCACCGGCGAGGGCTGGCCGCTCGGTCGGCGCGTGCACGGACCCGAGTTGGAGGCGGCGGCGCTCCAGGTGGAGGGGGTGGAATACCTGGAGGGCCTGGCCCTGGCCGGTCGCGACCCCAAGACCGGGCGCTGGTCCGCCACGGTGCCCACGGTCGTGCTGGAACCCTATGAGGTCCCCTGGCTGACCGATATCCTGGTGGTCGCCGACGTGCCCCTGCCACCCCCGCGGACGGCCTTGACGCCGGCGCCCGGCGGCACGCCGGAGGGGCCGGGTGGGCCCGAAACGCCGCAGGTGCCGGTGCCGCTGCCCATCGAGCGGGAGCGCTGCTGATGACCATTCTGCCCGCCGCCGCGGCCCTGGACCCCGGCTTCGCGCTGGTGCGCGGCGCGGATCAATGGGTGCGCGCCTCCTTCGCCGACTGCGCCCTGGTCGCGGGCGCCGTTCAACTCGCCTGGGAGGACGTGCCGGAGGGGGGCCAGGTGCCGGGTGCGGCGCCGCCGCGCGGGGCCGGTCTCGCCTTCGACGGGCAGTGCCGGCTCTACCACAGCCGGCCGGACGCGGGCAGCGTGGAGCGCCTGCCCTGGGCCGCCCAGGACGCGCTGCGCCCCGCCCAGCCCGGGCCGGCCCCCACCCCGCTCTTCGCCGCCGTCGCGCAGACCTTCGGCGACTTCGCGCCACGGCAGGCCGCCCTGCCCCTGGCCGCCCCGCGCGGACTCGCGGTGGACGCCGAGGACCGGCTGTTCGTCGCGGTTCACGGCTCGCGCACCCTGCTGGTCCTCGAGGGCGTGGGGGAGCGGCGCGGCCGACGTATCCTGCGCCGGGCGGTCTTCCCCGGCCGGCCGCTGGATCTGGCGACGGACCCGAGCGGCCAGGGTCGCGAGGTCCTGGTGGTCACCGAGTCGCCGCTGGCGCTCTACCGCATGACCGCGCGCGGGACCCCGAAACCGCTGGAACTGCCGGCCGGGGTCCAGGCCCCGGTCCGGCTCGCGGTCAGCCCCGCCGGGGCACGCGTGCTACTGAGCGCGGCCGGCAGTGCCGCCGCCCGGGTGCTGGAACTCACGGCGCCCCAGCGGGACCGCGCGGTCCCCTGGGCGACCGACATCGCCTTCTGCAGCCCCACTGCGACCGGCCAGGGCGACCCGAACCCCGATACAGGCGCCGCGGGCGGGGACGAGGGTGCGGTCCTGGCCGTGGCCCGCCGGCCGGGGGAACTGTTCCTGCGGCTGCGCCTGGGCGCGGTCGGTCTCGAAGAGCTGCCAGGGCTCGCGGCCCCCGGCTATGACGGGCTGGGGATCGTCGCCACGCCTGACCAGCGCATCGCCTTTTGGAGCGCCCGGGGCCTGCGCTATGCCGTGGCGGCGCGCCGCGCCTACCGCCGCACCGGGCAGGTGGTCGGCTTCCGGCTCGACAGCGGCGACTTCCAGACCCAGTGGGGCCGGCTCTTCGTGGACGCCTGCATCCCCCGGGAGACGGACCTGCGGGTGTACTGCATCGCCGCGGACGAACTGCCCGAGGTCCCGCTGGTCCCGCGCCTGGCACCGGTCAACCTGCGCGACCCGGGTGCCCCGCTGATACCCCCACACGACGCGCTGTCCCCGCCCTTGCCGGCCCAGGCCTGGGTGCCGGACCCCGGCACCGCGGCCAGTCGTTTGCATCGGCGCGCCGAGGGCCTGGAACTGCCCTGGGCGCGGCGTGCGCCAAATGATGCCTTCGCCACCTACGAAACCCCGACCACCGACCGCCGCGGGCGCTATCTGTGGGTCATCCTGGAACTCTCCGGGAACGGCCGCAGCAGCCCGCGAGTGCGGGCCTTGCGCGCCGGGTATCCGGCCCATGACCTGCTCCAGCGGCTGCCCCGGGTGCTCGGCGCTGACGCGGACGCCGAGCGCTTCCTGGGCCGCTTCCTCGCCCCCCTGGCCGGGCTCACCGGCGACCTGGACGCCCGCGCCCGCTTGCGTCACGCCCTCCTGGACCCTCGCTCGGCCCCGGACGAGGCGCTCCCCTGGCTCGCCGACTTCTTCGGTCTGGTGCTGGACGAGCGCTGGTCGGCCGCGGTGCGGCGGGCGCTGATTGCCGAAGTCATGGAGCTGTTCCGCTACCGCGGCACCCTGCGCGGGCTCAAGCGCTTTCTACACCTCGTCACCGGGGTGGAACCCATCATCGTCGAGCGTTACCGCATGCGCGGCGGGGCCGTGATCGGCGAGCCGGCGGCGCGCGGCTCCCGGGCCGTCCTGGGGGGCGGGATGCGGGTCGGCGGACAGGTGGGGACCAGCGCGCAGACGCCCCTGGGGGCGGGGTCCGCGGCGGACGCCTTCGAGACCCATGCCCACCGCTTCACGGTCATGCTGCCCGCCCTGCTGTCGGAGGAGACCCTGGCCCTGGCCGCCCGGGTCCTGGAGGTCCACCGCCCGGCGCACACCCTCTACGACCTCTGCACCGTGACCGCCGGCAGCCGGGTGGGGCGCGGGCTGCATGTGGGTCTGGGCGCGGTCATCGGCCGCGGGAGCGGCTGGGAGCCGCTGCGGATCGGCTCCAGCACCCTGGGCCGCGGGGGACTCCTGGGTCGACCGGCACCCGGTACCCGCACCGACGGGGCGCGGGTCGGATTGGACACGCGGGTGGGCTAAGGAACGGTTCATTAATATGTTAAACAAGTCCATTAGGAAATGCTTTTCGCGTCGTTGTCGTTGTCGTTGTCGTAATCGAGGTTAT
>NZ_CAIKKU010000460.1 GCF_903828115.1 uncultured Thiodictyon sp. | reverse complement strand
GTGCGGCGCGGCCTCGCGAGCGACCGCGGCGTTGCGTTCTGCGGATAGGCCGCGCCGCACTGGGGTGCGACGCTCCCGGTGGCCGGAATGATGATCGAGGCCCGCATCGGCCTCGATCGTCGTTCCGCCCTACGGGTGACCCCAAGGGCAGCCGTAGGGTACGCATCGCGTACCCGGCCCCAGCGGTTGCGGCGGCCTGGCGGGTACGCGATGCGTACCCTACGCGATCTGCGTCAACCCATCAGCTCTGATCACACCCCGTTGGCAGAGCGGTGCTCATGATCCAGGCCGTGCTACGGTACTATGCGCCGATGCGCGATCACACCCCCTGGCATCGACTCTTCGGCATCGCCCTGACCGACCTCTTCACCGGCCGCCCCTGGCGCGTGGAGTTGGAAAAGGAACTCGCGCTCAAGAGCCAGCGGCTGGACGTGCTGATTATCGAACGCTTACCCGGCGCCGCGGCGGCCACTGCGGCGGCAGCCCTGGCCGACCTGCCCGACGGGCTGGAAAACCTCACTGCGCACAATGTCCTCAGCTACAAATCCAAACAGGAGCCGCTGGACGGCTGGGCGCTGGAAGAGCTGATCGGCCACTACGTCACCTACCGCAAACTCGCCTCCATCCAGGCCGCCACGGGCCGACCGCCGGCCGCCGACACGAACGCCGCCGTGGAACCGCCAGCCGCCGGCTATCGGCTCCTGCCGGAGGCGGATTTCCGCCTCTATGCCGTCGCCACCCGCCATCCCGGGAAGCTGTTTCGGCAACTCCCCGCCGCGGCCCGGACCCCCAGCGCCTGGCCCGGCGTCTACGATCTGGCCTGGGGCAGCCGCCGAATCCGGCTGATCGTCCTGAACGCCCTGGCCCAGCACCCGCGCAATGCCCCCTGGGAACTGTTCGCCAGCGAGATGGATCGAATCCGCTACGGACTGGCCCATTACCGGCCGCACAGCCCGGCGGCGCAGTTGCTGCGCTACCATCTTGCCAACGTCCACCGTCTGGAGCTTCCCGACATGGCTTACACGCTGCACGACCTCTTACACGACACCTGGCCCATGATCATCGAAGATACGCAGGCACTCAGCCCCGAACAGCGCCAAGCACTGCTGGAGCGGATGGGTGTAGAGGACCGCTTACGCGGGCTGGCCGCCGAAGACCGCTTGCGCGGGCTGGCCGCCGAGGACCGCTTGCGCGGGCTGGCCGCCGAAGACCGCTTGCGCGGGTTAGACCCCGAACAGGTCAAGGCCTGGCTCAAACGCACCGGGCATTAGGCGCAAGCCGGGGCGGTGGCGCTGACGCCGACGGTCACCACCGTTCCGGCCGCAATCATCGGTCCGGCCACTGCGGTCACCGCGGGAGCGTCGGTCCGCATAGCGGACCCTACGGGCACATGGCCTTGGCCACCCCGCGGATGATTCGCCACCGCCGCAGCGGCTGGTGGCCGGAGTCGTGATCAAGGCCCCGTCCTCACTCCCCACCGCGGCCCCGCGGCCTCAAATCTCTCCGCCAATCCCCAGCCGAAACCGCCGTGCCGACCGCACCCGCTCCGCCAACCGCCCAGCATCCCTGACATAAAGCGTATTCCCTCCCCCCGAACGCGCCCCATGCAGCGGCTCCAACACCCGCTCGAACGGCCGATAGCGGAGAGTCTCGAACCACTGCCCCAACATCGCCTCATGCAACGCATCCTCATCGGACCCATACCGCCCACCGCTGCCGTTCAGCTCCATGATCACCGCCAATAGCCCCCGATCGGCCAAGGTCCGCACCGCCCCGGCCAGCACCTCGCTCTCGAACCCCTCGACATCCATCTTGATCAGGGTCGGCGACTGGCCGTCCAGCATCGCATCCAGGGTGCGCACCGGCACCTCCAGCACATCCTCGGCCGACTCACCCTCAGCGAGCACGTGATTGACCGTATCCAATCCGCCCGTGAAGCGCAGCCGACCCTCCCGCCGCCCCAGCCCCAGGTTGTGCGCCCGCACCCGCTCGCCCAGCCCGTTCACCGCGATGTTTCGCGTCAACCAGGCGAAGGTACCCGGGATCGGCTCGATCGCGAGGACGCGCGCACCAACGCCGAAATCAAGGGCGAGATGCTGACCCGGTTGCTCCAACTAGCCTTGCGCCACATCTACAGCAGGGAACCCGCCGGGCCACTGCGGGAACTGCTGGCATTGATTCGCCAGATCGGCGACCAGACCCAGGCGACCGAAATCCGTCCACCCTGCTGCGCTACTATGTCCAGACCAACACCCGCCTGGACGAGGCGCAGGTCCGGACGCTGTTGCGAGAGACCCCGAACGGAGAGGCCATCATGCAGACTTTTATCGATCGCTACATTGAGCAGGGCCGGCAACAGGGCCGCCAGGAAGGCCGCCAAGAAGGTAAGCAAGAGGGCGGCGCCAACGTCCTGCTGCGCCTTATCGAGCGTAAGTTCGGCCCGCCGAGCGAGTCAGTGCGGGCACGCACCGCCCGCGCGGACCCCCAAAACCTTGCTCGCCTGGTCCGAGCGCATCCTCACCGCCGACACCGTGGAAGCAGTGCTGCACTGAGCGGAACCCACAGCAACCCTTTCCACCTTACCCAACCCCGTCGTCCCGTCAGGGCGGCCGGGGACCTAGCACCCAGGACGATAACGGCCATGGAAGAGCGGATCTGCCGCCCCGGAAGATGAAAGCGCCCTGTGGGAGCGGCGTCCCGCCGCGATCGGCGCTGCGGTAACCTGCAACGCCGCGTTCCCCGCGCCGCCAATCGCGGCGGGACGCAGCTCCCACAACGTCGCTCCGCGACTTTCACGGTAAGCCTTTGATCCTAAAAAGAGCAGTCAGCGATCAGCTTTCAGCATTTAGCGCTGAGTTTCAAGCGTTCTGGACCACCCGGCCCATCACTCGTCGGGTAGGCGCCCGCGGCCCCAAGACGGCTCGTAAGATGCTGATGCACTTATAGCTGACCGCTGACTGCTCTCCCCAGGTTGATCGATGCCCCGCACTCAAGCACCGCCGAACAACCGCGCACCGCACGCCAACCGACCCCAGAAAAGAAAAGAATGTCCCGCAATGCCGCTACGCCCTGCACGGCATCTCCGCCCGCACCAATACCGGGATCAAGGCCGAGGTATTGACCCGGTTAGTCAAACTGACCTTACATCACTTCTACAGCAAGGTACGCGGGATCGGCTCTATGGCGAAACAACGCGCACCGGCCGCGGCCCCGAGTATCGAGTAAGAACCGACATTCGGTCCGATGTCGATGAACAGATCGCGCGGCTGCAGGAAACGCAGCGCGACTGCCAGGTCTTCAAACTCATGCAACCCGCAATAGACATCAAAGAACACGAAACGCCACCGCTCAGATCACTCCTGCAACACCCGTCCGACCGCTTCGATCACCCGCCCCTGCTGCTCCTCCAACCCCAACCACAAAGGCAACCGCACCAACCGGTCGGCCAGGTCACTGGTCACCGGCAACTCACCCGCGGCGCGCCCGACCTGAAGCCCCCGCGGCGACGAGTGCAGCGGCACATAGTGAAACACACAGTTGATATCGGCCTGATTCATTGCCTCAATGAAGGCCGTGCGATCCGCCAGATCACGCAGCAGCAGATAGTAGAGATGCGCATTGTGCCTACAGCCGTCCGAGATGATCGGCCGCCGCGCGCGCCCGGCGCGCTCCAGCGGTTCAAACGCGGCGTGATAGCGGTCCCAAAGCGCCAATCGCCGCGCGGTAATGGCGTCCGCCTCCTCCATCTGCGCCCACAGGAAGGCCGCGATGATCTCGCCCGGCAAATAGGAGGAACCGATGTCCACCCAGGTGTACTTGTCCACCTGACCGCGAAAGAACTGGCTGCGGTTGGTGCCTTTCTCACGGACGATCTCCGCGCGCTCGGCCAGGGCCGGGTCGTTGATCAGAAGCGCCCCGCCCTCGCCGGAGATGATGTTCTTGGTTTCGTGAAAGCTGAAGGTCCCCAAGTGCCCGATGGACCCGAGCGGGCGGCACCGGTAGGTCGACATGATGCCCTGCGCCGCGTCCTCGATCACCAGTATCCCATGACGCCCCGCGATCGCCATGATGACATCCATCTCGCATCCCACCCCGCCATAGTGCACCGGTACGATGGCACGGGTGCGGGCCGTAATGGCCGCCTCAATCTTGGTCTCATCCAGGTTCAGCGTATCGGGGCGGATGTCCACGAACACCGGCACTCCGCCACGCAGCACGAAGGCGTTGGCCGTTGAGACAAAGGTGAAGGACGGCAGGATCACCTCGTCGCCCGGCTGGATGTCAACCAGGATCGCGGCCATCTCCAGCGCGGCAGTGCAGGAGTGCGTCAAGAGCGCCTTGCGGCAGCCGGTGCGTTGTTCCAGCCAGCCTTGGCACTGCTTAGTGAAGTCGCCGTCGCCGGCTAGGTGGCTATTCGAGTGCGCAACGGCAATATTCCACAACTCCTTGCCGGTCATGTAGGGCTTGTTGAAGCCGATCATTGGTCAGAACCTCGCCGTGGCCATCGTAGGCGGCTGCACATTCATCAGCGCACGCCCGATGTCGCTGCGGCGGCTGCCGCGGTGCGGGAGGCCGGCCGTGTCTTGAAAACAAAAAACTTGAAGGTCAGAAACAACTGTCCGGCCACGACGAAGATCGCGGCCAGCTGCACTGCCTGGTGCGGGTATCCAAGAATATCCACCAGCACAAACAGCATCCCGACATTGGTGAGATAGCCGAAGACATGAGCCAAGCCGTAGCGTCCCAAGCTGCTGCCGGTTTTCCCCTGGTAGCCGAAACTGTAACGCGCGTGCAGGAAATAACCGTAGAGGACGCCGACCGGATAGAGCAGGGTCAGCGCCGCCTTCGGTGAGACCCCGAGCCAAGTCACCCCCAGGTAAACGAGATAACCGAAGAGATTGACAAGCAATCCCACCAGACCGTACCGGACCAGTTGCAAGGCACTCGTCAGCAATCGGGAGGGTTTACGATGGCTGGTCATCGAGCAGTGCTTTCAGTACCAGCCGATCGACCTTGCCGTTCGCGTTTTTCGGCAGCTCCGCCATGGCGACGAGACGACTCGGGATCATGTAATCAGGCACCAGATCGCGCAGCGCGGACAAGATGGCGGCGCTGTCCGCGGTCTCCCAGCAATCGACGAAACCAACCAGCTTGCCGTAGGCGGCATGGTCGCGCCGGTAGATCACCGCGGCCTGCCGGACCTGCGGGATGGTCACCAGCGCGTTCTCGATCTCCTCCAACTCGATCCGGTATCCCATATGCTTGATCTGATTATCCTTGCGGCCGACGAACCAGAGGTCGCCGCGGTCCTCCCGGACGAGATCGCCCGTGCGATACATCCGTTTCATGAAACGCTTGGAATCCGTCAGGGTCAGGAAGGTGGACGCCGTCCGCACCTCGTCATTGAAGTAGCCGGCGGCCACATTGGGCCCGATCAGGCAGAGTTCTCCTAGGTCCGAGTCCTGGTCCTCCGCATTGAGGATGCGGTAATCGAAATTGGGATTCAGCCGGCCGAGCGGCGGCAGTCCCGCTAAGTCATTGAAATCGTGAGCGCCCAGGGTGTAGGCGCTGCAGATACAGGTGCACTCGGTGGGCCCGTACACATTGACGAGCCGCGCCTGGTGAGAAAACAGGTCGTACAACTTCTTGAGCTCGATCTTGGGGTAGCCCTCGCCGCCGAAGACGATCGTGCGAAGCCCCGACAGTGCGACGGACTGCATCGCCTTCATGGCCATGAGATAGATGAGTAGCGACGGGACGCAAAACCACAGGGTGCATCCCAGACGATCAACCTGATTCACCAGTTCGTAGGGGCGGGTGAGGAGTTCCCGAGCGATCGGGCTCAGGCAGGCCCCGGAAAAGAGCGCAACGTAGAAGTCGAAGACCGAGTTATCGAAATACATCGGGCTCAGATTCGCGAAGTTGTCCTGGGTCTCGATCGCGAAGCACAGCTGGCCCCAGGCGATGAAATGCAGGACGTTCTGGTGGGTCACCGCGACGCCCTTCGGCACCCCCGTTGAGCCGGAGGTGAACATGATATACGCGACGCTAGAGCCATCCACGCCCGCCATGAGGGCCTGCTGCTGCGCCAGGTCCGCGGCGCCCACCTCGGGCACGCGATCCTGCGCGAGGAAGAGCAACGGGCACCGCTCGGCCGCCGCCAGCGCAGTCATCGCATCGGAATAGCGCTCATCGTCATAGCACATCAGGTGGGGGCGGCTGACATCGAGAATGCGCAAGGTGCGCGCCGCCGGAGATTCCACGTCCAGATTGACGTAGGCGACCCCCAAGCGCAGGGCGGCCATCATCAGCGCGTAGGACAACGGACGCTTGGTGTGAGCGATGGCGATCACGTCGCCACGGCGACACCCTTGTGCCGTGAGCCAAGTCCCCAGGCGCTCGGCTGTGCGCAACAACTCCTGATAGGAATAGTCCCGCTCGGGATAGCGCAAGGCCGGACGGTGGCCATGGGATTCGGCAACTTCCTGGAAGTACCGACCGAGGTTGTAGTGGTAGCCACTCATAGCGGGATTGCGTGCAGGTTATGACTTGGTGATCGTGAAAAAAGGGTAGGGAGGCGCGGCAGCGACGAACCCGGCGGAGCGCGCCAAGTGCATCGACCCCAGGTTATTGGCGAAACAATCCCATACCGGTGCCACTGACTGCCGAAAACAGCTCTCGACAAAGTGCCTGACGGCGAGCCGTCCCGCACCCAGCCGACGGTACTCGGGCAGGGTGAGCACGTCGATCTCGGCGCGCCGATCAGCCGCGGCGGCGGCATAGCAGAGGGCGGCCGGCTGCCCCCGGTGAAGCACCACCACAGCATTTGATTTTCCGAGGAAATCGGCCGCCCCCCGCCAGAAGCGGCCGACGACCCCGAAGATCCGCTCGACCTCGTCCAGTCGCGCCCCATCAACGGTGATCGCCGCGAGGTCTCCGGCGGCCCTGGGTGTCGCCGCGAATCGCTTCGCATCCAAGAGAAAACGCTGGCGCAAGGAGCGCAGAGGCTCGCACCGCGCATCATCCAGAAACGCGGGAAGGCATGGGGTGTAGAGCCGCACCTTGGGTGCGGCGAAGGCCTGGTCGCGCAACAGATAGCGCTTCAGTTCCAGATCGAAGGCCGCGCCGGACTCACCGTAGACCTGCGCGAAGCCAAAGGCGTGCTCGACGTAAATGCGACGCGCCGCCGTTCGCGCGTCCCCATAGACGACACCGTCCTGCTCGCTGCTCAGGACAGCCCCGATTAACGGAAAGAACGCCGGGCCTTTGAGGTAGAAGTCATAGGCTGCGGCGTATTGCGTGTAGTCGAGCTTAAACATGTCAGATGGTCAAACCGCCGTTGACGTTGAGCACAGCCCCGTTGATGAAGTCGTTGGCAATGACGCAGGACACCGCCTGGGCGACCTCGCTGGCCTCGCCCAGGCGCCGCAGCGGCGTGCTGTCCTGGATATGTTTCAACACCGATGCAGTCAGAGCGCCCTGGGTGGATACGGTCGCGATGAATCCCGGTGCAACGGCATTGCAGCGAATGCCCCAGCGGCCCAGTTCCTTCGCCCAGGTGACAGTCATAGCGTTGACGCCGGCCTTGGCCGCGGCATAGGCGGTTTGTCCTTCATTGCCGCCGGCGCTGATCGAACTGATGTTCACGATGGCGCCCCCGGTCCGGCGCCTGACCATCTGCTCAACCACCGCCGAGGTAACGATGAAGACTGAGTCCAGGTTGACCGTGAGCGAGCGGCGGAAGCGCTCGTAGTCGTGCATGATGCCCGCGGGATTCATCAGGTTGACGAAGGCCTCGCTATAGATGCTCCCCGCGTTGTTGACCAATATGTCCAGCCGCTCGTGCCGCGCCAGGATCTCCGCCACCGCGGCCTTGACCTCCGCGGGTTGCGTGACATCCAGGCGGGCGGGCTCCAGTCCCTCCGGGAGTCGGCTCAGGGTCTCGGCGTTGTGGTCGGCGACGACGACCCTGGCCCCCAGAGCAGCCAGGTGGGCGGCAATCGCGAGACCCAGTCCCTGAGCGCCGCCGGTTACCAGCGCGATGGCCCCTTCAATCTCCAAGGTCAACCCCCTTGGCGATCAGCACCGCGATGACGGCGGCGACTGACACCATCTGCAGAATGTCGGGGATGTCGAGCGCAATGCCATAGGTGCGCTCCAGGCTCATCACCAGGTCCATCTGTTTCAGGGAGTCCCAGGACCCCACGTCGTCCTTCTTGAGATCGGGATGAATATCGGACACGCGCATGGCGAAGACGTCGGCCAGCAGTACCGCTAACTGTTGGTTCATATCAGACCCCGAAATACTTTACATAGTCATCGGACGAGTAGCGGAAAGGCTCTGCGGACCGGGCGAGATGCACGGTATGGGACTTGGTATCCTTCGACATGAGGGCATTTGCACCGACGATGTTATATTCGCCGACCGTCACCTCGTTGACGACCGTCGCATTGACTCCGATGAAACTGTTGCGCAACACCTTGGCCTGACCGGAAATCACGGCCCCGGAGGCGATCCAGCAGTGGTCGTCCACGCTGCTGTGGTGGGCCAGCGTGACATTGCACCAGACCATGCTGTTGGCACCCAGCCGCGCGTGCGGCTCGAGCACGGCACCCGGCAGGACCACGCAGCCTTCGCCCAACGGGATCTCCGTGAATACCTTCGCGTCCGGATGGACATAGGTTTCCACGCCGTATCCCATGGCCTTCACGCTCATGAAAAGCGATTCGCGCACGCGATTGAGGTCATTGTAGCCGACCGCCATCAGCAGCCTGGTCGTTGCAGGGGGAAAGCGCTCCTGAAGCTGTGATAGACCCACCGCCGGGAGTCCCGCCACGCCACCCTGATCCAGGAATTCATCGTCAACAGTCAGGCCCACGACGTCGAAGCGCCGGTCACGGCGCAGATAGGAATTCAGGACGCCAGCGGTAATCGCATGGCCCACCAAGACTATCTTGGTCATTCGCCGGACTCCATCACTGCGAGCCCAAAGCCGGTTCTTCCATAGCCATTTCCATTGTAGAGCATATACATAAGGCCATGATGAGCGAAGACATAGGGGTAACAGATCATCTCACTGTCCCAGCCTTGCGGGGCGACGTCTAGGCCGGCGAGGGCGTCGTTGCGCAGCCAAGTGTAACCGTCTGCCGATGACGCGAAGCCGATGCGGTAGGTAGCGATATCCCGTGTCGCGCGGTGCGCAAACCACATATAATAGGTCCCGTCCAAGTAATAAACGCTGGGACGTCCAAAGGCATATTCATAGTCATCGGCAAAGGGTATGCACATACCCGGGCGGCAGGTCCAGTCGATGCCATCGCGGGATTCCGCGTAATGGATGCCGTAGTAATGCCGCCAGCCGTCGGCCGTACGTTCCCAACGCACCCCTGAGTTATACCAGGTGCGCCAGATATCGCCGGTTACGTGGAATGCGGTGGCCGCGGCGAAAAGGGGATTGTGCTTATCGCGGCCAAGAACTGGCCCGGGGAACTCGCGTATCAGTGTCAGCGCCCCGGGATCGAGGATCGCCCGTCCGGTGTCGCAGCTCCAAAGGGTGTCGGGGAGGTTCTGCCAGCCGACATAATAGAGGTAGATGACCCCCCGGTGGGCGATTAGGCACACGCTGATCACGCCGTCGCAATCGAAGGTCCCGGGCGAACCATAGCCCAGGGCGAGCGTCGGCTCCCCTACCAGGGACATGATCCCGGCATCGACCCGCGCATAGGACAGGAAGATATGGGAGCGCTGCTGGGGATCTCGGCGAGTGAAGGCAACGATGAAGATGTCATCGTGGTAATGCAGCGCGCAGGGATGCGAGCCGTGGCTAAATTCGGTACCTGCTGGCGCGTACACCCGCCCGGTCCTGGTCCAGGGAAAGGGTCGGTGCTCATCTAGGTAGTGCTGCATCGGAATTCAGTCCGTAGTTGACGCGGAGGCAAGGCCGGCGCGGATCAGCGATTCGAGGTAGTCGACGCGGCTCATGCCCACACGCTGTGCCTGGGCGTATACACGATCCCGCAAATCGGGATTTACCCCCTCTAACTGGCCAAAATAACGGGTCCGGATGCTGCCGCCGCGGGTGCCGACATGGGGAATGTCGATATCGACGGAGGGCGGCCCTGCGGCGACCGAGTAGGCGATGACGTAAAAGCAGTTGCTCAACTCCCAGCTGAGTTGCACAGATCGGGCGGCGGCGGGCAGCAGTGCCAACGGCAGATCCGCAGCATACAGAGGGTTGTTGCAAATCAGCATCTTGCCGAATTCCGTGCCCCGCAGCCATGGTGCCACGCCCTCATCACCGATCAAGACGCTGCCGCCGACTCTGACCACGCGGGTCATCTCGGCGATTCCCATACCGACGTCCGGGAATAGATTGATGCCGCCGAAATGATACGCGGCGTCGAAGTAGCCGTCAGGGAATGGCAGGTCGGCCGCGTCGCTGACCGAAAAATGCAGTGCCACACCGCCGGCGGCCGGGTCCGCACGATGGCGCCGCCAGCCGGTGAGGATCATCTCCTCGGCAATGTCCTGTGCATAGATTTCGCCCCGACCAGCCAAGCCCCTGATGAGAAACGGGAGATCGTTTCCGGCGCCGGCGCCGGTGACCAGGACGCGCTGCCCTGCGGCCAGTCGCAGGCGTGCGACCAGACGGGTGCGCAGTGCGGTCTCGTCATCGGCAAAGGTGGCGAACACCCAGCGCAAGGCGTTATCGTGAATGATCGCCGCGTCGTCCCTAGTGTATTCGTTGACGTCGTGCCGCTGCCTGGCGAACACGGGTACCGTACTCCCCGGCGCGAAGGCAACGCGGTGGCCGCGAGGGCAGGACAGTCCTTCGCTGCCCGCGATGAGGGGTGCCCCCCCACAACCCAGTTCCAGACAGCGGTAGGCCAGCGGGTCGGTCATAATTCATATCCTCCGGCACACGACCCAATAGATACGCTCGAAAATGCCGTAATAGTCATTATCGGCAAAGCCGAACGAGAAGTCTGCAAAAAACGGAGAGAAACAATTCGCGATTTCCTGCGTCTCGTTGAATGCTTGCAGGCGGTAGCCATTGCGGTTCCCATAGGGGTCAGTGGTGATGCGTAACGTGCCGTCAGGCAATTCAATTGCGTCCTTGAAGATATACGAGTTGCGGGACGCAACCGAGGCGACCAGGTAGCCGCCCGGCTGCAATACCCGCGCATATTCCGCAAGATTTTCGGTGAAGAATTCGCCTTCATCGCAATAATAGCAACAGTGGCAGGCCAGGATACACCTGAAATACTCGCTCGCAAATGGAATCTGGCTGTTCCTGCCGATGCGCAGGTCCGCAACATGGCCGAGTCTGGCCAGGCGGGCGGCGGTCTGATCGACTATGCCCTGGGTCAGCTCGATGCCCGAGACATCGAGTCCCTGCTCGCAGAGGAAGGCGGTGTTACGTCCGTCCCCAAATCCGATATCCAGTATACGATCACCGGGCGCGGGTTTCAGAAATCGCAGCCCCGGGTAATTAGCAAGGAAGGTACGAACGACAAATTCCGTGGGATACACCTTGGTCCCTGCACGCTGAGCGTAGAATTGCTCGTAGCTCAAGTCAATGGTGGTGTCGCGATTTTGCATAAATACCCCTGACAATCACATATGGTCTTTGCTTGGTCTCGATGAAAATTTTAGACAGATAAGCGCCTATCACCCCTATAAAAGAGATTACCATGCCGCCCAACATCCAGACGGAGACCATGACAGATGTCCATCCGTCGAGAGGACGAGAAAAAAATAATCTGTTGAAGATTAGTGTTACCGTATAAATTATCGCCACCATGAAGATCACGAATCCCACATAAAATATCATCGCCAGCGGGACCTCGCTAAATGAGGTAATTGCATTGATCGTATGCTGAATTTTTTTCGCCAAGCTGTACGTGGTCTTACTTGACGCGTGTTTGCTGACCGCTAGATCAACTTGCTTGAATCCGGTAATTACCCAGAGACAAGAAATCACCATTTCACGCTCGCGGTATTGCACCAAGGCATCCACATATCGTCGAGTCATCAGTCGCGCGGTAACAATATTCCTGGGATGATCGATATTGGCCATCCAATTGAAAACCGAATAATAGATCGCGCCGCTCCACCGCTCGAACCGGCCGCCCTTACGCTGCTGCTGCCGCCCATAAACCACATCCGCGGCCTCGTCGGTCATTGTAGCAAAGAAGCCTTGCAACCACTCAGGCTCCTCTTCAAGATCAGAATCGATCAGGAAAATCAGGTCCCCCGCGGCATGTTCGAGACCGGCCATCATGGCTTTATGATGTCCAAAATTGCGTGAAAGGTCCACCACCACCAGATGGTCATCGCTATCGGCAAGTTGCATAACAACTTCCAAGCTATTGTCAGGAGATCCATCGTTTACTAGGACGATTTCATAGTCATCTCCTACAAGCTGCTTCGCCGCTGCACTCGCCCGACGATGAAATTCGGGGAGATACTGACATGACTGATAGAGCGTTGCAACGATGGAAAGCTTCATGGCGAAACGTAATGCAGGTAACGGGGCGAGTCCGCGCCGCAGTTGAAGAGGAGATCAAGGATGCTGACGCCGTGCTCGAAAGTCCCCCAGAGCTGGGGATAGCTGGGATAGCCCCCGTAATCAAAGAAGTTTACCGCGATGCCGGCATCAGCGAACAAGGTCTCGTCGAGATAACCTCGCGCCGCGGGGCCGGAGATATACTCGGTGGCGCCGGTTTGAAGGCAGAGATCAAGTAACCGCTCCGTCTTGCCATCGACCAGCCGATAGTCGGACGAGGTGGTAATCCGCGTCGCGATGCCGAGATAACCACAAACCCAGTCGATCAGGGTGCGGTTCAGGGTGGAAAGATGCAAATAGGAACGTTCCAGGTAGAAAGGTGAGAGCGCTGATGACAGTTCCTCGAAATGGGCCGAGCGCCGATAATTGGCGACCAAGGATTTCCAGTGGCTTTCCTGCCAGTCCGAACCGTCATTCTCGGTCTCTTTGATTGTCTGGTGATATTTACCCTTGACCTTCACTGGCACCGTGAGCCACTGGAGACCCAGAGGTGTCTTGATTTTATTACGGTTGCGCCAATCCCGGCGCGTGTACTGCATATCGTCGTACAGGATGAACTCATCGACTGCGGCGATAAGGTCAAAATAGCCCTTCCAGGGGATGTAGTTTGATTGGAGAATGGCAACCTTTTTCATGGCTTGCGAAATACTCCAAGGATCGACGTCCCCCACGGGAACCGAACCCAGTGACCGAGCGGGGTCTCCGCCGCGAAAATGGCGGCGAGCAACCCGTTGAGCGGTGCGGCCGGGACGTGGTGGGCGCGGATCACTAGCTCCCGCTTCTGCGCCTCGGTCATCGCGGCGATCCCGGGCCGGTGGCGGGTGAGCCAGTATAGGGGGCTGAGCAGGAACATGAAATAGCGTGCATCGATCAACTGAAGACCGGCCTGATCGGCCAAGCGGACAAACTCCTGGCGGGTGTAGCGACGCAGGTGGTGGGCGATGTCATCATTGTAGCTCCAGAACTGAGGCAGCGCCTAGGCTGTTCAATCTGAGCCATTTCATGCAGTTTTTCGTCCCCCGCCTTCCGGTGCGCACATTGGGCGTAAGCAACTGATTACAAATGGTACTTATGCCTCTTGGCGCGACAGAAAACGCATGACGGACTTGTGCTCCCAGAGGCGCAGAATGAACACCCTAGGCAGCGCCGGAGTGGTGACGAACAACAGGCCCCCCGGTTTGAGAGCGTGACGCGCCTCTTGCAATGCCCGCAAGTCGTCTGGCAGGTGCTCGATCACGTCCAGCAGGAAGGCAACATCCCAGCATTCGCGCCAGCCCAAGTTCATCAGGTCCACTTGGTAGCGCTGCACGCCGACGGGCAGCACACCCCCCGCCATCCGCAACGCGACCCGCGAGGAATCAGCCAGCGCCAGCGGCTGGAAGCGGCCGGGCCGGCGGTCGGCGAGATAACGGAGCCAGCCGCCTACCCCTCCACCGAGGTCCACGGTTGCCCACGGCAGGGGCCCGCTCGACAGATGCCGATCAAGTGCGCCAAGTAGGAAGCGATGTCTGCCAAGATACCAGAAATGCCGCTCCTGCATCGCCCAGAGGGTGTCGAAGCCGGATTGCTCATACTCCTCGCTCCGGTGTTGGATGGAGTTGGCGGGCTCATAGATGCCGTCAGGGGCAAGGGTGTAATCACGGATTACTCTATAAATTTTTCGCCCCCTAAATTAGTAGCGATCGCTCAGAACAGGCAGATGCAAACCGGGGAAGTAGATGCGGATCATCTAGCACCAATGCTTTTACCCATAGGCTTCTTTCCGTAAATTACAAAATTCTGCATATAGCCAACTATTGCCTTTCTATGGTCGTTCAAGCGATTTTCAGATAAATTTACAGGGTTGACGACTATCGACGCAAACCCGCTTTCCGTCAAAATCTGATGAAGGCTCAATGATACATCACCATCCGAGAAAATCAGGAAGTCCATGTTCTTTATAAAGATCTTCCACTCAGGCGTTAGCACTTCTGGTTTTTCGTAAAACGATCGGTACATTTGCCACTCGAGCTGTCGTCCAGCATAATAAAAAATCCAAGGGTCTATATAGACACGATAAGCGCCTTTACCGATCATCAACTGACCCAGTTTTTGAATCAGCATTGGATCACGGACATCTTTCTCTTGGATGCTTACCCATGTCCTTCCGCCTATGGTAATCGCTGCCGACCACATCAGCATAACCACCACGATCATTGTTGCAAAAGAACGATGGCGACGATCGGATCGAACAGCTATCAACCCTGATATTCCCAGTACGACCGCTAGAATTAAATATGGGATCACATATATGACTCGATGAATATATGGATTAGTGACAACAGCCACCCCAAGTACGATCAAAATTCCGACGATTAAACCAAAGCGTCGATCGATCAGGATCAATAGAGTTGCAAATAACGGGAGCCATGGATCATATTTGAAACTGAGTAAGACGCCTAACACGCCATGCCATAGAACACGAGCTTGACCATCAACATGCGCAAGATAATTTTGGTTTGTTGCTGTCGACTGGAACATGTTTCTAATAGCATCAAGCATGCCATCTTGAAAACGAAAGAACAGGAATATTGTGATCGTCATCGCGGCGAACAAACCGATATAAAAAATTTCCGGGACCACCCTTTTCAATTTGTCAACGACACCCGCCGTTAAAGCCGACGCCCCCGTCCAAAGTTCATAGATTAGAAGCGGCAGCAACAGGATTGCCGATGGCCAGATCAATCCAGCTGAGCCGACGCACAACCCGACAATGACCTGTTCGCCTCGGATACGCCAACCGTCGTTGTCTTTACGCCCAAGCTGAACCGCCAAAAAACCCAAAAACATCATACCCATCGCCAAGGTATCGACCCGAGCGCCACGATAGCTTTGGGAGATCATGGGATCGAGCATGAACAGCAAAGCACCAAACAATGCCACCTCCGGCAAAACCGCTCGCGCGCGTAACCAACCAAACATCGCAAATGACGCAAGCCCGGCGCCCGCAAGCGCGGCCAGGCGGACACCCGCCATGCCATCGAAGTTGCGAAATGCCCATTCTTGCACCAAAGGGCCAAGGTAACTGAATGCTACCTCCGGACGATTGCCCGGCACAAGCCAGCTTATCCCCCATCCAAGATCGGCATTCGGCAGTGCCGTTCTGCCAAAGTCAACAATTTGGACTTCGTCTTGCCAGATGACCGGTGAAATGGTGAGAGTGGTGGCAGTGACGCCGGTCAACACTAAAAAGGCCATTGCCAGGCTAAGGAATGCTTGCCGCTGCGTCATATTTCATTCCCACATTGAACGCCATAAATGTTAACGGTTTGCGTTAACTTTAACGACCATAACGATTAAGCTTAATCCGGCGTGCGCGCCGCGCTGATCCCCGAACGTGGCGCGGTACCTGGCGCGCACGACTGATAAACTTTTGCTCCCGGGAGAGTAACTCTCAGCCAGTACAAAACTGAAGGATAAGCGAAACAGAATGCAAATTTTCTAACCCAGCGTGAGCATCATACCATCGCCAAGCTGTTTCCACGATCCGAGGTAGGTTCGAATGCACCGGACTCCAATTCAGCCGCTGCATGGCACGTCTGCACGTCTTGGGTCGGCGACTAACACCGGCGGATCGCCAGCGCGGCGGGGAGCCTACCGAACAGGAACCCGACAGCCAGCCAACGCCTCAATGACACTGATCACCTGACGCACCGAATACCCGTGCCCGGTACCCAGATCCAGGGCGGCACAAGTGCCTCCCGCCACCAGGGCAATCGCATCACGTTACTCTAATATTCGTAGAATCTAATGCATCTGTTTTTGGCTTGTCATCCGGTGCTTCAAAGAGCAACTTCGTCAAGTAGCGTTCATCCCAACCGGCCTTCAAGCGTTTGTTTTTGATGCCGAGCTTGGTGTTGTCGTTCTTCAGGCGCGTCAGCGCAATGTCGCGCAGTACGGCCAGGTTATCACGGGCCGCAGGTTCGCGCACTCGGCAGTCATCTTCACGGAAGGCCACATCGAGACTCCAATGCAGATCGTTCTCCACGCCCCAGTGATCACGCACGGCACGGGCGAAGCAGGCCACGTCCGTGGCGATACTGCCGATGTAGAAGCGGGTTTCGCGGGCGATCTTGCCATCGACTTCGCGCTGCGACTCGACCATACCGATCATGTTCATACCCTTCCAGAGGGCGCTGCGCGGTACGCCGGAGAGATCACCCAAGGTCCGGTAGCGGCGGGTCTCCACCCGCCCATGACCATGCTCGTGGGTTTCGAGCACCTGCGTGTCGCCCTGCGCGTAATCCCGCGCGTCGTCGTCGATGAACGCCTCCTCGACTTCGGCAGCCAGCGTGCCCTGGTTGCCCTTGAGTGCCAGCACATAATCGCCCCCCTGCGCGATGATCTGCTCGGCGATCTTGGTCTGACAACCCATCGCATCAATGGTGACGATGCAGCCCTGGAGGCGCAGCAACGCCAGCAACTGCGGGATCGCCGTGATCTCGTTGGACTTCGCGTCGGTGGAGACCTGACCGAGAACGACGCGGTTGGCCGTCGCCCACGCGCTGACCACATGCAGCGCGGCAAGACCCTTGGCACGATCGTGGGAGCGGCGCAGCGTCCGTCGATCGCGATGATCTCGCCGGGGATCACTTCACGAATCGACGCCGCCCAGGCGCGAAAGCACGTCTCGAATGCGTCCGGCGCCAGCAACGCGAACACCCGCCCGAACGTGTCGTGGGCCGAGATACCGTTGGGCAACTCCAGGAACTGCGCAAACCACGGCTGCTTCGTGCGCCCGAACTCCGCGATGGCCACCCTGCCGTCCGCGCCGCAGAGGGTTGCCGCAATGGCGATGACGATCATGTCGATCAGGTTGTGGCGACGCTTGATCGGGCAGCGCGGGTCTTCCAGCACGGTAAAATGCCCGGCCAGCGACCGATCCAGGGTTGTTTCGCACATCGGGCCATTCCATAAGACAGAAAAGGCAGTGGATTGTCGCGTTGTGCTCGCGCTTAGTCTAACGGTATTTGCTAATTATCTGATGCGATTGCCCTGGTCGGCGACTGGCCGTCCAGCACCGCATCCAGGGTGCGCACCGGCACCTCCAGCGCATCCTCGGCCAACTCACCCTCGGCGAGCACCTGATTGACCGTATCCAATCCGCCAGTGAAGCGCAGCCGACCCTCCCGCCGCCCCAGCCCCAGGTTGAGCACCCGCATCCGCTCGCCCAGCCCGTTCACCGCGACGTTTCGCGTCAACCAAGCGAAGGTATCCGGGATCGGCTCGATCGCGAGGACGCGCGCACCTACCGCCCGAGTGGCGAGCTCGCCCGCCCTGGCACTGGATTCCAGCATCCTGCCGGAATGACGAAAGAAGAGACAACCCCGTCCTCCCGGCCAGATGCCGGGAGCCAGTGCCAAGGATGGTATGGCCATCGGACGTGATAGCCGGACGTAGGGGCGGGTTTCAAAACCGCCCCTACACCAGGGGCCTGTCCGGATGTTAGGGTGCGAAGCTGGGAGCCAGTGCCAGGGTTTTCACCATGCCCTCCCCGATTGTCCGCGTCACCAATCCCCTGGGAAGAGCAGTCAGCCGTCAGCCATCAGTGCATCAGCACCTTACGAGCCGTCTTGGAGCCGCAGGCGACCACCCACAGGTGATGCGCCGGGTGGTCAGAAACGTTTGAAACGCAAAGCTGAAGGCTGAAGGCTGAAGGCTGAAGGCTGAAGGCTGAAGGCTGAAGGCTGAAGGCATGTCTTATGTTTCTGCGGGGATGGATTTGATATGGATGACGCTGCAGGGGACCCAGCCTCCACCAGGCCCACCACAGTTCGAGGGGTTGATGTCGACGACGCCATGGACAAAGAAGGTGGTGCCGCAACAGATCGAAACGATGTAACCGCAATCATGAAGGCAATCGATTCATCTTTGGTTTGGGTACATATGAGATCTCTGAACGTAGAGACGTGAAAAACATCACCTAATAAAAACATAGCTAAAACTGAGTTATAGAAATTTCATATAAAACACTGTTATAACTGAGTTATGTCAGCGTGCAGAGGTTAACTTAGTTATAACAAAGTCAATTGTCATGAAAAATTAACTATGTGATAACACAGTTAGTCCAGTACCATTAATAACCAAGTTATAACATAGTTGAATCAGTCACAGAACTAACATTGTTATAACCCAGATGCGCACGCAATCAGCACGAGAATGTCGTTGATGGTGCCGGCTGGCAGAGCAGCATGACGAAGCTGTTCACCGAGAATCATGAACTGATCCGGAATGCCAGCCCGCATCGCTGCGCGCGCAGGTTGTCCATCTGATTCGACAGCAAGTGGATGCCGGGACGACAGCCGTGTCCTTTGCCGGCAGGATCGTGTCGATTTGCGCAGCGGATTCTCCTCCAGTGCGAGCTCGCCGGCGAATAGTATTTTGTATCCAACCCATCCCAACTTACAGCCCATCCGCCTCCGCCCGTAAGCGGATCGGTACAGTAAAGATTGATTTCAAGTTTAGCATCCTCGGCCGATAATCATGGTCCCCGTGGAAAATCGTCCGGGATCAAATCGTCAACCTGAGAATAGCTCTGCGATAAAATAAATAATCAGGGAAGCGAACACGAACAAAATACAAAATTCAATCGTACAAATACGAAATTCAATCGACTACTTACATCGCAGGATTCCAGCTCCTCGTTGTAATCAAATAAGCCGAGGCCACCCATCTGCCGACAAAATGCATTCAATCAAAAGTGAAAAACAAGCGAATCTTGCTCGAAAGCAAAGTAACAACTGAAAAATTACTTATCCTGACATGAGGCACTGACCTTCTCGCTTGCTTCATCTCCAATTTCAGGATCCGGTTCCATGTCAATCAATAGCACGCAACTTTCTTCCCTGCACGCATTCAATTTTGAATTTGGCGTGGTTTGGTTGGACCCGGAATCCGGCCCCGTCGTGGTTG
>NZ_CAIKKU010000459.1 GCF_903828115.1 uncultured Thiodictyon sp. | reverse complement strand
TTGGATTCTCTCGAACACCAAATGGCATCGCTTCTTCGATTACGATTACGACAACGACAACGACAACGACAACGACAACGACAACGACAACGACAACGACAACGACAACGACAACGACAACGACACTAAAGCCCTGCGTGGGCCGCGATGGCGGCCGCCAAAGCGGCGGCGATGTCTTCCTTGCGGCGCTTCTCGGAGTACGCCAGCAGTTCCGGGTGGGCGTCCAGGAAGCCGGTGTCGAAGTGCCCGGAGCGAAACTCGGGATGGCGCAGGATTTCCTGGTGGAAGGGCATGGTGGTCTTGATGCCGAATACGCCCATGTCCTTCAGGGCGCGGGCGCCGCGGTTGAGCACATCCTCCCAGGACAGGGCCCAGACGATCACCTTGGCGAGCATGGAGTCGTAATGGGGCGGCACCGTATAGCCGGTATAGATACAGGTGTCGGTGCGCACCCCGGGGCCGCCCGGGGCGTAATAGCGCGAGATCCGCCCGAAACTCGGCAGGAAGTTGTTCTTGGGGTCCTCCGCATTGATGCGAAACTGCATGGCGACGCCGCGCCGGCTGATCTCGTGCTGCTGGAAGCGCAGCGGCAGTCCGGCGGCCACGCGGATCTGTTCCTCCACCAGGTCCACCCCGGTGATGGTCTCGGTGACCGTGTGTTCGACCTGGATACGGGTGTTCATCTCCATGAAATAGAAGCGCCCGTCCGTGTCTTGCAGGAACTCCACGGTCCCGGCATTGGTGTAGCCGACCGCGCGCGCGGCCAGTACCGCGAGCCCGCCGACATACTGGCGTTGCGCCTCGTCGATCTGGGGGGAGGGGGCAATCTCGATCAGCTTCTGGTTGCGCCGCTGGATGGAGCAGTCACGCTCGAAGAGGTGGATGCAGTTGCCGTGATGGTCGCCCAAGACCTGGACCTCGATATGGCGCGGGTTGACCACGCACTTCTCCAGGAAGACCTCGGCGCGGCCGAAGGCCTTGGTCGCCTCCGAGATCACCCGCTCGAAGTTGCGGCGCAGGGCCGCGGCGTCGTCGCAGCGGCGGATGCCCCGCCCGCCGCCGCCGGAGGTGGCCTTGAGCATGATCGGGTAGCCGATCTCCGCCGCGACCCGCAGCGCCTGGTCCAGGTCCTCGAGGTTCCCGGCGCTGCCCGGGGTGATGGGCACCCCCGCCTTCTGCATGGCAAAGCGCGCCTGCGTCTTGTCCCCCATGCGGCTGATCACCTCCGCGGTCGGCCCGATGAAGGTGATGCCGCGACGGGTACAGGCGATGGCCAGTTCCGGATTCTCCGCAAGGAAGCCGTAGCCGGGATGGATGGCGTCGCAGCCGGTCGCCAGGGCCAGCGTCACGAGGTTGTGGACGTTGAGGTAGCCGGCCAGTGGGTCGGCACCCAGGCTGTAGGCCTCGTCGGCCTTCTTGACGTGCAGCGAGTGGCGGTCCGCCTCAGAATAGACGGCGGCCGAGCGGATCCCCATTTCGGCACAGGCGCGGATCACGCGCACCGCAATCTCGCCGCGGTTGGCGATCAGGATCTTTCGCAGCATGGGGGGGCTCTGAGGGGATTAAGCATTAAAAAGCAAGCAGATGGATGGCCGGGTTCTTCGGTTGGGGCGCAGCGCGCGGGCCCGGGTGCGATCAGAACTGATGTGGCGACCGAGATCGCGGGTACGCTGTCGTTGTCGTTGTCGTTGTCGTAATCGAATAAT
>NZ_CAIKKU010000458.1 GCF_903828115.1 uncultured Thiodictyon sp. | reverse complement strand
TACGATTACGACAACGACAACGACAACGACAACGACAACGACAACGACAACGACAACGACGACGACGCCAATGGCGCGACAAGCATTCCCTAATGGACTTGTTTAATTTATTAGTGAACCGTTCCCCAGCACCCAAGCGGCGATTCGACAACCATGGCACCAGTCCCACCGGAAACCTTCAAGGCACGCAAGGCCCGGCTGCGAGCCGCCTTTCTGGAGCAGTTGCCCCAGCGCCTGCACGCCGCGCGCGCCCTGTTGACGGCGCCGCCGACGCACGCCGGGGACCGGGCGGGCCTGGTGCAGTTGCACCTGGCGCTGCATACCGTCAAGGGGAGTGCCGCCTCCTTCGGCCTGACGGCGCTCAGCGAGTTGGCACGGGAGGGCGACGAGCTGCTCCAGGCCGCCCTGGCCGACGCGGCGCCCCCACCGGGGCTCACCGCAGGCCTGGTCGCAGTCCTGGAGCGTCTGGAGGCCCTGGCGCTCGGACCCGCGGCTCCCGCTGACCACGCCGAGCACTTCGGCTTCGAGCCGCTGTCGGCGGCGCTCGCGCCGGCCCCGGGGGCCGTGGCCCAGGCGCCGCGACCAGCCGCGGATGGGGCGGCCGAGCCGGGCGCCCAGCGGCGGGACAAGCTGATCTATCTGTGCGACGACGACGGCGATCTGGCCCAGCAGTTGTGCGCCCAGTTGGCGTGCTTCGGCTACCCGGTCACGGCGCTGACCAGCCTTGAGCAGATGCGCGCGGCGGTGAGCGCGCGCGCGCCCGCCGCGGTCATCATGGATGTCATGTTCCCCGAGGGCGAGCACGCCGGTCCCGCGGCACTCGCGGCCCTGAGCGCCGCGACCGGGCAGTCCATCCCCAGCCTCTATATCTCCAGTCGGGACGACTTCCAGGCGCGCCTGCAGGTGGTCAAGGCCGGCGGCAGCGCCTACTGCACCAAGCCGGTCAAGACCACCGAGGTTCAATGCGGACCTGGTGCTGATGGACATGTACATGCCGGAGTGCTCCGGGCCCGAACTGGCGCGGGTGCTGCGCCAGATGCCGGGGCATGTGAGTCTGCCCATCATCTTCCTGTCCTCCGAGACCGATCGGGAGCGCCAGTTCAAGGCCCTGGAGGTCGGCGCGGACGGCTTCCTGACCAAGCCGGTGGAGCCCCGTCGGCTGGTCGCCGAGGTCAGCCTGCGGGCCGAGCGGATGCGCACCCTGCACGCCTTGATGGTGCGTGACGGGCTCACGGGGCTCTTCAATCACAACACGATCATGCAGTTCCTGGAACTGGGCGTGGCCAACGCCCGGCGCGACGGGCGTCCCATGTGCTTTGCCATGATCGACGTGGATCGCTTCAAGCGGGTCAACGACACCTACGGCCATCCGGCCGGCGATCAGGTCCTGATGGCGCTCAGCCGGGGCCTGCGGATGCGCCTGCGCGAGTCCGACGTGGTCGGGCGCTACGGCGGGGAGGAGTTCGCGGTGGTCCTGCCCGGGGTCGACGGGCACCAGGCCCGAGGTATCCTCGATGCCCTGCGCGCAAGCTTCGCCGAGGTCTTGTTCTACGCCGGGGACGCCACCTTCACCTGCACCTTCAGCGCCGGGGTGGCCGCCTTCCCCCGCTTTGCCGGTGCCGACACCCTGGTCGAGGCGGCGGATCTCGCGCTGTACCGGGCCAAGCGGGGCGGGCGCGACCGGGTCGAGATCGCCACCGCCGCGGATTTTGGCCCGGGTGGGCGGGAGGGCGCGGATGGGCGCTGACACCGGGGACACGGGGAGCGCCGTGCAGGCTGGGAGCGTCGCGTACCAGCCCGGCCCGACCCTCCCCGCCGATCCGCCCACCCCAGCCGCGACCTTGGACGCCATCCTCGACCAACGCACCCACGAGGGGGAGGCGGGCGTCGCCGTCGCCGCCGTCACCGCGCAGTGGGTCGTCTTCTGCATCGGCGAGCGGCCGTTCGCCTTACCCGGCCGGCAAGTGCTGGAGATCCTGCAGACGCCGCCCATCCATTTCGTCCCGGGCTGTCCGCCGGCCCTGGAAGGGGTGATCGAGGTCCGCGGTACCATCTGGTCGGTGCTGCGGCTCGACGCGCTGCTGGAGACCGCCCCCGGCCCCGTCACCCGCCGCAATGCGATCCTGCTCGGACGCGCCGCCGCGATGCAGAGCGGCCTGCGGGTGGATGGGGTGGACGATGTGCTCGAACTGGCCCCGGACGCCATCCTGGCCCCGCCCGCCGACCTTCCCGGACGCCTGCCGGGGCTCGTCACCGGGGTCTTCCAGCACCGCGCCCGAGCGGTCCTGGCCCTGGACCTGGAGCGCCTGTTCACGGCCTGGCGCGACGGGTTATGAGCCCGCAAGACGCCCTGGATCTGGTTCTGTTCCGCTGGGGCACCCTCGAACTGGCGTTGCCGCGCGACCGGGTGCAGGCCCTGGAAGCGGACCGCGACCCACGCTGGCCGTCCATCGGCGACCTGCTGGGACTACCCGCCGCGGCGCCGGGCCTGATGCGCCTGTTGCTGGTCGCGGGGCTGGGCGGGCCGCTGCGCATCCGGGTCCAGGAGCCGGTCACCCGGGTGCGACTGCCCGCCGCCGCCATCCATCCGCTGCCGCCCCTGCTCGCCGCACGGCTGCGCCTGCCCTGGGTCCGCGCCCTGGCCCACCGGCCGGGTCAGGGGCCGGGGGTGCTGACCGTCATCCTGGATCCGGTCGGTCCGGGAACGCCCTGTTGATCCGGTCTCACTTGGAAGCGGTCGGCGGGTCCTCGGCTCCGACGCGGTTACCGCAACAGTCGGGCCGGCACCCTGCGGCCGGACTTGCACGACAAGGCCGCGGGGCGGGACGCCCCGACTCCTTTACTGGGGCGAGGCCTTCAGATAGGCCTCGCGAATCGCCCGCAGACTGACCGCCGCGCCCGCGGCGAGCTTGTAGTCGACGACGTTGGTGACGGTCGTGTCGGCTGGATTGATCTCCACGGTCGGGACGCCCCGTTGGCTTGCCTGCACGACCGGTCCCGCGATGTAGGGGAAGACGCTGGTCGTGCCGATGCTGAACACCAGATCGAAGCCCCGCTCCAGTTCCCGATACAACTGCGCAATCGCCGCGGGCGGCAGGTTCTCGCCGAACAGCACCACCCGCGGGCGCACCAGCGCATGACAGCGCGGGCAGGTCGGCGGCAGCCTGAGTCCGGCGTAATCGGGCACGCTGGTCTCATAGTCGCAGCGGGTGCAGAACAGGTCGTGAATATCGCCGTGGATCTCGATCAGATTGCGGCTGCCGGCGGCGCGGTGGAAACCGTCGATGTTCTGGCTCAGCACCCAGACCTCGAACTGCTCCTGCCACTGCGCGATGATGGCATGGGCGTCGTTGAAGCGCGCCCCGCGGCAGGTCTCCTCGATCTGATGCAGATATTTCCAGGTGATGGCCGGATTGGCCGCCAGCATCGCCCCGGACAGCGCGGTCTCGATCGGGACCTGCTCCGCCGTCAACTGATTGTTGTAGAGGCCGCCGATACCGCGATAGGTCGGCAGGCCGGAGTCGGCCGAGATGCCGGCGCCGGTGATGAACAGCAGGCGGCGGGCGCCGCGCAGGGCCTGCGCGATGCGCGCGACGGTGTTGGGATCAGGTACATTGCGCATGGGAATGCCTCGTTTAGGAACGATTCATTAATCAGTGAAACAAGTCCGTTAGGGAGTGCCTTCGGCGCCGTTGTCGTTGTCGTTGTCGTAATCGAGGTTATCGTAGCGCCGCGGATTCTCTCGCACGCCGAATTGCAGCGCTTCTCCGGTTACGATTACGACAACGACAACGACAACGACAACGATTGTGTTGTGTGTGACTTGTTCTTGAGTCGTTACTGATGGGCGCCGGCCCCGGGCTCAGGCGGTCAGCAGATCGTACAGTGCCTCGAATTCCCGGCTGAGTTTGTGCCGGGGGTCCAGATGGATCATCGGTAAGGCCTGGGTGTGTGATTCACGGATCTTGATCGAGGCCGACAGAAAGGCGTCCAGCACCGGCAGCCCCTCGGCACGCAATTCATCGACCAGGCGCAGCGGCAGATTGGCGCGCGCCTGATACTGGTTGACCACGATACCCTCGACCCGCAGGGCGCGATTGTGATCGGCCTGGATCTCGCGCACGCTGTCCATCAGCGTCACCAGCGCGCGGCGCGAGAAGTCATCGCAGTCGAAGGGGATCAGACAGGTGTCGGCGCAAATGAGCGCCGAGCGGGTGAAAAAATTGAGCGCCGGCGGCGTATCGATGAAGACCTCGTCGAAGTCCTTGAGCGTATCGAGCGCCTCGCGCAGCTTGTACATCTTGTAGCGCGATTCCAGTTTGACCTGGAGTTCCTCCAGCCGCGGATCGGACGGCAGGACACTCAGGTTGGGAAAGGGCGTCGCCACCACATACTCGACCGGCCGGGCGCCGAAGATCCGGTAGCCCAGGATATCGTCGAAAAAGTGGGCGAGCGTCTTCTCCTGCGTGTCCAGCGCCTTGCCCAGCAGATAGCGCGAGGCGTTGGCCTGCGGGTCCAGGTCAACCAGGAGTGTCCGCCGCCCCCGCGCGGCGCTGATGGCGGCCAGGTTGCAGGCGATGGTCGACTTGCCCACCCCCCCTTTCTGATTGAAGACGACTCGGCGCATGGCGATGTTCCACGAGTTTGCTGGGCAGTCTGCAAGTGTAGCCAAGAAAGGGGCGTCGGGGTGTCCCGCCCCGACTGCTTCCGCGAGGGAGCGGCGTCCCGCCGCGCTTTGGCCTCGCAGGGTGCCGCGGTCTCGCCGGTTACCGCGGCGTCGGGTCTTGATCATAACTCCGGCCACGCGCCATTGCGGCAACCCGTCGCGGCCTGGG
>NZ_CAIKKU010000457.1 GCF_903828115.1 uncultured Thiodictyon sp. | reverse complement strand
GTCTCGTGCGGCAATCTGCCAGCCAACCACCGCCGCGTAGAACGGCGCGATGACATCCGGGTCCGGAGTCATCAATTCGTACCAGACGAAGCTCCCCGCTGGCTTGGCCATGTGTCACTCCTCCCGTGTACGGCCATTGTGGCACGGACGTTCTGACCGGCGCACACACCCGCTCCACGCCCCGGCCTCCTCTGCCTCGTAGGCCGGGTCTTCAGACCCGGCGCTGGAGTTTCTACATTTGAGTCTGTCGTCATATGTATAGTTGACCGACCGACGTGGTTGTGGCATCCTCTTGGCACCTGCTTCCCAGGAGCGGCTGATGCCAGACGACCACCTCAAAGACCTCATTCTCAGGACGGTAGAAGCCTCGCTTGATGCCCAGTTGCGGGCCGTGCGCCGATTGCGGCACGGCGAGGCGGCTGCGCCCACGCCGCGTCCACGCAAAGGTCTGTCACAGGTGGACATGGCCCATGACGTACTCAAGCAGGCCCGGGGCCCGTTGCACGTGTCGGAGATCCTGACGCGCATCGCGGCCCAGTTCCACGTGCCGGTCGATCGCGAGAGCCTCGTCTCGTCGCTCACCAAGAAGGTCGCCCGTGGGGATCGCTTCGTGCGCACCGAGAAGAACACCTTCGGGCTGCGCCCCGAGGGGCGATGATCGCCGCGCCGGCGGCGACGCTGCTGGGGACGTTCCTCGAGATCGTCGCGCCCTGGCGCGATGTCTTTCCGCAACGGCGCACCTATCGGCGCGCCGTGCGCCAGGCGGTGGGCTCGTTGCTGTGTCTGGGCCGCCGCTGTCTGTCGCGCATCATCTGGACCAACGGCGGTCAGCACCGCAGTTGGAGCGCGGAGTACTTCCTGCACTCGCGGTGTCACTGGGAGCCCCAGGCGCTGTTCCAGGCGATCCTGACACGGGCGCGGCCGTTGTGTCGCGGCCGGCTGGTCGGGGTGGCCGTCGATGACACGCGGGTCCACAAGACCGGGCGCTGTATCCCGCAGGCCGCCTATCACCGCGACCCGCTGTCGCCGCCGTTCCACGTGAATCTGATTCGCGCGGTCCGCTTTCTCCAAGCCTCCGTGTTGGTCCCCCTGCACACGCGGGCCCCGCGCTACACGCGGGCGGTGCCGATCCGCTTCGAAGAGGTGTCGTGCGTGAAGAAGCCGTCGCGCACGGCGGACGCCGCCGCCCGGATCGCCTACCAGGCGGCCAGCAGGATTCACAATCTGTCGACCCGCTTCGTCACGATGGCCCACGCCCTGCGCGCGGACCTCGACACGGCGGGCGGCGCGCGGCAGACGTTGGTGTTGGCCGTCGATGGCAGTTTCTGTAATCGCACGTGCTTGCGGGCCGAGATCCCCCGCACCGCGGTGATCGGCCGCACCCGCAAGGATGCCAAGCTGTGTCGGCCCGCCCCGGTGGGATCCCGCCGCATCTACGATGTCATCAAGTTCACGCCCGAGCAGGTGCGCCAGAACGACACGATCCCATGGCACACGACGACGGTCTGCTATGGCGGCGCGCGGCGCCCGATCCGGTACAAAGAACTGACGGACCTCCGGTGGCAAGGCGGGGCCGGCCGGCGGGCGCTGCGCCTCTTCGTCGTGGCCCCGACGCCCTACCGCAAACGGAAGAGCGGCAAGATGTACTACCGCCAGCCCGCCTACTTGCTGACCACCGATCGGCACAGCCGGCCCCGGGCTCTGCTGCAGATCTATGTCGACCGCTGGCAAATCGAAGTCAACCATCGTGAGGAGAAAGACACCCTCGGCGTCGGCCAGGCGCAGTTGTGGAATGCGACCGCGGTCCCCAAGCAACCGGCCCTCGCGGTCGCCGCCTACAGCGCCTTGCTGTTGGCCGCCCTCCTCGCCTTCGGCGCCGACCGGGGCGCCGCCTACGCCGCGCTGCCGAAGTGGCGACGACACGCCCACCGGCCGTCGTGCCTCGACCTCATCACGTTGCTGCGAAAAGAAGTCGTGGACCATCCGGATCTCATCCGAGAATTCGACTTCGCGCCCACCGATCATGGGCTCACCCACGCCGCCGCGGCGTGACATTATGTAGAAACTCCAGCGCCGGGTCTGAAGACCCGGCCTAC
>NZ_CAIKKU010000456.1 GCF_903828115.1 uncultured Thiodictyon sp. | reverse complement strand
GTGCTCGCCGAGGTCCTGGCCCGCATCGAGAACCGCACCAGCTACGGCGAGACCGCCAGCGGGCGCTGGCTGACCGACGAGTTTGCCAAGGAACCCTTCGGCTGGGAGTTCGACACCGTTCGGCTCCTGGTCATCGCGCTGCTGCGTGCCGGCAAGATCGAGGCGACCAGCAAGGGGCAGGTCATCGACTCCGCCCTGTCACTCGACGCACGCACCACCTTCACCAACAACAACCTGTTCCGCCAGGCATCCTTTCGCCCGCGCACCACCGACTGCGAGTTCACGGACTACATCGAGGCCGGGGAGGCCTACAAGACCTGCTTCGGGAAAGAGATCCAGGAGTACGAGGAAAACCTCATCGCGGCGGCCATCCGCGAGACCACGGAGGGCTTCGAGGAAACGCTGCGGGAGGTCCTCGCCCAACTCGACAAGCATGGGCTCCCCGGGGGCGAGGTGATTGCCGGGGCATTGAACAACAGCGTGGGCTTCCGCCGCCAGCGCGACTGCCAGACACTCAAGGCCTTCACCGCCTGCCACCAGGCGCTGAAAGAGGCCATCAAGCGGGGGGCGGAGCTTGCCAAGGCCCTGACGGAGCCCGCGCTCCACGACCTGGGTCGGGCGCGCCGCGCGCTGGACAGCCTCTGGCCCTTCCTGGAGCAGGAGCCGGACTTAAGCGACAGCGACCGGGACCACGCCGGGCAGCTCAAGGACCTGCTGGCCCGTGAGTCCTTCTTCCGCGAGCTGCCGGCCATCGATCAGCACGCCAAGGCCCTGGAGACCGCCCACCAGGCCCGCCTGCAACAGGCGCTCGGCGCCCGAACCCAGGCTTACGCGGACGCCCTCCAACAACTGCGCGGCACCCCCGGCTGGGAAGAGGTCGGCGAGGAGCAGCGCGGCCGCATCGCTGAGCCGCTGGCGACATACACTGTCGCGAAGGCCGCCACCGCGTCGATACCCCAGCTCCGAGCGGACCTGGACGCCTGCCCCGTGCGACGGGACAAGGCCGTCGAAGACCTGATGCGCCTGCTCGACGGCAACCGGATCGTCAAGATCAGCGCCGCCGGCTTTTTCTCTGGGGGCATCGAGAACGAGGAACAGCTCGATCAGGCGCTCGATGGGCTGAAAGAGCAGTGCCTGGAGCTCATCGCGGCCGGCAAGAAGGTGTTGGTTCAATAGGACAGGATCGCCATGAGAGAATCCATCGACCTGCGCACCCTCGCGAGTCGCGAAAGCGAGCAAACCGAGTGGAAAGAGAATGTTGCCGATATCGACGACGTCGTAGCGACCTTGTCTGCGTTCGCCAACGATCTGCAGAATCTCGGCGGGGGTTATGTGGTTTGCGGTGCGCAGGAAGTAACGGATGAACACGGCTTTCCGAAACTCGTGCTCACTGGACTCACCGCCGCACGGCTTAAGGAAGTCGAAGGCAAGACGCTTCACCGGTGTCGCGATCTCGTCTCGCCGCCAATCACACCGCTCGTTGAAGAATTACCTGGTGAGCAACCGGATCGACGCATCCTGGTATTCATCCAGCCGGCGACTGGCCAGGCCCATACGTTTCGGCGCGGCAAGGAAGGCGGCAAGCACTTTGTACGGGTTTCTCGTTCGACGATCGAGGCCCGCAACGGAGTGCTCCTCAATCTGCTCGTGCGCAAAGGCGCCCTGGAACCATGGGACCGGCGGCCATGTAAGGCGGCAACCGAGAACGATCTGGATTTGCTCGCGCTCCGCGAGGCGCTGCAACGGATGGGTGTCTTCTCGTCTGAGCGTGGTCTTGATCCCTATCTGTCGGATACTGCGCAGCTCAGTCCCTTCGTGCCTTCACTGTTCACCCGCGAACCGCTCACCGGCGCCCTGAGACCACGCAATTTCGCCCTGCTCCTGTTCGGTCGCGAGACGCAGCGGTTCATCCCGGGGGCCTTCAGCATCTTTTCCATGTATCCCGGACCGGATCGTTCCGACGCGCATTCGGAGCGCCACGAGGTTGCCGGAAATCTACTGGAGCAAGCCCGGCGCCTGGGACAGTTGTTGGACGTCCAATCTCATGTCGTCATCGACAAGGAAAGTCACACGACGCCCAACGTCATGAAATACCCCACACGCGCGCTTTACGAGGCCATGGGCAATGCACTTGCGCACCGGGATTACGAAGACCACGAACCGACCCGTATCACCGTCTTTTCCGACCGCATCGAGGTGTTATCCCCAGGATCTCTGCCGCTCGGCGTCGCCCCGTCCGACTTTCGTGAGGGTCGGGCCAGCCCAAAATGGCGCAACCAGACCCTCGCCTGGTTCTTCACCCGTCTCCAGATTGCCCAGGCGGAGGGTCAAGGCATAAGGACCATTCTCCGGGTCATGCGCGAAGAGGGGTGCCCACGGCCGCAATTCGAGGTAGACGACTCGCGCGTGCTGTGTGTCCTGCCGGCCCATCCCAGACACTCGATCCTCCAAGACCTGCGCAGCGCCGAGCAGGCCCTCGCCTTGGGGCAGTTGGAGCGGGCGCAGGCGCAGATCGATTCGATCCTGGCCAGAGACCCCCTCAACTACCGGGCGATTCAGCTCTTCGCGGAAGTGCATCAAGGGCTGCGGGCACCCTCGGTCGTGGCGGATTTCGTCAGCGCCCACCTCAGCGCATTAGGTGGGGTCCCTGCCCCGGTGCTCGTGCAATTGGCCGAGGCCCTCGTTTCCGGCGGGCGTCCGTCCGACAACGACAGGGCTCTATCCAGGCAGCTCCTCACCTTCGCGTCTCGCGGGCGCCTGGAAGAGCGAGAACTGCGCAAGATCCTAGTCGCTATGTTAAGGGCTCGCGAGGAGGAATCCGCTCTCACGTTGATCGAGCAACAGCTCCAACAAAATCCCGACTGGAGCCGCAATCCCTCTTTACTACAGCTACGCGGTGACGCCCTTCTGGGGTTGGCGAAACATTGCAGCATGACGGGAAAGAATCGCGAACTTCCGCCCAGGACCAGGCAAAGGGCCTGGCAGCAGTTCCATGCCTATTTGGATCGCTCCGAGCATGATCTGAAACAGGCCCACGCCCTCAGCGTCGATGCCCAATTGACTGGCCAGATCGATAAGAACATGGCGTTTCTCGCGCGTCTGCGTAAAGACAATCAACCACCGCGTAGCGGTAAGCGGTAGCAATGGACAAAGACATTCCGGGCCTGGCAGCCATGATCGCAAACCGTACCAACCCCCGCTCAGCATACGCGCCGTCATGCTCGAGTCCGCGGGACAGCGAATCGCACGGCTTGAAATCCCTCGCTCGACCCGCTTGGTTGCGACCAGCGACGGGACGCTCCAGCGCCGTCGCCTGCAGGCCGACGGCAAACCGCAGTGCGTGCCCTTTCTCCCGCATGAATTTGCGTCGCGCGAGTCCGATCTGCGGCTTTCGGACTACTCTGCGCTGCCGGTTGCCGGCGCTGACCTCGACACACTCGACCCCGCGGAGCGCCATCGGCTGCGCCAGGCCATTGAGCGTTATCGCGGAGACCGGTCCTTGCTCGGTCTCGACGATGCTGAACTCGACGGCGCGCTTGGGTTGACCCGAACCGAGTCCGGGCAGCGCGTCCCAACGGTCGCGGGCCTGCTGCTGATCGGCCGCGAATCGGCCATTCGGGCGCATCTACCCACCCACGAGGCGGCGTTCCAGGTCCTGGACGGGACCGAGGTGCGCGTCAATGACTTCTACCGCTGGCCCTTGGTGCGGCTGTTCGAGCGGGTCGAGGAACAGTTTCTGGCCCGGGTCAACGAGCGCGAACTCCAGGTCGGCCTGTTCCGGGTTCCGGTGCCGAACGTGGAACCGCGCGCCTTCCGCGAAGCCCTCGTCAATGCACTGACTCATCGCGACTACAGTCGTCTGGGCTCTGTGCAGGCCCGCTGGCAGACCGAGACCCTGTCGATCAGCAGTCCCGGCGGCTTTGTCGAAGGCGTCTCCCTGGACAATCTGTTGGTGGTCGAGCCCCGCCCTCGCAATCCGCTGCTTGCCGATGCCTTCAAGCGCATCGGGCTGGCCGAGCGTACCGGCCGCGGCGTCGACCTCATTTACCAGGGCCTCCTGCGCTACGGGCGGCCGCCGCCGAGCTACCTGCGCAGCGACGCCGCAGGTGTCGTGGTCGATCTCAGTTGCTCGGAGGCCGATCTCAACTTCCTCAAGTGGCTCATGAGGCCAAATGTGTGATGCTTTACTATTAGCCAATAATAACTGATAATGAGATAGTCTATACTAAAATATTTTTGGATCCACGCACATGCTCATTTTCTCGCTCGTCGAATTATTGGATGAACAGAAATGCTAT
>NZ_CAIKKU010000455.1 GCF_903828115.1 uncultured Thiodictyon sp. | reverse complement strand
CGCCGCCAAGGCGCAGGGCGGCGACGGCGGCGGCGGCGGCCCCGCTGCGGGCCAGGTCGGCGGGGCGGGCGGCAGTGTGAGTGGCAGCACGGCGATCGCGACCGGGCGCGCCGCGGCGACGGCCAGCGTCGAGCAGCAAGGCGGCAACGGCGGCGGCAGCTACGTGTTTGGTAGCGCTACCGGCGGCAACGGCGGTGCGGTGAGCGGCGCCCAGGCCATCGCCACCGCGAGCGGCGAGCACGGGACGGCCACCGCGACCCTGGATCAGACCGGCGGTGCCGGCGGAGCCGGCGCCAGCGGCGGGGCCGGGGCGGCGAGCAGCCTGACCAACCAGGTTGCCGGCTCCACCAACGGCGGCCTCCTCACCCTGAGCCAGACCGCACGGGGCGGCGCCGGCGGGAAGGGCTGGAGCGCGGTCGGCGGCGCGGGGGGGGCCGCCTATTCGGGTCTGTCCCTGGACGACCGCCAAGGTCCGGCCCAGAGCGCCGGGGTCCAGGGGGGCGTCATGGCGATCGGCGGCGACGCTGGCGACAGCACTGTCGGTGCCGAGGGGCGCGCCGGGGCCGCGGCCGGCGCGGTCAGCAATCTGACCGGGGCGCATCGCGTCACCAGCGCGGCCGCGGCACTGGGCGGCGCCGGCGGTTGGAGCGCCGCGGGTACCGGCGGTCTGGGCGGAACCGGCACCGCCGATGCGATCGGCGTGACCCAGGGTGCGACCGACAGCGCGAGCGCCGACGCCTGGGCGGTTGGCGGTCGCGGCGGTTACGCCGAGGGGAGTGGTCGCACCGGCGGCCGCGGCGGGGCGGCCGTCGGCACGGCCAGCGCGACCGCTGTCGGTGGGACGGCGACCGTGACCCTCTACCAGGAGGGTGGGGCTGGTGGGACCGGTGGGCAGGGTGCCCGCGGCGGCGCGGGGGCGGCCAGCAGCCTCGTCGACAAGGTGACTGGGTCGACCAACGGCGGCACCCTCGACCTGGCCCAGAGGGCCCAGGGCGGCAACGGCGGCAACAGCGACACGGCCGCCGGCGGCATCGGCGGGGACGGGTCATCGAGGCTCCAGCGCCTCGACCTCACCAGCGCCGCGGTCCAGGTGAGCCTGAACGCCCTCGGCGGGGGCGGCGGCGGCTCGGGGTGGGCGGGTTCGGGCAGCGGCAGCGGCGGCGCGGGCGGCGCCGCGAACGCGGCGCTGAGCCTGAAGGCGTTGCGCGGATCGGCCACCGCCACGGCCAACGCCGACGGCGGGGTGGGCGGCGGATCCCTTGACGGCGAGGGCGGTGCGGGGGGCAACGCCCGGGCCACCGCCAGCGGCACCAGTGGCGGCGACCTGGGTGCGGCGACCGTGGTGGCCACCGCGACCGGCGGAAGCGCCAGGACCGGTCGCACCTCGGGCACCGCGGGGTGGGCCCAAGCGAGCGCCACCGCGGATGCCACCCGCACCCTCTCCGGCACGGCCGACGCCCGCGCCACCGCGACCGCCGGCGGCGTCTCCGGCCAGCCGTTCGCGGCCGCCGACGCCGTCTCGACCGCGCTGGCCGCCGACGGCCAACAGGCCTATGCCCTCTCCAGTGCCTTCGGTAAGAGCGGCACCGCCCGGGCCACCGCGCGCGAGGGCGACGGTTGGGTCAAGGGTCTGACCGCCGTCAGCCAGGCCCCGGTCGCGTCCGCCGCCGTGGCCGAGAGCCTGGTCAACAGCGCTGACCCCATCAAGGCAGACAGCGCGAGCACGCAGACCCAGTCCTACGCCTACGGGTCGGCCTATTCCAAGTTCGCGGGGCTGGGGACCAATGTGGGTACCCTCTTCGACAGCCCGGATGTCATCATCGGCTTCGGCAGCGGCGCCCTGGGCGCCAACTACGCGGCCGGCGCCACCGGCGCCCAGACCTATACCAGCAGTCTGGAATGGAACATCGACCCGGTAGCCGCCGGACTGCCGGACACCGGGCACATCGCGCTCGGGCTGGTCGACGCCTTCAGCGTCGGTGCCGCCTTCACCAGCCTCGCCTTCGATGTCACGGTCAACGGCAGCAGCGTCCTGTCCCAGGGCTTTGTCGACCTGGCGACGGCTAACGCCTGGTTCACCGACCGCCTGCTCGACCTCGGTGCCTGGTCTCCCTATGCCCCGTTCGGCACCGACCTCGACATCAAGGTGAGCTATGCCCTGACCATGAGCGAGGCCGGCGGTTACGGGGTCAACTTCGTGCTCGGTGACCCGCCGCCGGCCGCCGACGCGCCGGAGCCGGGCACGCTCGCGCTGCTGTGCCTGGGGGCACTGGGTCTCGCCCGCCGGTATGGACGGACTAATCCGGCGCCTTGACCTTCAGGCTCATGAGGCCAAATGTGTGATGCTTTACTATTAGCCAATAATAACTGATAATGAGATAGTCTATACTAAAATATTTTTGGATCCACGCACATGCTCATTTTCTCGCTCGTCGAATTATTGGATGAACAGAAATGCTAT
>NZ_CAIKKU010000454.1 GCF_903828115.1 uncultured Thiodictyon sp. | reverse complement strand
GCGAATTCGCCGCGGAAAGGCGGGCTCTGGTGACTGATACGGACGAATCTCCGTCAGGCTTCAATGAGGCCGCGGCGAATTCGCCGCGGAAAGGGCCCGCGCCGGAGCCCGCGCGTGACGCGGGCTGCGGGGCGCTTTGCGAGGGCTCCCCGCCCGGAGCTGGGGCTGTCGCTCCGCTCGTCATGCACGGCAACATGATTGTAACCCAGTTTGCTGATTTTTAAAGAGCGGATTTTTGCGAGCGCTCCCGGGGTTTGGCGCACCACTGGAGCGCTCGCGGGGCGACGGCGGGGTCAGACGATCACGGCTTCGTGTTCGATGGTGACAAACTCGGCTTTGCCAAGGCTGACGACCCGGGGGATGACATTATCAGCGACGCCCAGGTCGAGCAACACGATGTGGTCTTCGTCGTGGTTGATGATGCCGTCCAGGAGGGCGACGAGCTCGGCATGTTGCCGGGCGGTGAGCCGACACTGGAAGACGGAGAGTTGGACCCATTCGCCGTAGCCTTTCATGAGTTTGAAAATGCGGCGCCAGCGGCCCTGGTCGGAGATGTCGTAGGCGACGATGTAGAGACGTTGGTCCATGGGGGCCTCCTGGGGTCAGCGCGGGGTGAAGTTGGGGTATTCCGGTAGTTCTCCGAGCAGGTGGCGGGCGAGCAGGCGGGCCTGGAGTTCGAGCAGTCGCCGGTAGCTGACGCGGTACCCGAACAGGGGGTGGGTGATCTCGAGCGCCATGCGGCGCTCGAAGGTGCCGATGAAGCGTTTGCGCCCGTCGTTGGTGAGGTTGACGCTGCCGCCGGCCTGGACGAAGTCGGTGGGTCGGACCTCGCCGTTGTTGATGGCCTGGATGACGGTGGAGTCGGCGATCAGCGGTCGGAAGGGCTCCATCAGGTCGAGTGCGAGGGCGGGGCGGCCGTAGCGGGGCTGGTGGTAAAAGCCCAGGTAGGGGTCGAGGCCGACGGCGGAGAGGGTGACGACCCAGGTGCGCACGAGCAGTGCGTAGGCGTAGGAGAGCATGGCGTTGACCGGGTCGGTCGGCGGGCGGCGGGTGCGGGTCTTGAAGTCGAAGGTGAAGCCTTCCTCCTCGCCGGTGTTTTTGATGAGGTTGCTGAAGTTGCCGAAGTAGCGGGCGGCGGCGCTGCCCTCGATCCCGAGCAGGGTTTCCAGGTCGGGCGCGCGGGTGAGGCGGCGGGTGTCGCCGCTCATCGCCTCCAGCAGCTCCGCGGGGGCCTCGCCGGTCTTCCAGTTGCGGCGCAGCAGGGTGCGGGCGTTGCGGATCTTGGCGTCGATCAGTCCTTTGGCGAGGCGCAGGCAAAAGCCGTGATCGTCGGCGGCGCGGAACTGGGCGCGGCGCAGTTCGATGTTCTTGTGGCCGGTGCCGATCGTGTGGCCCAGGAACCAGCCGCCGTGGCTGTGCCAACTGATGGTGATGCCGCGCGACATCAGTTCATTCAGGGCCGGGGTGGTGACGTAGACGTTGCCGAAGACGGCCAACTGCGAGCAGTCGATGAGTCGGACCGTCTGTACCTTGTCGTCGTCGATGAAGATCTCCAGACACTCGCCGGCCTTGGCGACCTTGGCGTGGAAGGCCTGGACATAGACCGGCAGGGAACTGTCCAGCCCGACGACCAGCGGGCGGGAGGCGATGTCGGCGCCGCGGAAGAAGCTGATCTCATCGGGCAGACAGATGCCGACCAGGGAGCAGTGCGGGCACTTGGGGCTGTCTTCCAGCGGGGCGGGGATGGTCCCGCCGGCGGCGACGAAGCGCAGGCCGTCGATGGCCTTTCTGGTGAGTTGGCGCAGTTCGTCGGTGAATGGCACGTTGACCCGCTCGCGGCTGGCGGCGAAGTACAGGACACCGCCCTCGCACTGGTAGCCGTGCTCGGCCAGGATCATCCCTTGGACGCACAGTTGCACCCGCTCCGGGTCATAGGCGCCGTGCGGGACGTGGGGGCGTTTGCCGCGTTTGTAGTCGACCGGGGTGACGCGCAGACCCTCGCCCTCGAGCAGGTCGAGGCGGGCGATGAGGCCGAGCCGGCTGGAGGAGAGGGTGATGGAGCGGGCGTGGATCTTCTCCATGGTCTCGCCCTCGTCCGCGGCCGCCTTGGGCTTGGCGAGTTCCGCGGCCGTGGGAAGCTTGCCGCCGGGTTTGTCGACCCGGCGGTGGATATGGCGGCCCTCGACCGTGTCGCTGGAGTCCTCCCACTCCCCCTGCACCCACTCCAGGTAGGCCAGGCGGGGGCTTATAACTGTTCACTGAAATCTCTGTTTATCTATAAAAATCTACTTCGGGGAAGGGAAGCTCCAGATCAAGTTGCTCGGCGTGCTCTTCATGGGCCATGGTCGACTCCGTCTGTCATGGATGGCGGCGGGTGGCCGCCGGTGGGGGCCGCGGTGGCGGTGGCGGTGGCGCCGCCGCGGCGGGCGGGTGTGAAGTCCGCCCCAGCGTCGGCGCCGCCAGCGGGCGGCGATGGGCCGCGGATGGGGACCGCGGTTAGGGTGAACCTGTTGTCGTATCAAGGCGCCGGGGTGACGCACTGCCTGGCGGTCGGTCCGGTGCAGCGGCGCAATCGATGGGTTTCGCTGCGCTCTACCCATCCTACGGGGTCTGTCCGGGTCTGGCAGTCGGCCCGGCTAACGGCTATGCGGGCTTGGCCGGCACCCCGGAATATGAAAGGCCCAGGTGGGAGCGATCTCCGGCCGCGATGCGGCGCCGCGGCGCACTCCGCCGCCGCGTTCCCCACTCGGCCCGTCGCGGCTGACGCCGCTTCCACCGCGTCGCTGCGCGACTTTCACTCTAAACTCAACGGCATGGGCTTGGAACCGGCCGGAGCGTGGGGTGATGCATCGCGTCACCCGCGCCTTGATCACCATTCTCGCGGGCGGTGCCCGTTCCACCCAACGCGCCCCGGGGTTTGGCCGCGAGCCCGTAGGGTCCGCTGTGCGGACCAGGGACCGCGCGGTAGGCGAGGACTCCGCGAAGCGCTCAACCGACCGACTGAAACAGCCCGCCCCCGAAATGCCGTGACCGGCCGATGAGAATCGGCCCGGCTTGCGCAACCTTGAATCGAAGTCGAAGCCGACCAGCGAATCCACCTCGTTGTCCGTCTCGCACCTCCAGGACCTCGACCTGCGGCTCGGGCCTGCCTTGACGCCGCATTTCGGCCAACACGTCAATCACGAGTGCATCGGCCGGCCCGACCCGCTTGGCATGGCGTGTCGGGCGATAGTCCGTCACACTCTCCCAGTGCTGCGACGGGGCGAACAGGCGATCTTCGTCGGGCATGACCGGAAGCGGCTCCAGCAAAAGTCGTCCAGCCGCTCCGGCGCGCAAATCCGTAAGCCCTTCAATTGCGGCGTCTAGTGTCTCCAGGTAACCTCGCTCTTGACGAGTCGGGGCGCGGGCCTCGATCAGGTGCGGTGCCAGAACGAGTAGCCGACTTCGCCGAAGGTCCGCAGCGAAGGCAAGATGTGCATGGTTCCCCTCGCGCAACGGTTCACCGCTGGGGGTATGCCCGCAGAAGAATGCCGGCAGTCGAGCGCCTCTATCCAGTCGCTCCTGCACACGGGACATGACTGCTCGCCGCAGTGCTCGGGCCACTTCTTCCGGATTGACATGCAACGCCAACCCATCGACGATCGAAAATGAGAATGCCTCCGTTGCCCGCCGAACCGGCTCCATTAACCCAAGACCCAGGTAACGCCCATCGCCGATGATCAGAGGTCCCTCGACCGGATCGATGAACTGGACTTCCACATGCCATAAACGCTCCTTCGCAAAGCGGGTACCGGGAGAAAACGCCTCGGCGCGCGCACCTTTGGCGGCGAAAGCCTCGCGTTGGAGACGGATCGAGGCGACTTTGGCCCTGATTCCGGCGTGCCGTAGCGCCTGGAGCACGGCCGTCGAGGCCCGTCCATGCTCTTGCAGTCGCTCTTCTCCGCCCTTCGCCTCTTCGCGCAGGCTGCCTGGTTCGATTCGGCGCCGTGCCGCGCGTCCAGGAAGCGCGGCGGGTGTCACCGTCCGCCAGAGGCGGTTAGGTTTATCCGACGCGACCCCGAAGTGGTCCAGCATGTTCAAATCGATTGTTCGGACTAGCCGCGTTTCCTCCAGTATCTCGCCGCTTTCCACATCGATCGACAGGCTGACCTGAAGCCCGGAAAAGGCCCAAGCGATGTCTTCGGCCCCGATCTCGCAACCGGTCGGGGCTTCTACCAAGACGCGACGGATGCCCCGATCGGCGTGGACGTGACCGATAGAAGGTAGCGGGACGATACGGACCCGCGAACCCTTGTCGGCTTCGCTCGCGCTCCGACCAATCAGTACCCGCTCGATCAGCGCAGCGCGATCTGGTAGGCTATCCGCAAGCCGCTGATTTGCAGCATCTCGCAACTGAACCACTAGCGCAGCCGCGTGCTCCTGTGGCCAGGGAGCGAAGGACGCATCCGCTGCAGTCGACCTGAGTTCAAAGAGCCACCGGGAAGGTGGGCTATCGTATGCGACCGACCGAAAATGTGCCTTTGGGGCCTGAGAGAAAAGGACGTTCGTCTTATGTCCCTCATTGTGAAAAGTGAATCGCTGCCTCCCGGCGGCGAAACGCGCTTCGAGACTGGCGAGTGAACCAATTGCCGGGCAATCGAGAAAAGTGCCTTGACCGCTGGCCGTTGGCCGAAACAGAGTGCCCTGATATCGTGCGAGCCGATCGGTCAGATCGGGTTCGTCGATCACCTCGCCCGAAGCCCAGGCTACATCCACGCCCCGGCCAAACTGGTAGACTTCGCCCGCGAGGTTACAGATGACGTTTGCGTTAGATGCTTGGTCGTCGTCTGCGTCGTACAGCCAGCCATAAAAAAATGGCATTGCAGCGTCAAAGAGCCACGGGTGAACAAGCTTACCTGCTCGGATTTTCCCAATGTCCCGGGGATCACCATCCACGCTATCAAGGTCGTTGTTTGGAACAAACATCGTGTAGTGCTGCCCTCTCGTTCCCTTCTGTGCGGCAATCACTGGAACCGTTAGACGCTCGAGCCATGCTAGCGCAGCCCGAGCGTCCTCTGGCAGAGTCCCGCCGCGAGCTCCGCCGCAAATCAGGGCCTGAAAAAGACGTGCCGGAGCTGGCGGCCATTCACCAACGCCATGGAAACGTCCGTCGAGGAAGCGAACTGATATCAAGAGTGCTTGAACCATGGCTACCCCTCTGTCGTGGCCCCGTCGGGAGCGCCTTTCCCACTCCTTTTCTTGACGCTCTTGGCCCCGCTTTGGGCTAACACATCCTGAAGATCTGCGTGTGCTAAATCCTTAGAAAAGAGAAATGTTTCATCCGAACAGAGTTGAATACTTTTACGAATGCTCTGAGCGTACCTAAGCGCGGCGGTCTGATCCAACTTCACCGGGAGACGGGCGCCGTCGCGGCCGACAGCTTCCCATTTTGCTGGAACTGATGGATCAGGTGTAAGGAGGCAACCCTGCCGAAGAAAGCCGTCGAGAGGCTCAGTGGCAGCGACCAAGGCCAAGCCTAAAATGTAGCGTCTAAGACTCCTCGTGTTCTCCTCCGTTCCCTTGAGACGACGAAGTGCAATTAGGTTGATCGTTATGTGCCGCTCAATTGCACCGCGGACTAGAACGCCGCCGAGAGCTCGCCCCGCCGGAACGTGAACGAACCCACGCTTTGCAAGAGGGCTCTTTGCATCCCCTTCTTGCTTTACCTTGTCCTCTTCACTAAATACGTCGAGTGCGGAATAATCTATCGGGGGATTGTACTGTGCCGAGCGCTTAAGCTCATCGACATCCCAGGCGCGGATTACCGACTGAAGTATCCGCGGAAGCTTGGCTTGCGTGTCGCGGGAATCCCAGACTCCGAACACCAGTGATGTGGGCGCCAGTGTAGCGATGCCGGTCGCATCGCCAGTCTCGAGGAAACTCAGGAAGGCTGCGTTCGCCCTATCCTTAAGGTTTGATGAACGAATGAGTGCGTCGCCGAGCCGATGCCCGACGTCAAGAATCGAAACGAATTTCGCACTTCCGTAGCCGATTCTGATCTGTGGAACCAGGCTGGCGAGTGGGTTTTCTGTTTCATCGGCGTCGCTTGCCTTGAAGATTGGCTCTAACCGATTGGCTTGGGACCCAACGCTGTCGATAGTCGCGACCCGCGTCCCGTCAGCGAGAATATCAATGTTGTAGCCGATGTCCGCATAGGTTGGTGGAAAGATAACGCCGCCGTCTCCTTCGACGGACAACAGTTTCTGCTTTAGGTGCAAGGCGACAGGGCCCTTAATGTCGTCTGCCCAACTGCTGATGGACTGGTCGGTAAGGGTGATGGTTTCGTTCACGGTACGATTTCCTCTTCTGAAAACGTTACGACTTTGTTCTTGCCGGAAAGGGCAAGCTCAAATCCGAAGCGCCTATGCGGCAAAGCTGGGATGCCGCCAGACATCACCGGTCTTGCCATCATTGCTGGGAGGGGGCAGCCCCACACCACATATTGAACCTTGCGAACTCCATACACGTACGGCCTTGCGTGCTCCAAGCCGATAGCTGCGAAAAGTTCAACAATTGGAGACGCTGCAACTTGATGCTTCTGCGCATTGGGAGAGTAACCGGCATCAATGGCAGTCCACGCACCCCTCGGGTCAAGGTTAAAACTTCCGCCCATTGGAGTCACAACATCAAAGGGATGTTCCAACAGTGCAGTTCGCTGCTCCAGCCAAAGCTGAGAAACGCCCTTTGTCTTGACGTCGCCAATGGATTGACCCCTTTTTGGTTTGTGCCGGGTTCCCGACAGCATGGATTTGGCTATTCCAAAGGCCGAGCGGTTACCAGAATACAACTTGAACGTTTCCCGGCTTGAACCGTCGGTCCAATGTGAAAGTTCAAGCGCCGGCTGTTCGGCTGCCTTCAAAATGATCGGCAGTTCCATAGGGTTTCCTTTACCAGATGGAAAAGAATCAGATAGTAGGATCGATGGTCGCGCGAGCAACTCTCCAGGTATGCCGCACGTTTCCGCGTCTCCCGGTTCATCGGCTTCAGAATATCCGCAGGGTGCATAGCACGTAATGTCGGACGCAGTGATAGCGTCAAGAACTAAAGCAAACGGATTCGCTTCTACGTCTGTGCGAAGGCAGAAGCGAGTGTCGGAGGCGTCCCGCCAGTTGAACCAACCCTCGGCGTTACCGCAATACAGTTCTGCTGCTTCCAGGAAACCTAAACAGGCAAGAACCTGCCCGGGATTGCGCAGATCGATGGGGATAGATGAGTCGGTCACTAGGGGCTCTCCCGCTTTTTGTCTTTCATCTGGCAATCGTTCTCCCGCGATGCTTGTTGGTCGGCCGCGCGCAGCAGTGACTCCCACCAAGCAAGTCCCCAAGGTCCCCAGCGCTTCTGCAGCCGGGCGAACCTTAGAGCAACCTTGCAGGCGTGCGCTTCGAGCGTGGATGGTGGTCCATCATCGCATCCGCTCGTTCGTATGAGCGGACGAGCCTGTCCATGGTGCGCTGCGATCAGGTGCAGGACTAACTCCTGCAGATCAGCGGGTAGAGTTTGCACTTCAGGGTCGGCTTCAGCGTATCGTAGCGATCCGAACTCATGGCGATAGCCGTTTAAGAGCCTGATATTACAGGGTCCCTCGGTCTTCGCATAGGGGCCGCCTTGGCGCGGGGCATTGAAAGCGCGCTGCCAGTGTTCGGCGCGTTTACCCTCGTCATGCAGACGGGTCGCAATCTCAAGGGCCTGCGCTTCGAGCCTGGGTAGGCCAATGCGACTGGCGATTTCCCGCGCCTTCGCGGCCGCGGCGCTGCGATGCGCGTCAAGGCTCTGCGATGGACCGACGGACCGGTCGTGTTCATTGGCTGCATCGTAGCGCCACTTATCGACCACCAGCCAGCGCAGCGTTTCGCCTTCGTCGGACCGCTCAGCCGAAAAGCGGAGGCGCTCCCGCCAATGCCTATTGTCCTCTGATACGACAGGGTTGGTAGCCGCTACGCTGCGGAGCCTGAAGCGGATAAGGGGCGGCTCGACAGATTCGGCCCTCTTGGCGGTCGGCGTGTTCTCGAGCAATGCCATCCAGTTGTCGGCACCGTCAGCCGTATTTGGGGAATCAGTGGTGTCGTGCTCACTTAGCAGGCCGTCGCTGGTAAGCCCGCCAAGGCGGGCGTCGACCACGAGGGTCGCGCCCGCGAGCGATCGATTAAGGCGATCCCGGATTGATGTTTCAATCTTCTTGTCCGCGGAAATGAGGTCTTTAAGGCCATATCGTTGCCGAAGGTCTCCTGCTGGGGAAAGTGCTATGGCGATCACCTCGTCACTGCGCAGGGCGGCTGCGGGGAGACTTGCTCGCTCGTCACCTTCGTGGACAGTGTCAAGTTCGCCATCGAGAGAACCATTGTTGTCTGCGAGGTTCTTCGCCTTTCCGCTCCGTTTCGCCGCGACGCTCATAAGCCAATCGACGACTTGCCAGGTTTCCGTCTCGAGGATCTCGCTGGCGTGTGGAGGCGCTGCTTCAAAAAAATCCTCAATCTCAGATGGCTCGACCGGGTGCTCACTGGCCCGGATCGGAAGATACCGCCGCCAAATGATCGCCGTACTTGGCCTGTCCTCGACCCAGCCTCTGAGCCAGGGGTCGATGTCAGGCCGTCCCGTATGCTCCTTGAGCGAGGTCATAGACCAGGCATCGACGAGCGCGCGAGTGAGGGCTGGCCGTAGGGGAGCAGCCGAGGTCGCCTCAGAAATCAAGAGCCGCAGGTTTTCACATCGTTTCAGTGCCCTTAGTGCGTTAGGACTTCCATCTGCCGAGCCGTCTTCATATTTGGGTAAGGAGTGAAGTAGGGCTAGCAGGGCTTCGTGCTGTTTGATGGCCCGGAGGTCAGCAGGGGCGGGGGTATCCGCCTTCTTTTCCTTCGCTGGGATCGGGTCTAGTACGATGACGGTAGCATCGCCCAAGCCACGTCGATTCACCCGCCCGAGCCTCTGGACCATACGCTCCCAGGCCACGAGGTCGCAGACCATATGATCGGCGTCCAGGTCGACGCCCACTTCGCCGGCGGAGGTTGCGACGAGAAATGCCGTGCCGTTGCGATTACCCGATGGGGCTGCTATGAAACCCAGATCCGCAAGCCTCTTCGCCGCTTTCTCGCGCTCGCAGTTGCGTCGGGCGCCGACAAATAGCTCGGTGTCGATACGGCTATGACCGGGGTCTTTCTTCCTCAGATCGCTGACGAGTCTATCGAGGGCGGCCTTGGTTGCTTTCGCCGTCTCGCGCTTGTTGCAATAAATGATGCAACGGATGTGCTCCTGAGCGCTGCGTGAGATCTGCCATGCCTCAGCCGCGAGACGTTCCGGGAGGTCTTTTTCTCCGGCGGGACGAAGCGTTACTCGCTTCGTTGCATTGAGGCGCGTCAGGGTGATGGGCGTCGCAAGATGCGGCTCTTCCAGATCGCTCTCCTGGAGGGAGAAGACGTCACCCAGGCGTTCCCGTCCGGTGGCAGATAGCGAGACGAGTTTGAAGCGAGGGATCAGTGCCCTGTGGGCTTCTTCGATTGGCGCGTATTGGCTTGGATTGGTTTCGATGCTCTCCAGGAGTTTTTCAAAGGGCGGGACCAGATGTGCCTCGTCGAGGATTACGAGAGCGTCGGCGCCGAGCAGCCCGGCATGGTATGGGCGCATCTTGCGTGACACCCCGAAACCTTCAAACATCAGACGCGAGCCGATCATATCGACGGTTCCGACGATGATTGCGGTAGCGCTTGGGTCATCCAGCCACTCGCGATTGTCGATGTGGGCGCCGCGTAGTGTCGAAATGGGAAGGGAACGGCCAGCCAATCCCAGCGACCCCTTAAGTCCTTTGGCTTCGGCGTCAAGACTAGCCCGAAGGGTCTCCGCGAAGCTGGTCGCTTGATCGACTACGGCACGGCGGTCGACCACATAGACGAGGCGTCGCGGCAGCCGGGCGCCCTGGGCGCGGGCGATCAGCCACAAGGCCATGATCGTGGTCTTGCCGAGGCCCGTGGGAATATCGACGCCGGACGGCAGCGCACCGCGCGCCAGCCAGTCGTGAAAAAGCCGGACTTGCCAGGACATCGGCGGGAATCCGGCAAGCGCGGTGAAGTTGGCTTGGAAAGTCATCTGGGGCAATTACTCCATGGCGTCAGACTTGCTTCATGTCCGAAAGGTGCCGGTCGGCTTGGCGCAGAGTTCCTAGGCGACGCTATATCTTCGCATGTCGTCGCTGCATCTGCGATCCGCCACGTCCAAATGCCCATCAACGCAGTCCAATCACTGCGATCCGCCGCACCCAGCGCCGCGAGGTACTCACCGCGTTCGTCCTCGCCCGCTGCCAACCGGACCGGCGGAAGTTCCAGCCGACGCAGCAGCAGGCGCAAGAACACCCGCGTGACGCGGCCGTTGTAGTCGGCGAAGGGGTGGATGGCGAGCAACCGGCCTTCGGCGAAGGCGAGTGTTTCGATGAGTCGCTCGCTGGGCGCTAACCCGTGGGCGGCGATGCGTGCCGCAAGGTCGCGGCCGTAGTCGCGCATGAGGGCGGGGACCAGCGGCCAGTCGGGGGCGATGTGGCCGCCGACGGCGACCGCGCTGCGGCGCCAGCCGGCGAGGTGCGGGGCGACGGGTTCGCAGATGGTGCGGTGCAGGTCGCGCACCAGTTGGTCGTCGAGGGGCTGGGCGTCGAATTGTGCCTGCTCGATCTGTTGCTCCAGGGCGAGGACCTGGCGGGCGACGGCGCTTGGGCGGTCGCTTGGGTTGGGCAGCGATTCGTTGGACCGCGCGGGGTCCGGGCCGTCTTGGGCGGCGTGCCATTCTTCCAGGGTGCGCAATGGTACCGGTTCGCGCTCGAACGCCATGGACTGCGCCACGTTGCGCGGGATGCGTTCCCAGCGGGCGCGCGCCCGCGCAGCACCAGGGGCGGCGCGCCAGGCGGTGATGTGGTCAGTCCAGGTTTCGAGTTCCATCGCGCTTTCCCGCTGCTCCAGTCCTGCCGCTTGCCGCGGCTTTAGTGCCGATCGTACTGAGTTGCGCTGCGCGGCGGTAGGTGTCCGCGGTTGGCCCGGGTCCCGGTCGACCGCCGACGGGCGTTTCCCGGGGGGCGGGCGAGAGTATGCGACGGTCACCTTGTCAGAACCTGACCAGGTGGCGCGCGGAGCTCAAGAATCCTCTAACGATGCCTCTGCTCCAGGTGCCGGAGATAGTCTTCACGGCCCAGTCTCGTTTCCTTGAGGACCCCGCGCAGTGAATCGACCAGGGGTGTCGCTGGGGTGTCGCGGGCGGCTTCCCGCGGGGCCTCTTGCTCCGCGAGGCCGGCGAAGTAGTCGGCGACGAGCCGGTAGACTGACTTGCCTTGGGTGCGGCCGTAGGACTTGGCCTGGGCGATCAGCTCCGCGTCGATGCGTAGTGTCAGCTTGGTTGCCATGGGGGTTTCCGGTGACGTACATGCAGGTCGATAAGTATGCGTCTTTCCTGCGCCGTGTCGGTTGCCAATCCCCACGGAGGCGCGGATCGAGCCGGGACCGGGCTGGGGTGGCGTTGCCCAGTGCCTGGCCCCTGGTCATACCCATTAAGTTAAGGTGCACTCGCCGAGCGCGTCGCCTCTGCCTGGAGTCCAAGGCTTCAGCCTTGGCGCGCTCCAAGGCTGAAGCCTTGGACTCCAGGCGCTTGGGCTGCGGCGCCGGCGCGGTCAGTCGTATTGGGCGAGGGTGCGGGCGAGGAGGTCGCGGGCGGCATCGATGAGTTCGGGGGGGCTCAGGATCTGGACCTCGGGGCCGTGGCGCAGGATGTCCATGAGCAGTTCGGTGGCGGTGCCGTAGGGCAGGCGCAGTTCGTAGTGGCCGTCGGGGAGGCGTTGGCCCTGCTGGTCGGGGTGCCATTGCTCGTCGGCGACCCAGCGGGCGCGCGCGGGGCTGAAGCGCAGGACGGCGGTGTGGGGGGCGGGGCCGGCGAAGATGCCGTAGGCGTCGGCGAAGTAGGCGTCGAGCTCGGCCTCGCCGCAGTCTTCGGCGGGGGTGGCGAGCGCCTGGGGGTCGGCGATGCATTCGCAGGCGAAGCGGCGGTAGCCGTCGGCCTGGTGGCACCAGGCGTCGAGGTACCAGTTGTTGCGGTACCAGGTGAGGCGTTCGGGGGAGACCTCGCGGGTGCCGCTGTGGGGGCTGGTGCGGGCGCGGTAGTGGATGCGCAGGCGGCGGCGCTGGAGGAGGGCGGTGGCGATGACGCCGAAGCCGCGGGGGCTCAAGGGGCGGGCGCCGATGGGGATGAGGCGGATACGCCGGGCGAGTTGGTCGGGTGCGAGACCGCGGCGGGCGAGGATGGCGTGGATGCGGGCGGTGAGGGGGGCGAGGTCGTCCTGGAGCAGGCCGGGGGGGATGGCGCCCAGGATCTCGTGGGCGGTGAGGAGCGCGTGCAGTTCGGTGTCGCTGAACCAGAGGCCGGGGAGTTGGACCGGATGCTCGCCGTGCCGGGTGTCGTAGCGCCAGCCCTGGGCGGGCCGGTCGTAGATGAGGGGGGCCTGGTAGTGCTCGCGCAGCTCGTCGATGGTGCGGCGGGCGGAGGATTCGGAGCACTGGAGTTCGGCCATGATGGCGGCCAGTGGCAGGGCGGTGCGGCGGCCTGCCAGCAGGCGGTCGAGGTGGTAGAGGCGTTCGACTTTGTCCATGGGGGCACCCGTTTTCGGCCGGCCTTGGGAAGACCTCGATGGCGCCTGGGCGGGCGCCGGCAAGGTTCAGGCGTTGTACTCCGGGTGACCGGTCGGGCGCGAGTTTTTTCGGCTCGGCACGGGCGTCGGTCCGCACCGCGGACCCTACCCGGTCCGCCCTCAGCGCGCGCCGAGGTCCGGTGCGGCCGCGGGGCCGGCCGCTCGCCCGGCCCGCGGCGTCATGGCCGGTTCGCGCTCAAACGCCATGGATTGCGCGACGTTGTCCGGGATGCGTTCCCAGCGGGCACGCGCCCGCGCGCCATCGGGCGCGGCGCGCCAGGCGGTGATGCGGTCGGTCCAGGTTGCGGGTTCCATCGCCTTCGCCCTCTGCTCCAGCCCTGCCGCCTGCCGCGGCTACTGATGGTCCGCGGGCGCGTCCATGCGCCCATCACTTCAGGCCGGCGCGAATCAGACCCGTCGGTCGATCTCGCGGGTTCCGCCGCGTTCCTGGGCCGCGGTGACGACCGAGTTCCACAGACGATACAAGGCCGGGTAGTCCGTGTCCGGGATGGCTTTCATCAACTGCGCTTTGCAATCCGCCTCACGCGCGCTGCGGCCTTGATCGTTTGACCCACCTCGGTCAGCCCCGAGGCCGCTGACCTCCTGCAGAACATGACCTTTCGCCTGTACAACTCCATCGACCGGACGGTCTTTGGCGGACTTATCATCAAGGCCCACGACGCCCTTGACCGTGCCTTCCTCCAGTAATACGGACAGTCCCATGCGGCCGAGCCCGGTGGCGCGCAGGTGGTCTTGGACCCGGTAATAGACGAGCAGGGGTTCGTCCTCACTTCCGTCGATCAGGGCAAAGGCAAATGGATACGAAAACGCCGGCTTGTCTTTCTCGGCGAGCGGGCCGAATACCTGGAGTACGAGCTGAACGACACGCGGGGTGTTCGGGCAATCCGGGAAACACCCAGCGACGATACGGCGTACCAGGTCCAGCTCAACGAAGTTGAGTTCGGCGTGTTGTTCCAGGTCGTGGAAAGGCACGGGAGCGCGGCTGGCCACCGTTCCCAGGGAGAGGCTCAGGCGCCGCCGGCAGAACCGCTGGAAGCGGATACCGTAGGTGCTTGCCGAGATGGCCCAGGTCACCTGGAACATCTGCGCCCAGGACCAGTGCCGGAACAGGTTCATCCAGCCGCGGTTGTCCGGGTGGTCGTACTGCGTCTCCAGGTTGAGATCGACATAGACGTTCTCCATGAGTTGCAGGAGCTGGCTGCAAAAATAGAATCCCGCCCGCACCTGCGCCGGTTGGTCCGGTAACAGCCGCGTGGTCGGGGCCGCTTCCTGGCCCGGCCCCGCATTCATCAGGTGCCGCCACTCGGGATAGAACTGCTCGTCCAGGAACGCCAGGTCGAGGTCCTTGCGAAGGGTCGCGAAGATCGCCTCGATCGCCTCGCCGTATTTGGCGAAGGAGGTCTGCACTTGCGCACTGGGCGGGTACCAGATCTCGGTGAGCGTGGTGAATAGCTCCTCCATGTCCAGCGCGCCATCCGCGTTTCGGCTCCGGTGCTCGGCGACCGCGTCAGCAAGCACCGACCAGGCGACGTGCAGTCCGAGCTTGCGGTAACTCTCGAACTGAGACTCGGTGTAGGACTGATCCGCGGTGCTCTCATGGGGGAAATGCCGTTGCGCCGCGGCATACTGCAGGACGTCGGCCGGTTCCTCGCCGGTGAGTGACGATTTCAGGTAGACGAGGAAGCCGGGGCGTGCGGCCTGGTCCGCTTGTTCGTAGTGTATACGGCCGACCACGCAGTGAAATGCACTGTAGCCGGTCGTCGCATCGGGCCGGATTGCGCGGGGATCGATGTCGATATCGATGCCGAGGTCGATCTTGCACTTGCGCACGGCATTGCCCAGGTCCTCGAAACCGAACGTGGGGTCACAGCCGGCGTCGCCGGCGATGATATAGCGGCAGCGGCGGCGGACCAGTTCATAGATCCCGAGGTTTTCAAAATGTCCGCCGTCGCTCAGGTATACGTACTTGCAGCGGTCGCTGCTCATTCCGGATAGCTCCTCCAGGAGCAGCAGCAGGGACAGTCTGGGGCCGGTCTTGTGCCACTGGCTGAGGTAGCGTGGATTGGGCATCCACCAGCCGAGCCGCACGTTGAAGACGGTCATCAGGAAAGCGGTGGCCGGATTGGTGTGGTAGCCGCCATTGGGGCTCGCCGCAGCGCCGGAGACCGTGATCGGCAGGCCGAACGAGATCCACCCCAGATAGCCGCCCAGATAGTCGCGGGTGCGCTGGTAGCACGATTGCAGCCGCCCATCGGGCTCTTCGAGTTCGTACCCGCAGAACATCGGTGTGAAGGTGAAGGAGGCGGCCTTGCGCTCCTGCCAGGCGAGATTTTGGGCTGAGGTGATATTGAGTGCCGTGTTCACGATCGGGAAGGGGCGCTGAGCGAGCCAGGCGTTGACGTTCCCGTCGTGCGGCGGCCACGCGGCCACCAAGTCCTTGAGTTTGGGTGCATCGGTCGGGTCCAATCCGGTGAGCGGGTGGCGGCGCCCCGTTGCGAGGTTGCTTGCCCCCATGAAGCAGCGTTCGAGGCGATTGCGGTAGAACATGTGCAGGCTGAAGACGTTGATGTCCACCCGCCAGCTCATTATGGTCGCCACCAGCAGTAAGGCGCCAATGGCCAGGAACAGCGACAAGGCCTTCGGGTAGGGCCGCGCGGCGCTCTCCTGGTTATTGTTAGCGGGTGCCTTGAGCAGCCTGACACTCTGTTCGACATAGCCCCGCAGGCAGTTGTAGGTTGCCGCTGGCGCATCGGATACCGTGCCTGACGCGACATCGCTGCCGAGCTTGATGGCGACTTGATAGACGGCCCCCCCCGCGGCGGATTCACACACACTTTTTCGCGTTGCGGGGCTTGTTTGCCACGGTTGCGGCAAGTCTTTGTCCCAGGTCCACCACATGGTCTGGTACACCGCATAGGACAATGCCAACAGGACTCCCAGGACGAATACGAAGGGGGCAATCCGTGCGGCGAGCTCGGCCGTCCGGCTGGTGGTCTTGACGCCGGTGGCTTCACTGGCGCCGGCCAGGACCCCGGCGATGGTCGTCACGACCCAGGTGAGGCCCCCCGCCGCGGCCACCCAGGTGTTGGTCAGCATCAGGGCCAGGGGGCCGAAGAGTGCCGAACCCGTGAGGGCCAGCCAGATGATCCCAAAGCGCAATTGATGTGCGCCATGGCAGTTCCAGACCTCGCGCGCCGCTTCGCGCAGGCGCCGGCCGCTGAGACCCAGATGCAGTGTGGTGGTGAGCAGGATGGCGCCCAGGAGGGCCAGGGGACCCAGCGTGACAGCGAAAAACACATGATGAGACGGGTCTTCAAGGCGATGAGGCGTAACGGCGACGAAGTCGCCCCATAGGAAGTCGGCCCAGAGATAGACCATGAAGCCGAGTCCCGCGGCTGCGACCATGGTCCACACCGGCAGCCAGCGCCAACGCTTGTCGCGCTCGGGATCATCGGGATCAGGGGCTTCGTCCTTGCAGCGGTGCATCCCCAGCCACCAGCCCGCCGACGTGCCGAGGCCGTAGGCGCAGCCGTAAAGTATTGCCCCGCCCCCGCCTGCCAGCTCGGGTCTGTAGGTGATCGCGATGCCGCCGAGAGCGGCCGCCGCCGCAAAGCACGAGAACAGGACCCAATAAACGCGCGGTGTTTTCTGGTCGGTATCCGGGCAGGTGCCCGCGGCGCAACGCCCGCGTTGGGCGTGCAGCGTCTCATGCCCGGCCAGAAAGGAACCGATGAAGAGCAGCAAGGCGGCGGATAGGAACCAGAACTCGAGCCAGCCGTCACTCAAGAGGGGCAATAAGGCACAGAGGAACCAGGGCAAAACCAGCAGCGCGGCGCCGAAGGCAACGAGGATCGTTTGGTTGAGAATGAGGTTGCGGATATAGGTGGCCACCGCGGTCAGGGTATCGGTGCTGAGTGCCCCCACCCGCGGCGTCAAGTAGTTGCTGAACTCGCGCAGCCAGCGCACTTGGCGGGGTTCGGGGGGCGACGCCGCGCTGTCCGTGGACGGCCGGGGCCCGCACAGCGCGTCTTCCACGGCGAGGATGCCGGGGCGGATGTCGCCGGCCCGGCGATGCACCCATGAGGTGAGCCAGCCGCCGATATAGCCGCCGCCGGAGACCGTGGACAGGTAGTCGACACGATGCAGCAGCCGCAGCTTGGCCAGACCTTGAATGACGCCGAGATGGAAGGTGGCGCTGCGGATGCCGCCGCCTGAGAACGCCAGCCCGAGCAGGTTGCTGTCGAAGGCCCGGTCGTAGACGCAGCGGCCCGGTTCTGGCCGTGTCCCTTGCGGACTGGCTGGTGATGGCGGAGGTCCCTTCGACGGTGGTTCGGAGTCGTCCTGTTCTGGCGGTGGCCTTTGCGGATTTCTTGCGTTCGTGATGTCTTGGCGCGTCCAGGCGACGGCGCGGAGTTCGTGTTCCAATTGGGTTTCAAAGGTCGTGGGTTTCTGGTCGTCGGGCTTCGTATTCGCGGACACTGCGCACCTCCATATCTGAATCCTGGCGAGAATGGCTTTGACACCGGCCCCAGCCCGGGCTTCTGCAGCGGTGGATCGCGCGCGCGGCGGGCCGCGGCTCGCACGACCTTGGCCCGCTTGCGCGCCCGTCCCGGCCGGGCCTGGAACTCGACCGAAAGTCTAGCGGGTATCAGGAACTTTACGCATGTTCGTGTGCATCCGATGTTTGCGCCGCGCAATCAACGCTCGGCCGGCAGCGGCCGTTCCGGCAGGGTCTCAGGCGCCGCGGCGCGCTCCAGGCGCACCAGCACGCGCAGCCCGGGGCCGTTGGGCTGGAGTTCGATGGTGGCGCTGTGCAGTTGGATGACGGCCTGCACCAGGCTCAGGCCCAGGCCGCTGCCGGGGGTGGAGCGGCTGTGGTCGGCGCGGTAGAAGCGGCGGAAGACCTCGGTGTGCAGTGATGCGGGGATGCCGGGGCCGTTGTCGGCGACCTCGATGATCACGGTGTGCTCGGTGTCGCGCAGGGCAAGCGCGACCCGGCCGCCCTCGGGGGTGTATTTCACCGCGTTGTCGACCAGGTTGCCCAGGGCCTGGAACAGCAGGTCGCGATCACCGATGACCCAGGCGCTGGCGGGGGCCTGCAGGTCGAGTTGCTGGCCGCGCTCGGCGGCGACCGGCTCGTAGAGTTCGGCCAGATCGGCCAGCAGCGGGACCAGGTCGACCGAGGCGAAGGCGGCGCGCCGTCCGCCGGACTCGATGCGGGCGATGCGCAGCAGCGCATTGAAGGTGGTGAGCAGTTCCTCGGCGTCGGCGATGGTCTCCTGCGCCGCGGCGCCGGCCGGGTGGTCCTCGCCCAGTTCGGCGCGCAGCAGTTCGAGCTTGGTGCGCAGGCGGGTCAGCGGGGTGCGCAAGTCGTGGGCGATGTTGTCGGAGACCTGGCGGACCCCGGCCATCAGTGATTCGATGCGCGCCAGCATGGTGTTGAGGCCGGCGGCGAGTTGGTCGAAGTCGTCGCCGCTGCCGCGCATGGGGATGCGTCGTGACAGGTCGCCCTCCATGATCTCGCGGCTGGTCTGGTTGATGGCCTCCAGGCGGCGCAGGACGCGGTGGCTCACGATCCAGCCGCCGAGCAGGGCGAGTGCTGCGGTCATGGCGAGCCCCCAGGTCAGGGCGTCGAGGATCAGGTGGCGGGTGCGCTCCAGGTCGCGGACATCGCGCCCGACCAAGAGCAGCAGGTCGCCATGCAGGCGGAATACCTGGCCGCGGGCGGCGTGTTCCTCGGCGTGGTCCGGGCCGCGCTCGCGCAGCCGAAAGTGCATCCAGCCGTTGGCGTCCGGCAACCCGGCGGGCCAGCGGTCGAGGTTGCCGACCAGGGGCGTGAAGGTCTGGTCGGCCAGCAGGTAGACCGCGGCCCCGGTCGGGTCCTGGGCGAAGCGCTCGCGGATCACGGTGCTCAAGCCCGGCAGCCCGCGCTGGCGGTATTGCTCGGCCAGCCCCTGGATCTCGGCGCCGATGGTGGCGTCGGTCTGGCGGTCCATGAAGCCGGCGGTGGACCAGTAGATGAAGCCCAGCAGGACCGCGACCGAGGCGGACAGCATGAGCATGTAGAAGAGGGTGATGCGGAAGCTGGAGCTCTTCAGGACCTTGGCGGTGCGCGCCCACGGGTCATGGCGGCGCCGGCCGGCGTCGGTGGGGGTGATTGGGGGGGAGATCATGCAAGTGAACAAGTCAATTGGGGAATGCCTTCGGCGTCGCGGTCGTTGTCGTTGTCGTTGTCGTTGTCGTAATCGTAATCGTAATCGTAATCGAGGTTATCGTAACGCCCTGGATTCCCTCGTGGGTGCGATCGAAACTGATGTAGTGACCGAGATCCCGAGTACGTTGTCGTTGTCGTAATCGTGGTCGGATTATTCGATTACGACAACGACAACGACAACGACAACGACAACGACAACGATAGGGTCAGGGCGCGCGCAGCATATACCCCGCGCCGCGCACGGTGTGCAGGAGCGGGGTGTCGAATTCGCGGTCGATCTTGCCGCGCAGGCGGCTGATGTGGACGTCGATGATGTTGGTCTGGGGGTCGAAGTGGTAGTCCCAGACCTGTTCCAGCAGCATGGTGCGGGTGACGACCTGGCCGGTGTGGCGCAGCAGGTATTCCAGCAGGCGGAACTCCCGCGGTTGGAGCGCGATGGGGCGTCCGGCGCGGGTGACCTCGCGTTTAAGCAGGTCCATCTCCAGGTCGGCGACGCGCAGGCGGGTCTCGGGTGCGTCGACCGCCCCGCGCCGCAACAGGGCCTCCAGGCGTGCGTGCAGTTCGGAGAAGGCGAAGGGTTTGACCAGATAGTCGTCACCGCCGGCGCGCAGCCCGTCGACCCGGTCGTCCACCTCCCCCAGGGCGGAGAGGATCAGCACCGGGGTCTGGTTGCCGGAGGCGCGCAGGGTGCGCAGGATGGCGAGTCCGTCCAGGCCCGGGAGCATCCGGTCCAGGATGAGCGCGTCATAGTCGCCGCTCGCCGCCATGAGCAGGCCCTCGCGGCCGTCGGCGGCATGGTCGGTGACCGCGCCGGCCTCGCCCAGGGCCTTGCGCAGGTACTCCGCCACTTGACGGTCGTCTTCGATCAACAGGACTCGCATGGGTGGATGATACCGGGAAAAATGGCCGTCCATGGCCGGGGATGGCTGAAACGGGTTCCGGGTGGGGGGACTCCCGGTCCGGGGCGCATCGTCAAGACACTGGTTGCGGGCGCGCCGCGTCAGGTCTTGAAGGGTACCGCAACGAACATTGGGCGGCCGTCCTTCTCGACCCGCAGCATGACGGCGCCGCGTTTGGCGGCGGTGGCGGCGCGCACTGCCTCGGTGACCTCGGCGGGGGTGCTGACCGACTGACCGCCGACCATGGAGATCAGGCTGCCGGCCTCGATCCCGGCCTCATCGGCGGGACTCCCGGGCTGGACCCGGGCGACGAAGACGCCGCGGGCATCGGGGGGCAGTCCCAACTCGCGCCGGACCTCGGGGGTGAGCGGCGCCAGGGCGAGCCCGAGTTGGGCACGGCCCTGGTCGCCGGCGCCCTGGTCGTCATTTTTGGCCTGGGGCTCGTTGCCGGGCATGGCGCCGACCTTGAGGGTGATCTCCTGCGGGGTGCCGGCCCGCACCAGTTCCAGTTTCATCGCGGTCCCGGCCTTGGTGGCGGCGATCAGCTTGGGCAGTTCCTTGTAGTCCTTGATGGTCTGGCCGCCGGCCTTGAGGATCACGTCACCGGGCTTGAGCTCGCTGCCGGCGGCGGGGCCGTCCGGCAGGATGTCGGCCACCAGGACGCCAGCGGTGCCCGTAAGGCCCAGCGCGGCGGCGATCTCCTCGGTCACCGGCTGGATCTGGAGCCCGAGCCAGCCGCGCTCGACGTGACCGCCGGTGCGCAGTTCCGCCACCACCGTCTTGACCGTCTCCGCGGGGATCGCGAAACCGATGCCGACGTTACCGCCGGTGGGTGAGTAGATGGCCGTGTTGACGCCGATCACCCGGCCGAAGCCGTCGAACAGGGGACCACCGGAGTTGCCGCGGTTGATGGGGGCGTCGATCTGGATGTAGTCGTCATAGGGGCCGGAGTTGATGTCACGCCCGCGCGCCGAGACGATGCCGGCGGTGACGGACCCGCCCAGGCCGAAGGGGTTACCGACCGCCAGCACCCAGTCTCCGACCCGCACCGATCGGGAGTCGGCCAGATCGACGAAGGGCAGGGGGTGGCCCGCGTCGATCTTGAGCAGGGCCACATCGGTCTTCTCGTCCCGGCCCACGACGGTGGCCTTATGCTTGGTGGCGTCGTTCAGGGTGACGGTGATCTCATTGGCACCGTCGATTACATGATTGTTGGTAACCACGAGCCCCGTGGCGTCGACCACGAAGCCCGAGCCGGCACCCTGGGCGGGACGGCCGCCGGGCGCCCCGTGCGGCATGCCTGGCTGCTCGAAGAAGCGTTTGAAGAATTCGTCCATCGGCGCCCCCTCGGGAAGACCCGGGTGCGCGCGCGACCGTTGCTCCGGCATACCCGCCGCAACGACCGTCACGTTGACGACGGCGGGGGCGACCCGCTCGGCCACGTCGGCGAAGCTCGGCATGGAGGGTGCGACGACGGCGGCCGCGCCGGTCGTGGCGGCGGGCGGCGCCGGGGCTTGGGCGGCAACGCCGCCGCCGATCGCCAGGGCGAGTGCGACGGCGGCGGCGAGCGCGCCGCGGGCCAGGGTCTTACCGTGATGCGTCGGGGTCCGGTGGGTGCGGACTTGATTGGTATGGTCAGTCGCCATGGGGTTTCGTTCCTGCCGATTGATCGGCGCAGGTCTTGGAGTTGGGGTCAGGAACCGGGTGCTTTAACGTGAAAGTCCGGCTACGGTCCTGTGGGAGCGGCTTGCAGCCGCGACGGGGCCTGGCAAGCTGCCGTGGCGTCGCAGGTGATCGCGGCGTCGCATCGCGGCTGCAAGCCGCTCCCACGGGGACTTTCATCTTCCGGGGTGGCCGGCGCTCCCTTCATGGCCGTCAGGTGGTCCGTACCCGCTCTGGTGGTACGAATTGTGGGCGCGTCGGCGTATCCGTGACCTTTCCGGCAGGTTAAATCTTGTTCAGGAGGGTTTTCGCGGTCGCAACGGTTGCAGCGGCCGGGGTTCCCGGGTACCGTTTCCGGTGTTGCGCGCACGTCAGACCAACAATGAAACCCTTCAGGAGTTCACCCGATGCAAAAACAGCCCTTGTCCCTGGCCCTGGCCGCCTGTCTCGCCGTCGGTGCCGCGGGCCTCGCCCCGTCGGCCCTGGCCGATACCACGACCCCGATTGCCGGCGGGGCGACCGTCACTGAGATCACCGGCACCATCGTGGCGGTCAACAAAGAGACCCGGCAGATGACCATCAAGGTCCCGGACGGTCACTTCGAGGTTGTCGATATCCCCAAGGAGGTCAAGCGCATCGACGGGATCAAGATCGGTGACAAGCTCTCCGCCACCACCACCGAGGCGGTGCTGGTCGATCTGGAGACGGGGCGCGACGCCGGCTCTATGGGGGCGATCGGCGACACCCAGGTGCAGCCCGATCCGGGCTCCAAGCCCGCCGGGACCATCACCGAGAAGCTCAAGCTGTACGGCAAGGTGGAGTCCGTCGATCGGGCCAACTCGCATGTCACGCTGCGCGGTCCCGAGAAGACCGTGACCCTGACGGTCAAGGACAAGGCACTGCTGGATAAGTTAAAGCCCGGTGACGGCGTGATCGCCACCTATGTGCGGATCATCACCGGCAAGATCACCTTCCAATAGCACTGAGGAGCAGGCACATGAGCAATCTGATCGTCGTCTCGTTTCCCGAGGAACAACTGGCCTTTGAACTGCGCGCCGCGCTGGTGCAGATGCAGAAGGAGTATCTGATCGAGATGGAAGACGTGGTCATCGTGACCAAGGACGCGGCGGGCAAGATCAAGCTGCACCAGGCCATGAATCTGACCGCCATGGGCGCGGCCACCGGCGGCTTCTGGGGGCTCCTGATCGGTATGCTGTTCCTGAACCCGCTCTTGGGGGCGGCCGTGGGCGCCGGTGCCGGGGCCCTGTCCGGGCGCTTTACCGACCTGGGGATCGACGATGCCTTTATGAAGACCCTGGCCGAGCAGTTCCAGCCCGGCTGCGCCGCGGTCTTCATCCTGGTGAAGAAGGTTACGCCGGATAAGGTGCTGGCCGGTCTGGAGCAGTTCAAGGGCAAGGGCAAGGTCATCCAGACCTCGCTGACCAAGGATGAGGAGCAGGGGCTGCGGGCCTTCCTCGAGGCCCAGGCGTAAGCACCACCCGATTGTCCGATGCAATTGGAGCGGCGCGCCGCCGGCCCCGGGTGGCCGTCGGCGTCCCCGGCCTGCGCGTCGCGCCTGGTGTCTGAGGTCGGCAGGATGCCGGCTTCAGGCACCATAGGCGTTTAGTCTCGTGATACATCAGCAATTCCCGGCGAGATTTTTTTCCTGAGAAAACAAGGCTATAAATTTTCTTCAGAAAGCGTTTTTCCGGATTCTTAACTCTGCTAAAATAGCCATTGCGGGCTACCCGCAATGCTTCTATTTCTGTTATTGCATTAT
>NZ_CAIKKU010000453.1 GCF_903828115.1 uncultured Thiodictyon sp. | reverse complement strand
GCGGCCGCCGCGGCGGGCGGCGGCGCCAGGTCCGCGTCGGGATCGTGGAACCCGGAGATGACGTCGGCCAGTCGGGTCTCCTCGCGCTCGACCCGCTCGAAGATCTCGATCAGCTTCTGCACCGACTTGGGGTAGACGGAGAGTGAGGACAGGACCTGATTCAGACCCTCTTCGATGCGCTTGGCGATCTTGAGCTCGCCCTCGCGCGTGAGCAGTTCCACCGTGCCCATCTCGCGCATGTACATGCGTACCGGGTCGGTGGTGCGGCCGAACTCGCTGTCGACACTCGCGATAGCGGCGGCGGCGGCCTCGGCCGCATCGTCGTCCGACACCGCGTTGTCGCTTAGCGTCTGGTCGATCATGTCGGGGGCGGTCTCGTGGACCGCGATCCCCATGTCATTGATCATCCGAACGATGTCTTCGATCTGTTCGGGCTCGACGATGCCGGGCGGCAGGTGGTCGTTGACCTCGGAATAGGTCAGGAAACCCTGCTCTTTGCCCTTGGCGATGAGCTGCTTCAGCTGGGACTGTTGCTGTTCTTGATCCATGGGTAACCTTGCCATTCTCGGGTGAACTTATCAGGCGAACATGGCCGGCCGGACATGCTCAGCTAGACGTATTTTAGGCCGCGCGGTGAACTGATCATTGTAGCACAAGGGCTCAAGATTTTCTAGAGCGCACGAACACGAGGCATTTGCGCTGTGACGGAAAAACCGCATCATCTAGTGCCTGTAAGGCCCCAGTGACCACAACATCTGGGCACAGCGCAAATGCCTCAACACCATCAATGCCGCCGGATTCGTGCCGACTCGGCCTCCCGGCCCATCTGCTCACGCATTTCCTCGGTCCAATCCGCAGTGCTGCGCCGATTGAGGGGTCGCACGCGCTCGGCGTCCCGCACCTCCTTGCTCAGTCCCTGTAGGGCACCAATGAACTCGGCTGCATGTCCATCAACTGGAATAGCGTCCAAGAAGGGCGCCACGCTGAGCCGCTGGAGGTAGTCAAAGTGAGGGTGTTCGCGCCAACGCTCGATCAAGGTCCCCTTGTTGATGGTCGGAGAAGCGGCGATGGTGTCCAACAACTGGACCAGGACCTGGACTCCGGGGTTATCCAGGCGCCGCCAGTCATTCGGCAGCAAGCTGACCTCGGCTGCTAATTGGGGACGATCAAGCAACAGCGCAATCGCCTGGGCGACGAGACTCAGCCGGATGGGCTGCCGCGTCTGCACCGCGCGCCGCGGTCTCCCCGTGCGCCCCTGTGGCGGCGGGGCGATATTCGTCAGTCTCGCCAGCCGGGCGTTGAGGGTATCTCGGTATATGCCGACAGGTACTTTGTCTATCAACGGCTTCGCCAGGGCAGTCAGACGCATCGGGCCATCGCCCGTAATCGTATCGCCGACGGCTTCCTTCAGTTGATTGAACAGAAAAATCGAGAGGTGTTCAGCCTTCTGAAGCCGCCGCTCGAAGGCCGCCTGGCCCTCGGCGCGAACCAGGGTGTCCGGGTCCTCCCCCTCGGGCAGGAAGAGGAAGCGCAACGACTGATTGCCGGTGGCCAACGGCAGGGCTGCCTCCAGGGCCTTCCAGGCGGCCCCGCGCCCGGCATTGTCCCCATCGAAGCAGAACACCAGTTCCGGCGCCGAGCGCAACAATACCTGTAGATGTTCCAAGGTGGTGGCGGTCCCCAGGGTCGCAACCGCGTAGTCGATGCCGAATTGGGCCAGCGCGATGACGTCCAGATACCCTTCCACCACCAGCAATCGGTCCAACTTGCGCCGCGCCTGCTGTGCCTCATAGAGGCCGTAGAGTTCGCGGCTCTTGTGGAAGACCGGCGTCTCAGGTGAATTCAGATACTTCGGCTTGCCGTCCCCGAGCACCCGGCCGCCGAAGCCGATCACGCGCCCCCGGCGGTCGCGGATCGGGAACATGATGCGGCTGCGGAAGCGGTCGTAGCGCTTGCCGTCCTGCTCGGTAATGAGACCGGCCTGGGACAGGCGCTCGCGCGCCGCCGGGTCGGCCCCGAGCCTCGCCAGCAGGAAATCCCAGCCGGAAGGGGCGAAGCCGACACCGTAGCGGGCGGCAATCTCCCCGCTCAGGCCCCGGCCCTTCAGGTAGTCAATCGCCTGGGGCGCCTCCGGATGCTCGCGCAGTTGGCGGCGGTAGATCTGGGCGGCCTGCTCCAGCAGGGCATAGAGCGGTGCCTGGTCCGGGCCGGTCGGCATGGCGGCCCCCTCGGTCGGGACCTCAAGCCCGGCGCGCCGGGCCAGGTCCTCGATCGCCTCGCGGAAACCCAGACGGTCGTACTCCATGAGGAAGCCGATAGCGGTCCCATGGGCGCCGCAGCCGAAGCAGTGGTAGAACTGTTTTTCACGGCTGACCGTGAAGGACGGGGACTTCTCGTCGTGGAAGGGGCAGCGCGCCTGATAGTCCTTCCCGCCCTTGCGCAGTTGGATGCGGCCGGCGATCAGCTCGACGATGTCGGTGCGGGCGAGGAGGTCGTCGATAAACTGCGGGGGGATTCTGCCGGCCATGCGTTCGCGTCAGGGCAGTCGCGGGAAAACTGTGGGCATGGGGCGAACCCCGTCAGACCCCGAGACGGCGCTTCACCTGGGCGCTGACGGCCCCCATGTCCGCACGGCCCTGGACCTGGGGCTTCAAGAGCGCCATGACCTTGCCCATGTCGCTCATCGCCGCGGCGCCGCTCTGCGTGACCGCCGCCTCGACCAGCGCGGCCAACTCGACCTCGTCGAGTGCCCGCGGCAGGTAGCCCTGGATGACCTCGACCTCGAAGCGCTCGACGTCAACCAGGTCCTGGCGACCGGCCGCACCGAACTGCTCGATGGAATCGCGCCGCTGCTTCATCATCTTATCGAGCACGGCCAACACCTGGGTGTCGTCCAGTTCGATCCGCTCGTCCACCTCGCGCTGCTTCACCGCGGCCAGGATGAGCCGGATGACCCCGAGGCGGGTCTTCTCGCCCGCCTTCATGGCGGTCTTCATGTCGGCTTGGATTTGCGCCTTGAGCATGGTATCTAAGCTCTGCGGTTGGAGAGAAAATTCCAGGTCACCGGCCCCGGCGGCGCACCACGGGCGCATGACCGGCAGACAAGCCGGCGGGAGGGGTGACGTTGGTGGAACGACTCCCCTGGGGTAGCCCAGGGGGCGCTGCGCGCGGGGGACCGGCGGGGCCGATCGGGCGCGCTCAGTAAGGACGTTCCCAGCGGCGCGACTCGCGCTGCAACTTCTTGTGGTGACGCTTCACGGCGGCCGCCTTCTTGCGCTTACGCTCGGAGGTAGGCTTCTCGTAGAACTCACGACGACGGACTTCGGCGAGCACACCTGCCTTTTCGCAGGAGCGCTTGAACCGCCGCATGGCGACTTCGAATGGCTCGTTTTCTTTGACGCGGACGCTGGGCATGGGGTCCTTGTGTCTCCAGAGGATGTGTTGGGCTGAAATTTAGCCTTAGGATTTTAGCCGAAGGTGACGGGTGATTGCAAAGGGAGAGAACCTGCCGGGCACGATCAGAACTGATGTGTACCCTACCGCGACCGGACCGCCTCTCGGACCAGGCGTCGTTGTCGTTGTCGTTGTCGTAATCGAACAATCCGATCACG
>NZ_CAIKKU010000452.1 GCF_903828115.1 uncultured Thiodictyon sp. | reverse complement strand
GGTCTCCCAGACCCGGCGGGAGGAATGGATCTCGCCGAGGCCCAGGCGGCGGGCCAGGTGTTGCAGGAAGGCGGTCTTGCCGTCGCCGGCGTTGCCGAACAGGATCACGAGGTTGACGCGCCCCGCCTCAATGTCGTCGAACAACACCTGATCGAGCCGGGTCTCCACATAGGTCGAGATCGCGAACGCCGAGTCCAGGCCGCGGGTTTCGCGCACTCCGTGACGGGAGCCGGGGTAGGTGCGCAGCAGTTCGTCCAGCCAGGGATTGGTGTTGGCGGACAGGGGCGGCGGCGGGGGCTCGGCAGCCGTCGGCCGGGTTGGGATGCCGCTGCTTGGATCGGCCGTCTCCGCCTCCAGTGCATCCAGGATGGTCAGGGCCTCGGCGGCGTCCCGAAAGCGGCGGCCAGGGTCGGGGTCGGTCGCGTGGTCGAGGAACGGACGCAGGCGCCTCAGGCCGTCGATGCCGTCCCAGCAGAGACCCAGGTCCTTGCGTCGTTCGGGGCCGTGGGTGAAGGGGTCGCGTTCGGTGAGGGCCTGGAACAGGCTTGCGGCCAGGGCATAGAGGTCGTCGGCGGGGGCGATGGCGGTGCGTGCCTGCACCGCCGGGCTCGCGTAAGGCAGGGTACCGCCCCGCGGTATCTGACCAGTGCGGGCGACGGTGTCGTAGTCGGTGAGCACGGCATTGCCGCCGCCGACGATGATATTGCGCGGGCTGACATCGCCATGCACCAGCCCAACTCGATGCAGCGCATCGAGCCCGGTGCAGATCTGGTGCAGCCAGCGCCGCGCGAGGGCCTCGTCGGACGCCTCGCCCAAGTCCTCGGCGAGGATGGGCAGCACCCCGGCGAGGTCGTGCAAGGGGGTGCCTTCCACCCATTTGAGCAGGGCCACAAAGCGGTCCTGTTCCCACTCGGCGGCGTACTCGTGGATGGCGGAGAGGTGGGGATGCGTGGTGTAGGCGCGGGCCAGCCGGTAGGCGTGGATGGCGACCTTACCATCTTCCGCGTGACGGACCAGCTTGGCCACATAGGTGCCGAAGCGCTCGTCCGACCCCTGGTCCAGTTCGACCACCTTGAAGGTCTGCCCGACACCGCCTTGCCCCAGCCGGCCCAGGATCTTGTAGCGCGACTGCTGGAACGGGACCACGGTGTCCTCGTCCCAATACTCGGCGGGGGGCAGGCTTGGCGCCAGATCCGTGTGGGCCTCCGGGGCCGTGGCGAGGGCGGCAAGCCGGGCGGCGATCTCGTCCAGCGTCGCGCGATCCGCCGGGGCCGGGGCACAACCGGCCTCCAGTACGGGCGCGATGCCGAGGGAGAGAGGATCGGTCCCGTCGAACAGTAGCAGCAGTGACGCGCACAGGCCAAAGCTGTCGGAGCGGGTATCGGCAACGCCGAGACCGCCCGCGCGCACCTCCGGGGCGAAAAAGGGCGCCAGCTCGCCGCAGTCTAGCCGCGCCGGGGCCACGGTGACGGCATCCTGCAACCGGGTCAGGTTGAGTTCGGTAAAGAGCGGCTGATTGTTGTGCCGCACCCGCAGGCTGCGCGGTGTCAACTGCCGGTGCAAGGCCGGTCCCGCCTGCGGGTCCTGCGGGCGATGGAATTCCTGCAAGGCGGCGACGGCGGCACGGGCATAGGCGAGCCTGGCCGGTGAGTCCCAGCCGGGATCGGCCTGCCGTTCGGTGAGGCTCGGGGCAGCGGGGTCGACCAGCGAGAAGAAGTGCAGTTCGCCGGGATAGCCCTCGGCCTCTTGGAAGGAGTCCAGCAGGCTCGGGATGAACTGGGCCTTCTGCCAGTGCTGGATGCTGTCGAATTCGCGCCGCGCCAGCGTGAGTGCGTCCTTGTCCTCGTTGGCCGACAGGTCGTACAGGTGCAGGATGACGCGGTCGCGCCGGGTGGGGTGCTGGCCGCGATAGATGCGATGGAAGGCGTCGGCGGGTGCCGACAGCCGCTCCAGGTTGATGAGCCCGGCGAAGCGGCGCAGGTCGCCATCCAGGGCGACCTTGACCCGCGGTCCCAGCAGGCGGGCCGCCAAGGCGATCTGATCGGGTGACAGGCGTTGGCCGCCGCCGACGTTGAGCAGTTCCTGCCACTCGGGCAGTCCGAACACCGGGATACCGCGCGGCTTGGGTCGCCGGTCGGACGGGAAGCGAAGCTCGCCCTTGGTCAGCAGCAACTTACCCGCGACGAAACCGACATCCAGGCCGGTGCGCAGCCGGCCGGCGACCCGCTTCGCCTTGGCGTCGATGCGGTCGGCCTCGTGGTCGACGGTCAGCGCGTCCTTGCGCAGGTAGACCGCATCCCAGTGCTTGACCTCGACGGTGCAGATGCCGGGCGGGCCGATGACGACGAGGTCGATCTCGTCCGCGCGGGCACCGGTGTGCTGGGCATGACTCAGGTTGGAGAGGATGATCCAGTCGCCTTCGGCGCCCTGGAGCTTGGCGCGCAGCCGCTCGCAAGCGATGCGTTCGCTTGCGTTGACGAAGGTCCCGCAGGGGATGTGACGAACCATCTCTGTGCCACCCTATTTTCTTTGCATCCTGGATCAGATTGCGGGCGAGGGTCAACGCTATCAGGAGTCTAAGGTGGGAGCAAATGTGTTCGGGATAGGGTGTGTAGAGTGTCACAGGTCGGCAGCGTCCTCGCAGGGCCAACACCTGGCCCAACCCCTACCGTCGCAAACTCACCAGGAATCTCCCGACCATGCTGCGGCACGGCAGTCGGCCGAGATCAATAAAGTGGGACCCCATGCCCAAGACCTGGGGTCCACTTTACTTCAGTTGCGTTCATGTGCGGACAGCATTCCTTCCTACCCCGCCTCCACCTCCCCCAAATCGAACACCGGCTCGGGCAGCGGCGCCTGGATCGCCGCGCCTTGGGCGAAGCGTACGCCGCTGGCCCAGACCGCGCCGACCAGGGCCGGGGCGTCGATCCCGGAGGCAATCACCTCGGCGCCGCCGCGGGTCAGTTGCCCGACCAGTTCGGTCAGACGCGCCGGCTTGGTCTCCCGCGCCATGGCGGCGGCGAGCTTGACGAAGGGCGGTCGTATTTCTGCTACCAGGGCCAGGGCGGCCGGATTGTCGATCAGGTCCATGACGCAGACCTCGATCCCGATCTTGCGCAGCACGCCGACGAGGACGGCGCCCGTCTGACGGTGAATGAGCAGGTCGTCCAGGCTCAGTTGCAGGATCGGGCGGCGCTGGGACAGACCGTGCGCCAGCACCTGGGCGCGCAACCAGGCAACGCAGCCGTCCTGGGTCAGGCTCACCATGTGTTGGCGGACGAAGAGCCGCAAGCCCGGCTGGGCATGGCACTGGTGCATCAGGACCGTGAGCGCGCGCACCATGACCCAACGGTCGATCTCGGCCACCCGCCCGGCACGCTCGGCACTCGGCAGGAAGTCCGCCGCGGCCATCAGCGCACTGTCGCCCGCCGCCAGGCACAGCATGACCTCCACAAACCGCAGTTCCTGGTATTGCACGGCGATCATGGGTTGGTAGAAGAGGCGGAAGCCGCTCGCGCGGTCGGCACCGCCCAGCGCGCGTGCGACCATGGCGGTGATCCGTCCCTCGTGAACCGCGTCCACCGGCGCCGCGGCCGGCGGCTCGTCGGCCAGGGTGCAGCCGCCGCCGGCCGCCAGGGCGCGGTCACAGGCGTCCGCGGCCCGGGCGATGAGGGTGACGGCATCCACCGGGTTGGGGCTCAACCGGCCGACGCCGACGCTGACGCCGATCGTAACGCTACTGCCCGCGACCTGGATGGGCATCGCCGCGACCGCCGCCCGCAACCCCTCGGCAAGGGTGCGCAGGGCCTCGTCCGATTCACGCCGGATCAACAGCGCATGACGATAGTCGTCCAGCCGGACCGCCAGGTCAGACTGCTCCAGGCGGTCGACGATCAGGCTGCCGATGCGGTCAGTCGCCAGGAGCGCCGCCCCGGTACCGCGTTGCTCATCGAGCCGGCCCGCCCCTTCCAGCGCAACCACCAGGAGCCCCTGGCCGGGCGGCGGGCCGTCCGACCCGGTGCGGGCCCGCTCCAGGTGACTGAAGAAATGGCGGCGGGTCGCCAGGCCCGTGTCGGGGTCCAGGTGATCGGCATCGCCGAAGGTCCGGCGCAGGGTACGAGTGACCTCGATCCGGTGGGTTACGGCGCGGACCAGGAGGTCCGGTCGGATCGATTTGGAGAGGAAGGCATCGCCGCCCAGGCTCAGGGCGCCGGCCTGACGCTCCGGGTCACGCTCGACCGAGTACAACAGGATCGGCACCCAGCGACAGGTCGCCTCGTCGCGAATGATGGCGGCCAATTCGGCGCCGCTGGCCAGCGGCATGTGCAGGTCCATCAGGATCAGATCGGGCGCAAAGGCCGCGACGACGTCCAGTACCAGGGCGGCGTCGATCAGGGTCCGTACCACGAAACCCGCGGCCATCAGAACGCGTTCGGTGAGCAGTGCCTGGGTCGCGCTGTCATCCACCACCAGGACCCGCGACGCCTCCCCGTGCCCGGGCCGACACAGGGTAATCAGCCGCTCGACCAGTTCGCCGGCCGCCACTGGCGCGACGAAAAAGGCCGCAGCGTCGGCACGCATTGCCTGGAGACGCCACTCGATGGCGCGCGAATGGGCGATGACCACCAGCAGCGGCGGCTTGGTCATCGGCGGCTGCACAGCGTCCACGAACGCCTTGATCGTCTGGTCGGCGCCGAGCAGGGCAGTGTCGAGGATCAGGACGGTGCAGCCGCCCGCGTCCGCGGGGACGGACGGGGCATCCCCCGGCCCCTCGGACATGCGCAGCGCGATGCCCGCGCGTTCGAGCAAGGGGCGAATCCGGTGCGGCAGGCCGGCGTCGCTACCCCAATAGACCACAGAGGAGGCCGGGACCGAACGATTGGTTGAATCGCTGTGCATGGGGGCGCCTGGAGCGCTGGTCGGCCCCACTCCGAGGTCCGCCGGCGGCATCGTAATCGTTGCGAATTAACGGGGGGCGGGTCCGCGACCCCCCGTGCGTTCAGCGAGCACGTCTGCTTTCAGTTTAACGCCGAAAAAGACCGAAACGTTGACTCAGATCACCCTCAGCGCATATTTCCTGCGCGAACCACGGCCGTTCCCGCCGCTGGGCGGGCGCGGATGTACACGAAAGCACAGGACACCCGGCCCCTGCAACCCGCCCCGGCCTGTCCGGAAGACGACAAGGCGCTCGAGAGCGTCGCGCCCCGCGGCCTGTCGGTGCGGCGATCCGGGGAGGACCTGGTAGGGCGAGGCGCAGCCCCCCGATACCGTCCGAGACTCGTCGTCGGCTTGGGAAGCGCTTTAACCCAAAAAGAGTATTTGGCCGCAAATGAACGCAAATGAGCGCAAATAAACCTGCTGGTTAGCATCGTCGACCGCTAACTGCCGTACCTGGCGCAATTTTTGCGTTAGGTATTGGACCAACGGCAGCAACGAGCGACTGATCATGGCTACAGAACAACTGAAAACACTGGCGCGCGGCATCGCCACCGGCGACATCGTCCCCTATCTCGGCCCCGGGGCGCTCGCCGGCGTGCGCGACCTCGCCAACGGGGAGCCCATCCCGGCCGACAGTGACAGCCTGATCATTGCGCTGAACAACGGCAAACCCATGTCTGCCCGGCTCATGTGGGAATTCCCCCGGGCGGCCATGGACGTGGAACTCAAGCGTGGGCGCAAGGCCGTCCATCGCTTCCTGGACACGACCTACGGGCAGCGCGCCTGGACCCGCGCCCCCCTGCACGACTGGCTCCAGTCCTGCCTGCCGCCCTATGTGATCGACATCAACCGCGACACCCAACTCCAGGACTCCTACGCCGCCCGCCCCCACACCCTGGTGCGCGGGATCAGCCGCATCGGCGGGACCAACTACCGCTTCCGTATCGATCACTATGACGGGGAAACCTACCGGGAACTGGAGCAGGACGCCGTCGACCCCTCACTGCCGGTCCTCTTCAAGCCCATGGGAAGCCCGCGCCCGGACGCAACCTACATCGCCTCCGACGCCGATTATGTCGATTACATTACCGAACTGATGGGCGGCTTCGCCATCCCCTCCTTCCTCAAGACCTACCGGCAGGGCCGGCGCTATGCCTTTTTGGGTCTGCGATTCTTGAGGGATACCGACCGCATGGTCATGTCGGATATGATCTATGCGGCCGCCACGCCCCCCGGCTGGGCCCTGATCCCGGAGCCGACCCAGAAGGAGCAGCGTTTCTGCGAGCGTTTAGGCATCGAGATCATCGCGGCTGATATCCCGGACCTGCTCACCGCCGCAGGCGCCGCGGGTGAGGGAGCGGCAGACCGGGCAGCGCCATAGCTCCCCGCCCATCACGAGGCCGACCGCTGAGCGCAAGACCCATGCCCCTGATCGACGACTTCGAGGCCCGTTTCCTGCTCGGCGTGCCGGCCATGGACTGCACGCACCGGGAATTCGTCGAACTCCTCAACCGCATGGCGGAGCCAGGCAATGCCGCCTTCGTCTACCTCTATCAGGACCTGATCAACCACACGCGCGCCCACTTCGCCAACGAGGATGCGCTGATGCGCCAGAGCGCGTTCCCGGCCAGCGCGGAACACACCGCCGAGCACGCCCGGATCCTGGGTGAGTTGGACGCCCTGCGGTCGCGACTGGGCGCCGGCGGGCGCATCGCGCTCGCCAGGGCCTTTGTCCTGGAGCAACTCCCGGCCTGGTTCGCCCTGCACGCCGTCACCATGGACAGCGCCCTGGCCGCCCATGTAAAGGCCGGGATGAAGGTCGGCTCATGAGGCGAATTGTGTGATGCCACACAGTACCCTGAGGAATTCCACAGAGCATGTCTTGATATTGTGAGCCCATTCATGAATAGCGACGTACTGCTGTAGATATACCTTGTTCACACCACGAAATGGGCGAAGG
>NZ_CAIKKU010000451.1 GCF_903828115.1 uncultured Thiodictyon sp. | reverse complement strand
CCTTCGCCCATTTCGTGGTGTGAACAAGGTATATCTACAGCAGTACGTCGCTATTCATGAATGGGCTCACAATATCAAGACATGCTCTGTGGAATTCCTCAGGGTACTGTGTGGCATCACACAATTCGCCTCATGAGCCGATATGTCAAAGCTGCCAGGCGTCAATCATCTCGACGCAGTTCGCGCCTTTGAAAAGGCCGGATTTCGCATAATCAGACAAGGCAAACACATTGTCATGAGCGACGGCGGACATTTGATTACGATTCCTCGTCACAATCCCGTCAAAGCATTTACTATGGGCGGCATTGTCAGAGATGCTGGCCTTACAATCGAAGCATTTCGTGTCCTACTTTGAAGAAGACGCAGTTCTGGGGACGGTTTACTTAATTCACGGCATGGAAAAGATTCCCGGATCGAATTAATTTTCTGTGTCAGGACAAACACATCGAGCCCGGCCCCTTTTCTTTCGTCTCGCCGATTGCGTTCTCTCTGCGATCAATGGTCGAGCAGATCGGCGAACAAACGCGCGGAGACGATCCGCGTTGTGCGATGGGTATGCAGCGCCAATAAATCGCTCTTGTCGCCGGTAACGAGAAAATCGGCGCTCGCGCTTTCCACCACGGCCAGGAGAAAATCATCGTTCGGGTCTGGAGAGCGGGTGACGGTGTGAAGAGGCTCGGACATGAGTGCGAGACGGCGAATGTCGTTGACGAGTCGGCCCACCTCGCTGGATTAGTGAGGGCCGTCTGAGGTTGCGGACTGGCGCTCGACGACCGACTCGTTGCGAACCGATCGCACCGCCTCGTCGATGACGGCTTGCAGAGCCTCAGGGTCGGTATCGGCGTTCCGGTCCTTTATCTTCTGAACCCTGCGGTCCATGACCCTCCAGCGCACCGCGTCCTCGACAAAAGCCGCCAAGTCTTCGCAGCCAAGGCCCGAGTCGTCCAGAAAGGCGCGCAGTGCGCGGTCTGTCTCTGCGGAGACGGCGATAGTCCAGCGGACAGGCTCGGACATGGGGATCACCTGGATAGCGGTTGGATTCGGGGATGTTAGATCCTGGATGGAAGGAAGTCCATTAGCCCGCGTAGGGCGGAACGCCGCAGGCGGTTCCGCCGCTTCGGTGCCTGAGCAATGGCGGATCGCCCTGCGAGCATCCGCCCTACAGTCCTGCCGGGTCGCCTCGGGCTTCACCCTGGAACAAGCAGTCGTCACGCCAAGGCGCCAAGCTCGCCAAGGTTTTTCAGTACCTTATCGGCGTTGGGCAATTCAACCAGCGGGTGACTTGGATACTGCATCCAGCATATTGGATTTCTTGGCGAGCTTGGCGCCTTGGCGTGATCATTCCTTATTCTTCTTTGTGTCTTTGTGCCTTTGTGAGAGAATTCTTATACTTCCTGGCGCCTTGGGCGGCGTCCTTTCGGCGAAGCTCGATACGGGCAAATGTTGAGGTGACTTATGGGCGCAGCGCATGTGACGGTGACAATCAGGAATCCTGCAAGCCCGGAGAGGTCATGGGAAGGGCTGTTTCTAGTCGATACAAATGCAACGGATTCTCTTGTTCCAAGAGATGCTCTTGAAGCCATTGGCCTTGCCCCAAAGGCACAGCGCATCTACGAGCTTGCAGACGGTAGCGAGATCAAGATGGACATTACAACAGGGGACATCGAGTTTATGGGGGAGATTGTCGGTGGAACGATTATCTTTGGAGATCCTGGAACGGAACCCATCTTGGGCGTTACCGCCTTAGAGTCCGTTGGCATTGATGTGGATCCAGGAAATCAAACATTGAAACGTTTACCCGCAATCCGGCTAAAGAAACTCAAAACGGAACAGCCGGTCAGTCGAGAAACCGGACAGCCGGCGTAGGGCGGAACGCCGCAGGCGGTTCCGCCTTTGCGGCCTGCGACCAACACGACTCCTCAGGGCACCTCCGCCCCCGCCGCCGCCTCGAGGATGTGGAACCACGCCTGCCGGTCCAGCACGATCTGCTCGGCCTCGAGCGCGTGGCGCACCCGCTCGATCCGGCCACTGCCGATCAGGGGCAGGGGCCCGCTCGGATGGGCCATCACCCAGGCATAGACCAATTGCTGCGGGCTGCACCCGCCGGCCGCCGTGGACTCCTCCCCGAGGACCCGGCGCAGTCGCCGGCCGCTCTCATCGCCCCCGCCGAACAGCCGCCCGCCGCCCAGACAACTCCAGGCCATAGGATGGATACGCCGCCGCTGGCACAGATCCAGGCTGCCGTCGAAGAACACCGGCAGGTTATAGGGCGAGATCTCCAGTTGATTGGTAACCAGGGCAAACGGTAGCCGGTCCTGCAATAGCTCGAACTGGTGCGGATTGAAGTTGGACACCCCGAAGTGACGGACCTTACCCGCGGCCCGCAGCGTCACGAAGGCCGCCGCCACCTGATCGGCGTCCAGCAGCGGGTCCGGGCGATGGATGAGCAGGAGGTCGACAAATTCGGTCTGCAGATTGGCAAGGCTGCGCTCGACCGCGGCCAGGATATGGTCGCGGCTGGTGTCATAGTGCTTGACGCGATGGCGGGGGCGTTGCGATGAGACGAGCCCGATCCCGCACTTGGTCACGATCTCGAGCCGCTCACGCAGCCCCGGCGCCTGGGCCAGTGCCTCACCGAAACGCGCCTCCACCCGGTAATCGCCATAGATGTCGGCGTGGTCCACCGTGGTGATTCCGAGTGCCAGTCCCTGCTCGATGAACGCAATGAGTTGAGGCGTCGCCAGGCCCCACTCCAGCAGGCGCCAGTAGCCCATAACGAAGCGGCTGAAGTCCGGACCGCCGGGGCCGAGTTGGATGCGTGAACAGGACATAGGACGCTCCCGCTGATGAATTAGGACCGGGCCACCCGGTCAATGAATACGGCCAACCCGTCGAGCAGCGCCGCATCCTGATCGCGCTGTGAGTTCGGGGGACAGTTTACTTATTTCATGCTCCGCGGCAGACGTAATTGAGTAAACTGTCCCCGGAACTCCAGACTCGCCAGCGGGCGTTTCCTGACCGCCAACCCCCTCCCAGGGCAACCGTGTGCTCGGTGGTCGCGAACTGTTGGAGGGGTTCTGCCCCAGCCGCTCGCGCGCGGCCTTCAGATCCGCCAGCGCCTTGCCCAACAACGCCCGCGCCTGCGCCGACGTGAGCGTCTCCAGGTAGGCGTCGTCGAATTGTCTGAGGTCGTGATCGCTCAGGTGCATGGCGATGGCGTGGCGGCGCTTGCGCGCCCTCGTTTAGGAGCTTGTGCCATAGTTTGCCAGGACCGTCGAGCTTTGTCGCGTAGGCTTATGATCGTCGGTGCGGCATTCATCATCATCCCGGGCATCCCGCCAACCGCGCGGTCGCTGGTCCGCACAGCGGACCCTACGGGCGCGGAGCCTTCCCGTAGGCTCCGCTGTGCGGACCGGGCGTGGCTCGCCGGAACTACGTCAAGGCCGTCCGCGAGGGGCTAGGAACAGGGGGGCTAAACGGTTACCTCCGAATAGGCGGGCAGGATCGGCAAGGGTAGGCCCGATAATGAACCGGACAGTCTCCCGCGCATCAGAGCGGAAACCTTGGGCTGCGGAATGCCGCAGGCGGTTCCGCCGCTTCGGTGCCTGAGCAATGGCGGATCGCCCTGCGGGCATCCGCCCTACACCGTCTTCGCGACGGAGCTTGATCATCGTTTCGGCCGCTGCCCCGAGGTCTCACACCGGAGGTCGAGGCTTTAGCCGGACCCGGGGCGCGCTGACGCGCCGTCGACCGGCTAACGG